>NZ_CALPDA010000011.1:0-131624 GCF_943193145.1 Adlercreutzia aquisgranensis | reverse complement strand
GCTCAGACCACGCGACACCTTCACCCCAACGGGCGGGTTCTCCGGTTTCGCCGCCCTGCTGTTTTGCCGCCTCCTCCCCCCCCCATCGCCTGATGCACTTATCGCTAGGAAACCCCCTGAGCATCCGCGCGAAGGGTAAAGGCGCCTCTGATGCCATACAGCAAAACCAAAGCACGGCTTCGATTCCGTGGTCGACGTTCATCCCGCGATGGTGGGACGGCACGCGCCCGATCCGTCCGTTGGGGCTCTCGATCTTGTTGGGCATGGAGGGCGCGGGGCCTTCCCGGGTCAGCCCCTCGTCCAAGCACGTGAGCAGCGTGCCCGCGTCGCAGAGTGCAACGAGGGCCTTTCCAGCCCTTCCGAGCCTTTCGCGCTTGTAGCGCTTTCCGTCGTCGCCCTCCCCCTTCAAAAAAACGCCTCGTACTTAGTGCGCCGCCTACGAAAGGCCGCCATCCACCCTGCCGCCTCCTGCAGGCTATGCGCGTCATAAGGTCCTTCGCCAAGGCATACTTTGGCCTATATCCCACAAAATAGCCCGACTCGGCGGAGGGGTGCCGGGTCGGGCTATTGGAGAGTAGCCGCTCTTTCGAGCGAAGGGTTAACTAGGCGATAGCAGCCTTAGGCTTCGGTGGTCTCGTCCATATCCCACGGCTCAAGGGCGCAGGCATGGCGGGCACCGATACGACCCCATACCATGTTCTCGGCGTTGTTACCGCCCGAGATACCATAGGTGTGAGCGGCGAAATTGCCGAAGCAGCCAGCAGCGTACAGACGAGGAATTACCTGGTCCTTGGTGTCCAGCACCTGAGCATGCTCGTTCTTCTTCGGGCCACCCAGAGTGGAGCAACCGCCGGGGTACACCGGCCATGCGTAGTAGGGCGGATTCTCGAGAGGCAGCATCTTATCACCGGGGCGGTTGAAGTCGGGGTCTTCGCCAGCAGCGCAGAGTTCGTTGTAGTGCTCGACGCTTTCCTTCAGCTTCTCGGCGTCCATGAAGCCAGGGTCGACCTTTTGCATTTCGGCAGCCAGTTCTTCAAAGGTGTTGCCGGTCTTCAGCCAGCCACGCTCCAGCTCGGCCTTGTTGTCTTCGCTCCAGCCATCGTATCGACCAACTTCTTTTGGCAGACTGGGGGCATACATGCCGCGGGCAAGCTTTGCGGTGGGGTCGGGGCCCAGCCGTCCAGCGTCGAAGCCGGTCTGGTCGATAACCACCCAGTACGGAGCAACTGCATAGTCACAAATCTCGTCGTCAAACTTGGTGAACTGGTGCCAACCAACGTGCGGGCTCGCACCTGTCTTCTCGTTGTGCCAACGACGTCCAATGCGGTCCACATGTACGTAGGCATCGTTCTTGGGGCTCAGCTGGATTGCGTAGGGGTGCTCCGGATCATTGAAGTTCGGGTTTGCACCGCCGATCATGCAGTTCATGTGCCAGAGCTGGGCACCTACGTGCTGCACCATGGGAATACCGTCGCCTGTGTTGTAGGGCCAACCGTAGAAGCCCTTGGCCGGGTATACACGCAGGTATTCGTTCTTCATGTCCTCATTGAACTCGAACCCACCGATGGTCATCATCGTGGCTTTGCGGGCTTTGATGGCCATGCGCTTGCCATCCACGTCTGCGTAGCAGCCCAGAATCTCCTTGGTCTCTGGGTTCTGGATGAGCTCTTCGTTGCAAGCGTTGAACAGCACTTCGATGCCTAGGTCCTGACGATGCTGGTCCATGATATCCCAGAAGTTCATGCCATAACCCTCGATGGCGCCGATCTGCATGGAGTCAGAGCCCGGCAGATTCGGATACTCGCAGCTCTCGGTGTACTTGCTGGCAAGGGTGCCCTCGTTCTGCTGCCAGGGAAGCTCCCAGCGGGTGGCATACTCGCCGTTGCGCACGGCTTCGGCTGCCCAGGCGTCTGCCATAACGTCAGGAGTAAGTCCGCGGCTGAACGACTTGATGTAGGTGGCGCACCCCTCTGCATCCACAGGAATAGTGAACTCGCCCAGATTGATAGAAGAGTTACCACCACCGCGTACAGGAGCCTTTTCCAGGATCAGGACCTCGGACTGGCCCTCGTCAGCCGCGGTCACAGCCGTCCACATGCCAGCACCACCGTAGCCGATTACCAAGATGTCGGTTTCGTAGTCCCAGGATTCTGGCAGCCATTCAGGGGTGGTACCCGCCTCGGCTAGGACGGCCTTACCGTCAGTGTCTGAAGCGCATCCGGCCAGTGCGCCGGCAGCTAGAAGGGCCGCGCCAGCACCGGCACCCTTCAGGAACGAGCGACGGGAAACGTCGACGGTCTCGTTATTCTTCCTCATAATCTCTCCTCCTTGATTACGCGTCCCGCTCCCTAGTCGGGACGTCGTCACCGTGATAGTGCGTAGAACATTCGCCACACTTCAAGTGATGTCTTATTCGTGGCACGTTCCGCATTCGAAAACGCCAGCGTGATGACATCCGATGCATGTGCTGCGAGCCTCAGTCAGTGTGTCGGTTGCCACATGCGACACGTGACAGGCAGTACATGCAAGGCTCTCGTGATCCCTACCTTCCGGCAAAGCATGCGGATTAATCGCTTTACCCTGATCGTCGGTGACAACCACATCAGCCGTACGCTCGGCAATAGCTTCCAGGCTGTCGTGCTCGTGGCAAGCCAAACAGTCTTCGCTTGTCATTTTCGTTTTGCGCAGCTTGGTAGCTGGGTCTTTGCCCGCTCCGTCAGCGTGTACTGTGGCAAGTGTTGACTCATCGGTGTGGCAGTCGACGCATTGGGTGTTGTTGGTAGCGTGTGTTGCAGCCAAGCACGCTCCGCCTTGAGTCGATGCCGCTTCCGTTTGATGGCAAACCGAACAATCGGAATCCGGTGACCAGTTCATCGTGATGGCATCTGCACCGTTGGCTTCGGCGCTCGATGCCGTGCTATTAGTATCGGCGCTGTTGCTCGATACGCTTGGTGAAGCCTGAGGCGCACAGCCTGCAAGGGCGATCACGCCCGCTACCACACAGGCAGCCATGGTCAATTGAATAGTGCGGTTTCTCATAGTTCCCCTCCTTTCTTCCCGCTGCGGCATATAAAACGCCAGAATGGGGGAGGGCAGAAGAACCGCAGAGGTGGATTTTTGCCAAAACGGAAGAAATATACCCGAGAGGTATAGGTGCGATTTAGAGGTATAGAGGGAAGGATTGAATAATGAAAGTGCAGCGCAGACAGGATAAAACGGTCATGAACGACTGTGAATCGAACACTCTCGCACTAGGCTCTCTCAACTAAGTCGATAAGCTCTTGTTGCGAGTGTACACCGGTCTTCTGGTAGACGTGCACAATATGACTATGGGCTGTGCCGACGCTGATGTGCAACTTTTCGGCTATGACCGCTTGGGTGCGCCCTTGGGCTAAGAACCGGAGTACTTCTTCTTCGCGAGATGTAAGGCCATGGCTTTGCGCTACCTCAGAAACTCGATCTTCAAGCGATGCTGCCTCGCCCTCCGCGGCTTTCTTCTTGAGAGTTTTTGAATCGCGATCAGTGAAACGTTGCACCAGACTTTCAGGAAGCAACAGCATAGCTATGGCCGCCAACACTACGACAAGAAGAGCGCACAGAACCGTGGAATCGATGTCGATAGCGAAGGGCAAGACACTGAGGAACCAACGTGCACCGAGAGCCAAGCCCATGGCAATCATGTTTGCTACCATGCCGAAACCCAAAACGCGCCAGGCTGAGCTTCGATGTTCGTGAGCGCGGCGAACCAGTAGGCACCAGAACAGTACATCGAAAAGCTTGTATCCCATGGCTGCAACTATGGCGACGAAGCGAGTGGCCAGAGGATCCACAAGCCAAACCACCAAGGCCCCGATAAGCATGAGAAAAGCTGCCCGGTATAAGGTTAGAAGTTTGATATTGCCGCGTTTTAGGAACAGAGCCAGAAGCAAAACAAGCACGAAAACGCTGGCAACCGTTCGGATGACGCCATCAAAAGTGAATTCTTCGGTATCGACTCGACTAACACCGAACAATAGGGACGAAGCGAGATTGTAGACGAACACGAAGGCAGCGATGGACAAGCAAAGGCGTCCGAGGCCGAGTTGATTGGAGGTCGAGTTAACCGAATCATGAACCGATTTTGCGGGTTCTGAGATTGGTTCATGATCGATGTCGCTTTCGCTACTCTCGTTGACTTCGGTTTGCCACCGCCCTGCAGAAAATCCCCGTAGCAACAAAATGTACGAGCCCAGCGGCACCAAGAAGAACAAAACCATAGCCGCCGAAGTGGAATCGATGATGGTCATGCATGTTTGAAGCAACGAGGCCACAAGCATGGAGCATACCGTATAGAGGTCAGCATGCTTCGAATCGATACTTGCATATTTGTCGCCCCAAAGTGTTTGCAGTAGCGCAGCGCCTATGCCCATGAAGACAAGACCCAGCGGAAGCGTGATAGAAGCATTCGTAATCGAACCAAGCGTGAATAGCGCTATTCCTGCAAAGGTTGCAACAACCGAGCTGATGAAAAGCAATGTTCGGGCTCTTGGATGGTTACCAGCTGGAATGAGCGTTGCAGCGAAGAAGCAAGCAAGAGCGGCAGGAAGAAAGAATAGAAAGTCGCCCCCAATTCCTTTGAAAGCGAAGGCTACCAAAGGCAGCACTTTCCATTGAACGATCCAAAGGCGACAAAGTCCAAAACCTAAGTAGCTCCAGTCGAAAGACTTGAAGGCAACATGCGAGAATTGATTGTTTGCAGCTGGGGAGGTAGAAGTCGCCAGCGCGGCGCTTGTCTTGGCCAAACCTTCATCCCCCCATGAATTATGCAACTGCCAGGAACCTGCACATGATAGCAAATCTGTTTGGGCATATAGGCCAAAAAGTGCGCAATGGGGTCTGGTCGATCCGGTAGGGGTATGGCGTCGATTGGCGGAGCTCAGACCACGCGACACCTTCACCCCAACGGGCGGGTTCTCCGGTTTCGCCGCCCTGCTGTTTTGCCGCCTCCTCCTCCCATCGTCTGATGCACTTATCGCTAGGAAACCCCCTGAGCATCCGCGCGAAGGGTAAAGGCGCCTCTGATGCCATACAGCAAAACCAAAGCACGGCTTCGATTCCGTGGTCGACGTTCATCCCGCGATGGTGGGAGAGCGCGCGCCCGATCCGTCCGTTGGGGTTCTCGATCTTGTTGGGCATGGAGGGCGCGGGGCCTTCCTGGGTCAGCCCCTCGTCCAAGCACGTGAGCAGCGTGCCTGCGTCGCAGAGTGCAACGAGGGCCTTTCCAGCCCTTCCGAGCCTTTCGCGCTTGTAGCGCTTTCCGTCGTCGCCCTCCCCCTTCAAAAAACGCCTCGTACTTAGTGCGCCGCCTACGAAAGGCCGCTATCCACCCTGCCGCCTCCTGCAGGCTATGCGCGTGCATAAGGTCCTTCGCCAAGGCATACTTTGGCCTATATCCGCCCAAAAAAGCGAGGCCCGGGGGACCTCGCTTTCTCCGGGAGGGCTCTGTAGCGTCTGCTCGCCCGTCTGTTTGCCGTCAGGCTACTTCACCTGGTCGAGCACCTTCTGGACGGCGTCCTTGATAGCGCCGCTGGTCACCGTGGCGCCGGCGATGGCGTCGGTGGACTGGGCCTCGATGATCTTGGCCGGCAGCGCGTCGATGGCCTTGCTGCCCACGCCAGCGGTCTCCTGCTGCTGCACCACGTCGATAGCGGTGATCTTGCCGCCCTCGATCTTCACCTTGAGTGCCAGCTCGTTGCCCATGCACAGGGTGGAGGTGCCCAGGTACTCGTTCTCGCCCAGGGTCACGGTCTGCTTCGGGTCGGGGTCGACCATGTGGCTGCCGCTACCGGGGGTGTACACCAGATTCGACTCCACGCCCAAGGGCAGCACCGGCAGCGGGTCCTTTTCGGCCGCGGCGTTCACGCCGGCCAGCTGGCCGAAGATCAGGCACTCGGCCATGTTGTCGCCGCCGTTGTACTGGTAGGGGGTCATGCCGCCGAACTCGCCGGCGCTGTACAGGGTGGGGATCGGATCGCCGTCGGTGCCCATGACCTCGGCGCGGGCGCTGCGGCGCGGGCCGCCCTGGGTGTTCAGGAACGCCTGGATCATCTCGATGGCACAGAAGGGGCCGTCGCCGAAGGGCTTCATGGTGTCGGCCGCGCGGTAGAAGGCGGGGCCGTAGCCCTCCTCGGCCATGCGGTTGAAGTCGGCCACGGTCTGCTGCAGCTTGCCTTCGGGCATACCCAGCGCCTGCTCCAGGCCGGCCAGGGTGTCGGCAGACACCACCTGGTCCTGGAACTCCTCGGGGATACCGTGGTAGCCGGCGATGGCATCGACCTGAGCCTGGTCGTGCACCATGTAGGTGCGGCGCGGGCGCTTGGGGTTGACCCAGTCGCCGGTGTTGAACAGCGTGCCGGCGGGGCTGGACTTGGTCAGGCCCAGGAAGTCATCCACCATCTGCGGGTTGTTCTCGAAACCGCCCATGGTCATGACCACGCCGTTCTTGGCGCGAACGTTGACCACGTCACCGTTGCGGTCGACCTCGACGCCGATGACGGCCTTGCTGACCGGATCCTGGAGCAGGCTCGACGCCGGGGAGTTGTACCATACGTCGATGCTGTCGGACATGGAGAGCACCTTGTTGCGGTACACCTTCCACAGGGCTGAGTTGCACACGCTGTCGCTCACGGTGAGCACATGCAGCTCGTCGCCGCCCTCCATGCCCAGCGGGGCCTTCTCCACCAGCAGCCTCTTCGACGCCGATGGCGACGACCTCGACAGCGACGCCGCAGCATCCCGGCAAAGGCAGTTAAGCCGTATCGCCTCGGCCCACAGCCTGGGAGAGCGCGAAACGGAGGTACTGGAGGTGCTGCTGCACAGCGGATCGGCAAGCGATGTGGCCCGTAAGCTGGTGATAGCCAACGGCACCGCGAAATCCCACATCCGCCATGTGTACCGCAAGCTGGGCATCCACGGCCGCGAAGAGCTCTTCGCCATGTTCGACGCCTTCCCGCCCAAAGGCGAGCATCGGGAATAGCCCGCAGGTGCCGAAGATGCCGTCAGGGCCCGCCTGCCACGCCTATCGCCGTTAACCCGCGCAGCCGCCGGCATGCGACTCCTCTAGAGCAGCCGTATGTCGGCCTCTAGGCCTCCTGGGCCACGCGGGTGATGGTGACTGCTCGCAGGGGGTCGCCGGCGCCGTCGGTGCAGTTTGCCAGCAGCACGTCAGGGCGCAGGCTGCCGGTGGGCTTCGACTCCAGCTTGAAGCGCAGCTGCGCCACGACGCTCGCGTCGCCGGCGTCGCCGTCCGCCGCCAAGGCCAGCTCCAGCTCGCCCAGCAGGTACTCCCCCACTGCCAGGGTCTTCTCCTTCTTCTTGCGCACCACGGTGACGGTTTCGGGGACCACCACGCCCCCTTCGGGCAGCGCGCTCAGGCGCGCCAGGTAGGTGCTCTTCGGGAAGGCCACCGAGGCTGCGGGCGCGGTGTGCTCGATGTAGCGCGCAGCGCTGGGCATGAGATCCGCCACACTGGCTGCCTGCAGGGCCGCAAGGGCCTTCTGCGGTGCCACGTAGCGCGTCAGCTGCAGGTCGAACAGCTCGCAGGTGCCGCCCACCCCCACCGGCAGCGCCGCGCCGAAGGCAATCTTCATATGCGGCGAGAACCCCTGGCTGATAGCGTAGGGCAGCCCTGCGCGGCGCACGGCGCGCTCCAGGGCGCGAGCGATCTCCAGATGCGAGAGCATGCACAGGCGCCCCTGCTTGCAGAAGGTGACGCGCAGGCGGAAGTTCGCCGGATCGGTCATTGCGGGCCACCTCCTTCGCCGAAGCCGTGCGGCTCGGGCACCGCGTTCTCCTGGGCGCAATCGTCCTCGATGGCCAACAGGGAGATGTAGGGGTTGCGTCGCGACGGCCGAGCGTTCGACGCGGCGCCGTCGCAGGCCTCGGGGGGCCCCGCGGAAACGCCATCGCCCACCGCGTTCGAGCCGGCAGCCACGCGCAACGCGGCCAAAACGTTGCCGGACTCCAAGCCGGGACATGCCCCGCAGGCCGAACACGCGCCAAACGTGCAATCGGGCGTGGTGATCTCTTCGGCCGCGCGGTAGCGCTCTTTCGCAAGCCAGCGAGCCGACGCCCCTGTGGAGATATGGGCCCACGGCATCACATAGCCGGGCTCGTATGACGTCTGGGCCACCGCTTCCACGTCGAGCCCCACCTCGTCGGCCGCATCGCGCCATGCCTGCTCGTTGAAGTACTCGGTCCATGCGTCGAACCGGGCGCCGCGCTTCCACGCTGCCTCAACCCATTCGGCCGCCAAGCGACCACCGCGGCTCATCACCGCCTCCACGAAGCTGGTAGCCGGGTCGTGCCAATGCACGTCCACCGCCTTGTACTTCACCGAGTCGCGCAGAAGATGCGCCCGCCGGCGAGCTTCCTCGGGCGGAATCTGACCGTCCCATTGGAACGGCGTTTGGGCCTTGGGCACGAACAGCGCCGCCGACACGCTCATGCGGATGTTGCCCCGCTGCTCGGGCGGCACTGCCTTCTTCGCCCGGTCATAGGCGCGTTGGGCCAAGCTCGCAATTCCCCTCACGTCCTCGTCGGTCTCCGTGGGCAGCCCGATCATGAAGTACAGCTTGCAGCGGCGCCAACCGGCGGCGAAGGCGGCATCTATGGCCGCAAACAGGTCGTCCTCGGTCACGTTCTTGTTGATGACGTTGCGCAGTCTCTGGGTGCCCGCTTCGGGAGCGAAGGTAAGCCCGCCCTTCTTCTGGCCCGCCACCAAGCCCGCCATGTCCACGCCGAAGGAATCGAGCCGCTGGGACGGCAGCGAGATACGCGTGCCCGTACCGGCAAACGCACAGTTCAGCTGCTCGAGCACCTGGGCTATCCGGGAATGGTCCGTAGACGACAGCGATGTGAGGCTCACCTCGTCGTACCCGGTGTGGGCAAGGCCCGCTTTCACCGACTCCACGATGTTGCGTACGCTTCGCTCGCGCACGGGCCTATACATCATGCCCGCCTGGCAGAAGCGGCACCCCCGGGCGCAGCCGCGCAGCACCTCCACGCTCAGGCGGTCGTGCACCACTTCGGCGTAGGGCACCACGCACGGCTCCCATCCCGGAGACGTCGCGAAGCCCTCGTAGATGCGCTTGACCACCGTATCGGGCACTCCGGGCTGCGCGGGCTCAAGCCAGCTGCCCGCCCGCTGGGCGGCCGCTTCGTCGCGCAGGCGGTAGAGCGAGGGCACGTACCAGCCGTCCTGGGCGGCCAAGGCCCGCAGGATGTCGGCCCGGGAAGCCCCCTGCAGCCGAAGCTGGCGGATAAGCTCCAAGGCATCCGGTACTGCCTCCTCCCCCTCCCCAATGCTGAACGCATCGATGAACAGGTGAAACGGTTCGGGATTGTAGGCACAGGGGCCGCCGGCGACGATGATAGGGTCATCCTCGGCGCGATCGGCGGCGCGCAGCGGGATGCCTGCCAAATCCAGCGCCTCCAGCACGTTGGTGGCCACCAGCTCGTGGGCCAGCGTGAACCCGATGACGTCGAACTCGCCAAACGGCGCGCAGCTCTCCATTGAGAAGATGGGCAGGCCCTCCCGCCGCAGCGCATCGCACATGTCAGGCGCCGGGATGAAGCCGCGCTCGGCAGCCAGGTGCGGCCGGGCGTTCACGGCGTTCACCAGGATGCGCAGAGCCTGGTTCGGCTGCCCCAGCTCGTAGGTGTCGGGGTACACCATGCAGAAGCGGAAATCGGCATCAGGCTTGCGCACGGCGCCGAACTCGTGGTCTATGTAGCGGGAAGGCCTATCGGCAGCTGCCACCAAAGGCGCCACCTGCGGCCACAGGTTCGTCAGATGCTCCCTCATCGGGCCTGGCCCTTGGAGTCGGCCTTCACAGAGCCCTTCGTGCCGCTGCCGAAGCGGTTCGCCGCCACCGAGCGCAGGCTTTCGGCCGCATGGGCAACGCCGCCCGCCACGGCCGCAGCGCCACCGGCCACCGCGCCCACGCCGGCAGCCACGCCGGCAACCCCGTCGGCTATGTCCTGGGAATGGGAGCGCACGGTGTCGAACACGCTGAACGCCTGGGCCTGCACGCCGGCAGGGGCCGACTTGCCCGCACGCTTGGCGCCGCGCTTCGCAAACGACAGGGCCGACTCGGCAGCCTTCGTCGCCTTCTCGCCCGCCATAGCGGCCATATCCTCCAGCTTGCCCAAGGAGGCGCCGTTCTCGTAGTACTCGATGGCGGCGCGGCCCATAGCCTCGGTGCCCACGTAGCCAATAGCGCCCTTCACGGCCCAGCCGAGCCCGGGCACCACGCCCACCAGCTGCCGCGCGATGGTACGACAGGCAAAGGCGCCGCCCACCACAGCCGCCAGCTCCTTGGCGCGGGCAAGCCCCGGTTCTTCACCGTAGGCAGCTGCGATCATGAGCAGCATCTTGGCCTGGTTGAGCGTCATCACCGGCATGTCGGCGCCGGGGATGAACACGAACACGCCCACGCCGGCGTTCTGGATGGCCGTGGAGCGAACCGCATCGAGCGCCAGCGGCCGACGCACGAAGGGAAACGCCATGGCGAAGGCCAGGCGCACCTCGCGGCAGGCGGCGATGATCCACTGTCCCATGCGCAGCTTGAGCGACCGGCATACCTCGTCGGTCATCTCGTAGGGCTCCTCCTCGTGCTCCACCGTCACGGACTTCGAGCCGGACAGCTCCTCGGCAGTGGCCTCGGCCACGGCGTCGGCCATGGCGGCAACGGCTACAGGTTCCTTGGCCGGCGCGCTCTCGGCCTCCGCGGCGCCCTTCCGGCCCAGCGCTCCCTCCACGGCATCTTGGGCGGCGCTCACGAAGTCCACCGGCGCGTCGGGGGCAACCACGTCGCCGCGAGGGACGGGGTACCCCGACGCCTCGGCGATCTGGCCCACCAGCGTCGGCATGTTCGTCGCCACCATGCAGGGCACGCCCGCCTCGCGCAGGCTGGCCGCGTACTCGCCTATGCGGCTGGAAAACCCTGCCACCAGGCAGGCCATGTCGTCGGTGCGAACCGCAAAGAAGCTGTCGTCGTCTACCCACTGCACCGACACCTGGGCGTTTTCGGACTCGCGCGCAAAGGCGGCAGTCACGCAGTCGGCCAGCAAGGCCGGCGCCGACCGGTCGACGTACACCGTCAGCGAAAGGCGCACCTGGCGGGCGGCATCGATATTGGTCGACTCGTCCAACACCGCTTTCACGTCAATGGGCAGCTGCATGACCGACCTTCTTTCCTAGGAGCGCTTCGTCGCCATGCTGTGGGACCACACCGAGCCGATGAGCCCCAGCATGACGAAATTAACCACCATGAACGACGAGCCGTAGCTGACGAAGGGCAGCGGAATGCCCGTGATGGGCATCAGCCCGCAGTCCATGCCTATGCTTTCCAGAATCTGGAACAGCCACATGCCCACCACCGACATGACGATGACCATACCGAACATGTCGCCGGCCGATGCGGCTATCCGAAAGCATAGCAAAATGAGCGCCACGTACAAAAGCAACAGTACCATTACGCCGAAAAAGCCCAGCTCCTCCGCAAGAACGCAGAAGATGAAGTCCGTAGGCGCCTCGGGCAGCAGCCCAAGCGCATGCTGCGATCCTTGGAACAGCCCCTTGCCGAACAGGCCGCCCGAGCCGATGGCGATCTGGGCCTGCTTGAGGTTGTAGCCCTCTTCGGAGAGGTTCGCCCCGTCCTGGTTCATGAACACGAACAGGCGCTTGCGCTGGTACTCCTTCAGGATCTTGTACTCGCCGGTTTGGGACAGGATGGCCTCGTCCAGGGCCATGAGCGCCCCGAAGGCGACGATGGCCGCCGCCAAGGTGATGAGCATAAACTTCGGACGGGCGCCCCCCACCACCATGGCCGTGGCCCCTATGAACAGATACACCAGGCCGGTGCCCAGGTCGGGCTGGGTCATGATGCACAGAAACGGCACCAGCATGATCCCCAGCGCCTTGCAGTACTCCTTCGGGTCGTCGAGCCTGCCGCCGTAGCGGGCCATCACCGACGCATCCAACAGCACCACCGTGATCTTGGCGAACTCGCCCGGCTGCACCTGCATGCCTATCCGGATCCACGACTTCGCCCCCATGCCGGCGTCGGTGCCGAGGCCTGGTATGTGGGGCGACAGGATAAGCACCACGTTGATGACCAGGAACAGCATGGTCAGGCCGGACAGATGCCGGTAGTCCAGGCGCCACACCACCGCCATGGCCACCAGCCCGGCCGCCACGCCTTGCAACTGGCGGGTGAAGCTGTAGTCCTCGTCCACGGACACCGCCGAGTACACGATCACCAGCCCGTAGCCGACCAGGCATAGGATAACCAGCAGAAACGGCAGGTTCACCCACCGGCGGATGCCGGTACGCTGCTGCCGGGCCTGCTTCGGCTCGGCGGCCCGCACCACCGAATGTATCTGGGGAAGGTTGCTCATGGCCCTAGTCCGTCCTGCCCGTGGCGCCGCTACCGTGGTATTCCACGGATTCGCCCGTCGACCCCGCCACGCGACCGAACGCGGTCAGCTCGCCGGCCTCGTAATCGAAGGCAGCCTTCAAGATCTCGGCGCCCAGAGGGGTTGCCGACTCCGAGCCGCCGCCGCCCTCTTCCACCAGAACGGCCACCACGAACCGGGGGTCGTCCAAGGGAGCGTAGCCAGCGAACCAGGCGAAGTCCTCCTTGCCGGCCACCTCGCCGGTACCGGTCTTGCAGGCCACGATGGACGGGTCGAGGCCCTTCTCCTCCAGCACCTTCCTCACGCTGGAGTTCTCCTCGGCCACGCCATTGAGCGCATCGCGCACGAAGACCAGGTTGTCCGCCGGCACATCGGGAACGGCCACCACTTCCGGCTGGAAGTCCACCGTTTCCTGGCCGCGGTCGTTCATCACCTTGCCCAGCACGTGCGGCCGCATGAGGTTGCCCGTGGCGATGGCGCCGTAGGCCACAACCATCTGGATGGGGGTTGCCAGCACGTCGCCCTGGCCAATGACCATGTTGGTGGAGTCGCCGCCGCGCCACGAAGCCGCTTCGGGGAAGTCGGCCCAGTACTCCGCCTTCCACTGGGGCGTCGGCACGCGGCCGGCTATCTCGCCGCCCAAGTCGATGCCGGTCAGGTCGCCGAAGCGGTAGCGCTTGATGTACTCCTGCAGCGCATCATCGGCCACCTGGGCATTCGCATTGCCGCCCAAGGCGCTTGCGTCGTAGAAGTTCTTCGCGATCTCGTAGAACACCACGTCGCAGGAGTTCACGATGCCCTCGCGCAGGTTCAGCGGCCCGTGCCCGTTGAGGTTCCAGCAGTGCTGGGGCTGGCCGGTGTCCCAGCCGTCCCACGCGCCTTCGCAGTCCCATTCGCGCTCCGCGTCGGCGAACCCGTAGGCCAGCGCCGCCAGGCTGGTGAACGCCTTGTAGGTGGACGCTGCGGGATAGCCGCCGGCGATGACGCGGTTCATCAGCGGATAGTGCGACTCTTCGGACTGATAGGTCTCGAACTGGTCGTTGGATATGCCGCCGATGAACGACATGGGCGTATAGGTGGGATAGCTGCTCATGGCCAGAATGGAGCCGTCACGGGGGTCCATCACCACCGCTGCGGCCGCCGTGCCCACGCCGGTGCCGATAACGCCGTTGGGCGCCACCAGCTTCGCCAGGGCCGTATCGCACACGTACTGCAGCGGGGCCTGGATGGTCAGCTGGATGTCGGAGCCCTTGGTGGACTGGACCTCGCTCACCACCTCCACCACGTTGCCATGGGCGTCGGCGATGACCTTGCGCTCGCCGTGGGAACCGGCCAGGAAGTTGTCGTAGGTGCCCTCCACGCCCGAGCGGCCCACCTCGTCGCCCGACTTGATCTCGCGACCGGCCGCAACGTTGTCAAGATCCTCTTGGATAACCGACCCGGTATAGCCCAGCACGTGGGCCGCCAGGGCGCCATAGGGGTACTGGCGCACGAAGCGTGCCTGGCTGGTGACGCCCGGGAAAGCGTCGGAGTGCTCGGCGATGAAGGCTGCGGTGCGCATGGACACGTCCGAGGCCACCACGCGCTGGCTCTGAGCGCCGGAGCTGGTGTCCTGGATGCGCGCCCGCACGATGCCCCGCGGCAGGCCCAGCACGGCTGAGAGCCGCCCCACCACTTCGGCGTTGTCGGCCACGTCGCCCTCCGCCAGGATGGTGAGCGCCACGCGGTTGTCCACCAAGGCGATGCCGCCGGCATCCAGGATGCGGCCGCGAGGGGCCGGCGTGTACATGGTGGCGAACTTGTTGCGGTCGGCCTGGGCCACGTAGGACTCCGAATCCATCACCTGCATGGACCACAGCTTGGTCGCCAGGGCGCCGAATATGCCGGCGGTAAGCACTCCCATGGCCGCAAATCGCGGGGCCAGGGGAGCGCCCGTCTGCGCGGCGGGGCTCGACCCCGAAACGGAGGGCTCGCGGTTCATGGGTGCGCTGGCGGCGGCTTTCGCCGAATCGGATAGGGTGGAATGCACGCCCACCGAATCGATGGAGGCGATGTGACGCTTGACGCTGACGTCGCCGGACTTGCTGCGGCGGCGCAGGACGACCACGGCCACGGCAACGGCCGCCACGGCCACAAGCGCAATCGCTGCTGCTATAAGGGCGGTTACCATAGCGCGCCTACCTGATGACGGGAATGCCGGCCCCGCGCGTCATCTGGCCAACCCGCAGCAGCCTCATCAGGATGGGATACAGGACAAGCCCCACCACGATGGTGAACAGGGAACACGGCAGCACCCGGTACATGAAGGCGTCGGCGAAGGACGCCTGCAGACCCAGCAGCATGAGCAGGCAGCCATAGCTCAGCTCCACCAGCAGGGTCGCCGCCGAGAAGATGGCAAGGGGCATGAACAGCGTGTCGTTGTCCAGCACCATGAACGCCCGGGAGGCACCGAACGACGCCAGAGTGAACAGGAACGCCTCAGCGCCCACAGGACCGGTGCCCATAAGGTCGCAGGCAAGCCCCAGGAAAAACGGCATGACGTTGCCGGCCTCGTCGGGCCTGACTATAGCTACCACCAGCACGTAAGCCAAGGCGAAGTTCGGCTGCGCACCGGCAACGGCAATGTTGGGCGCCGCGACGATCTGCAGCAGAAACGCCACCACGGCGCCTATGGCTATCCGCCCGATAGACCGCTCCATCACCGATCACCGCCTTCGCCCGCGCTCACACCCTCATCTCCCGATTGCCCGTCCTCGGCGCCCTGGGAACCCGCGCCCGTATCTCCCGATTGGTCGCCGGCGGCGTCCCCGGCGCTTCCGCCCTGGTCTCCGCCACCCGATTCCGCGCCGTCGTCGGCGTCGTCTCCGGAGCCGCCTCCCGAGCCCTCGCCCGACGCCGCAGCGTCATCCGACGAGCCCTGGCCGTCGCCTTGGGCCGCCGCCTGCTGCTGGCGGACGCGCTCCCGATGGGTGGAGGCCGAAACAGCCGCAGCATCCTCGGCACCCACGGTGAACACCACGAACACCTCTTCCAGAAGCTCGGGCGCATCGTTGGCCGCCACCACGATGCGGCGCAGCGAATCGCCCTGGCGCATGTCTATCTTGGCAACGGTGCCGATGATGAGGCCCTTCACGTAGCTTCCGCCCAGACCAGACGTGATGACCACGTCCCCCAGGCTCACCTGCTTGTCCGCCGCCACGTCCTCCAGGTACAGCAGCCCCTCCAAGGAGCCGCGGACGATGCCCTCCGCGCGGCTGGACTGCACCATGGCCGCCGCACCGCTGTTGGGATCGGTGAGCAGGCGCACCGTGGCACTGTGGTCGGCCACGTCGATGACCTGCCCCACCACGCCCGTGGCGCCCATGACCGTCTGCCCGGCGTCCACGCCTTCGGCACTGCCGGCGTCGACGGTCACCGTCTGGCTCCACGCCTGGGTGGAACGACCGATGATGCGGGCCGCCACGCCCTCCATCTCGTAGGCGTCCTTCAGCCCCAAAAGCCCCCGCAGCCGCTCCGCTTCCAGGCGATCCTCCTCGCCCTGGGCGTACTGGGCTATAAGCTGGCGATTCTGCTCGCGCAGCGCCGACAGGCTCTCCTCGTCCACCGTGGCGTCCACCACCACGTCCTGCATCTGCGCCGTGGCAGCCCCCACGGGAGCGCCCGCCATCTGCACCGGGGCAAGCAGGCCGCTCATGGTCGCCTGAGCGCGATGAAGCGGGCCCTCGTCCCCTTCGCGGGTATAGACGACCACCAGGATAAGCGATACCGCCAGAAATAGGGCGAGCAGGCCAGAGCTTGCCCCCGACCTGCCCCGTTGTTGAAAGTTAAGAGCCATAGGACTAGTGCGTAAACCTTACTTCGATCGCATCAGCGTCTGCTTCAAGGCGGTTGGCGTCTCGAGCACCTTCAGACAACCCATGACCACGTTGGTGAGAGCTGTCTCGCTGGTCCACACGGGAATCTCCAGTTTCTCGGTGAGGTAGCGGTCGAGACCCGAGAGCAGGCCGCCGCCGCCTGTGAGCAGAATGCCGTTCTGAATAATGTCGCTGGCCAGGTCGGGGTTGGTCTTCTTGAACGTCTCCTTGATGTGCAGCACCATCTCCTCGCAGGGGGCCACAAGCGCCGCCCGCACGTCCTCGGACTGGATGGTGACCTCTTTGGGCTGCTCGGTGATGACGTCCTGTCCCGAGATGATCATGTCGCGTTCGCGGCCGTCCTCGAAGGGCAGGATGGAGCCAATCTTGATCTTGATGATCTCAGCCGTGCGCTCGCCGATCTTGATGCCCAGCAGGTCGCGCAGGTGCATGGCGATGGCCTCGTCCATCTTGTTGCCGGCCAGACGCAGCGAGGACGAGGTGACGATGCCGCCTAGGGAGATGACGGCCACTTCCGTGGTGCCGCCGCCGATGTCCACCACCATGGATCCCGTGGGCTCGGTGACGGGCAGATCGGCACCCATAGCCGCGGCCATGGGCTCCTCGATCAGGTACGCCTGGCGCGCGCCCGCCTGCACCGCCGCCTCGAACACGGCGCGCTTCTCTACCGAGGTGGCGCCGCAGGGGATGCAGATGACGATGCGCGGCTTGGCCTGCCAAGGGTACTTGCGGGGCGCGGCCTTGTTGATGAAGGCCGAGATCATGGCCTCGGTCACGTCGTAATCAGCCACCACGCCGTCGTGCAGGGGGTGCTCGGCCGAGAAGGCCTCGGGCGTGTGGTTGATCATGTTCTTCGCTTCGTGGCCCACGGCCAGCACACGATGAGTGTTCTTCTCGATGGCAACGACGGAAGGCTCGTTCACAACAATGCCCTCGCCGGGAATGGCTACCAACGTATTAGCGGTTCCCAGGTCAATGGCCATATCTGCCGACATCTGGCCCGTCAACCCAGAGAAAACGTCAAGGAACGACATGCTGGTGTACCCCTTGATTCTCGATAGTAAGTAGCTATGCAGTTTATCACAGGGTGCAACCTTCCCCCAGATGCCACCGCAAAATCCACGGGGCACACAACCCAGCTTAAGAGTTGCAGCCTCCCGCACTCTGCCGCCCCTTCCCTTCCCCCATCGCCGCCATACACAAGCCGCACCCCAGACACAGCTCCCGTTGCGGCGGCGCACCCTCCCAGACACAGCCCTACGCCAGGCGCAGCCCCCCGCCAGGCGCACCCTCCCCCGCCAGGCACAATCCCCCGCCAGGCGCACCCTCCCATTGCGGCAGTGCACGGGGGCGGGGTTCTGCACGAATCGCCGCACAACCCCGCCCCCATGCACTGCTGTTCCTGAAGCTCGGTCCCAAAGCACTCCGTCAGGCGCCCTCGGCCAGCTCCTCCGCAGCCCCGAAATGCCCCACCAGCGAAAACCACAGCTCGGCCTTTCTTCGAAGCACCTCGCTAGAACAGCGCGAACGCCGCCTGCCGAGCGCCGTCTCCAAGGTAGCCATGAAGCGGGCGAACTCGAACCGGTTGAGCAGCTGACGCTTGGTAAGGGTAAGTACGTTGAAGCCCAGAGCGGAAAGCGCATTGCGTCTGGCAGCGTCGTCGGCTATTCGCCCTGATCCCGTATGGCACAGGTCGCTATCGTATTCCACGACCACGCGCTCGTGACGCCAAAGAAAGTCGCACAGGTAGTAGGACTTTGCGCACAGGAGCATCTTGCCTCGCGGAACCTCTACCAACCCGTTCATCTCGAACGGCCCCAGGTCGTAACCTCCCCGCAAGGTGGGCGCGCCGAAAAGCACGGCGAGGTCGGACTCCATTGGCGAGCGAGCACCGTCGAAGGTGCAACGAATAGCCGATCTGGCACCTGGCAGACCCTTCACCCCCTCTAGCCCTCCGATGCAATCCAGCAGGAGCTGACGGGAGGCAAGCGGTCGCGAGCAAACAAACCCGCCCGCAGCGAACGATGCCTTTCGGTACGCCCCGCAAAGCTCGGAACCGACAGACGCAACATGCTCTACCTTGTGAGTGCGGGCAAGCTGAACAAGCACCAGGGCCGGATGGCAGATGTACACGCCGTCCGCTATCTTAAGCACAGTCCAGCCTAGCAAGGAGGCCGGCTCCACGCTGCATGCGAACAGCTGGGAGTTGCTTCGCAGCGATGCCTTGGAGACAACCACCTCAAGCGGCCCCTCGGACAGAAATGGAAACATGGCTCGCACCCTGTCGTTGTCGCCGGCTCGAGGACGGACCGCCAGCTCGGGCAAGAAGGACGGCTCGGCGAACGAGGCCCTCGCAGAACCGATTGCGGTTATCGGGCGGCAGTCTGCAGCGAAACGAGGGTCCACACTACCGTTGCCCCGACTTCCTGTTAGTGCGCCGCGGCAGCAGCCTGCGACGAATCGGGGGTCCGCGCTCCCCATCGAAGCGCAACGGCCTCCATCGCCGCGGTGCGCTTCGAGACGAGCTTCAGGATAGGCTGCCGCACTTGCAGGCTTGCGCCCATGCGACAGGGCGTGCAGGACAAGAGGGGATGCCGCCCGCATTATCTCAAGTGCCGTATGTCCTCCAAGAACGATGGTCATGAAGGGAATCCTAGCATCCGAAATCGCTTATTTCAAGGAAAAGATTTTACTGTTTTCCCAGTTCAAATTGGTGTTTCATTCTGTTTGAATCGCTGTAGCATCCGGAGAGACCTAGCCTGCAAATTTGAAAGAATCAGCCCGCAGCCCTGAAAGGGTCGGGGCTAAATTCTGCTTGGATCATGCTTGAAATCGGAGAGATTGCCGACCTCGGACATCGCGGCACAGTGCACGGGAGAGGGATTCCGCAGGATTTTACGCAGAACCCCTCTCCCGTGCACTGTCAACAGCCGGCAATGGTAAAAGTTGGTCGCATCGACTTCGCCGAGACTTCGTCAGTACTGCGTTGGTGTTTCGCCAGCGCTTCGCCGAGACTGCGCCGAAGCAGCGTCGACGCCGCGTCAGCGCTGCAAGGATATGCAGCTTTTTCGACATTGAAGTTAGCCGCGCATGGGGAGCGGCTTTGCGCTATACTATGCCCTCACGTGCCCTTGTAGCTCAGGGGATAGAGCGTCTGCCTCCGGAGCAGAAAGCCGCAGGTTCGAATCCTGTCAAGGGCACCACCGAAACGCACAGGCCGGGCGCATACCCGGCCTTTTTCGTTGGCAATGCAGGGCATCGACGCGGGAGGCGGCATGACCGACACCATCACCATCGAGCGCATGGGCTACGGAGCCGAGGCCGTAGGTCATCTGGCCAGCGGAAAAACCGTCTTCGTCGAAGGCGGGGCACCGGGAGACATGGCCGAGGTGCAGCTGGTCGAGGAAAAAGCCAGCTTCGCTCGGGCCCGCATCCAACGGCTGGTGGAGCCCTCGCCTTTGCGGGTCGCCCCTGAATGGCCCGACGGCATCGCCACCGGCGCCGCCCCCTGGCAGCACCTCTCCTACGGCGCGCAGCTAAGCGCCAAGCGCGACAACGTGGCATCGACGCTGGTCCGCACCGCCCACCTGCCAGAAGAGCGCGCCGAAGCGGTGGTGGAGCCCTGCGTGCCCAGCAAGCGCCGCTGGGGCTACCGCAACAAGCTGGAGCTCGCTTGCGCCGACGAAGCCGGCCGCTTCTGCCTGGGTTTCCACCCCGCCGAAAGTAACCAAGTGATCGCCACGCCCACCTGCCCCTTAGCCCACAGGTCCATCCAGAAGGCGCCCAAGGCGCTGCAGGGGGCGCTGCGCTTCGCCCAAGGGTCCGGCAGCCTGGGCATCTACCGCGTAGGGGTGCGCAACAGCCTTCGCACCGGAGAGACCGAGATCGCCCTTTGGACGCCCGCCGGCGCCTTCCCCCGAGCCCATGTGGCGAAGACCCTGTCCAGCGCCCTGAAAGCCACCAGCATCGTGCGCGTCATGGCAGACCCCGGCCACGCCCGCAAGATCAAGGGCGTAGAGGTGCTGGCCGGCAAAGGGTTTTGGGAAGAGCAGCTGGGTGCGGCCCGCTACATGGTGGCGGCGCCTTCGTTCTTCCAGGTGAATACCGCCCAGGCCGAGAGGCTGGTCGATGCCGCCATCGAGTTTCTGGGCGGCACCCCCGGCGCCCGGCCCGACGGCGGCACCGGTGAGCCGGAAGCCCCTACCGGCCTGGACGGCCTCTACATCGCCGACCTGTACGCCGGAGGCGGTACTTTCAGCATCCCAATCGCCCAGGCCGGCGCCGAAGTAGTGGCTGTGGAATCCGCCGGCTCCTCCGTGCGCGATCTGCGGCGCAACGCCGATGCGAACGGCGTGTTCGTGGACGTTGTGGGGGGAGACGCCGCCCGCGAGCTGCCCGAGCTGGGAGAGCTTGACGCCCTGGTGGTGGACCCGCCCCGCGCAGGCCTGGCCGACGGTGTGGTGGAAAGCATCGCCGCCGCGAGCCCGGAGCGGGTCGTATACATCAGCTGCAACCCGGCCACCTGGGCCCGCGATGTCGCCCGCTTCGAATCGAGCGGCTACCGCCTGGTCCGCGTACGCCCCGTGGACCTATTCCCTCAAACCTACCACGTGGAAGTGGCGAGCCTGTTCGAGCGCGCCTAGAAAAGGCTGCCGCAACCCTGTCGTTTGCGGACGACGGGAAAACAGTGCACGGGGGCTGGGTTCTGCGGGAATTCCTGCGGAACCCAGCCCCCGTGCACTGTCGAAGCACCCGCCAGGGAATGCGATGGGGACTGATGGGCGGATGGCAAAAGCAGGCGCTCACGCCACCCGCCCATCGAAAGCTACAGCGTCTCGAGCGCCTTCAGGCCGGCCTTCACGCTGTCGGCGGATTCGCGCAGGGCGGCAAGCTCGGCGTCGTTCAGGTCGAACTCCACGACCTCTTCCACCCCGCCGCGGCCCAGGCGCACCGGCACGTTCATGTACACATCGTCGATGCCGTACTGGCCGGTCAGATGCGCGCACACCGAAAGCACCTCATGGGAGTCGGTCAGGATCGCCTGCACCATCTTGGCGATGGAGGCGCCGGGGGCGTAGTAGGCGCTGCCCGTCTTCAGGAAGGCCACCACCTCGGCGCCGCCCTTCACGCAGCGACGCACCACCTCGTCCACCTCTTCGGCGGACAGCAGCTCGGTGATGGGCTGGCCGGCCACCATGGTGAAGCGGGGCCAGCACACCATGCCCTCGCCATGGGCGCCCACGGCCCAAGCGGTCACGTCGGCCGGGTCGCAGCCCAGCTTCTCGCACACGGCGAAGGACAGGCGGGACGAATCCAGCACGCCACCCATGCCCATCAGGCGGCTATCGGGAAGCCCCGACTCCTTGAAGGCCAGGTAGGTCATGACGTCCAGCGGGTTGGTGACGCAGATGAATACGGCATTGGGCGACTTCTCCACAGCAGCGGAGATGACCGAGCGCATGATACCGGCGTTCACGCCCAGCAAATCCTCGCGGGTCATGCCGGGCTTGCGGGCGATGCCGGCGGTGATGACCACCACATCGGAATCGGCCGTGGCATCGTAGTCGTTGGAGCCGGTCACCTTCACGGTGAAGCCCTCCACGGAGCGCATGTGCATCATGTCGAGCGCCTTGCCCTGGGGCAGCCCCTCCGCCACGTCCACCAGCACGACGTCGGCCAGGTTCTTAGAGGCGATGATGTGGGCAGCAGTGGCTCCGACGTTGCCGGCGCCGACAATGGTTACCTTGGGCATGGGCTTCTCCTTCGCGAAAGTCCCCGCTGCGGCGCAAAGTGCGGACCGGCGCTGAAGCGGGCGAACAATGATGACGGTGCCCAAGTATAAAGCTCCGTGCCGCCCGCGGCTCCATCAAGTCGCAGACGGCACGGAGAATCGAGATTCAATCCAGCTGCTCCCCCAGCGCGCGAACGCAGCGAACCCGCAGCGCTGAGACGCCATCTCCCGCCTCCCCGCCGCCGCAAGCGCTCGCAGCCCGAGCCCCTAGCCCTTGGCCTTCGTCGTGCGCTTCGTCGATTTCGCCTTGCCTCGGGACGCGCCCTTCGAAGCGCTCTTCGACCCGGACCGCTTCGCCCCCTTGTCGGCGTCGTCCTTCTCCTTGCCGGGGCAGTTGAAGTTCGGGCACAGCTTCCACGGCCCCCGGTTGGTAGTCACCACCACAAGAGGCGCGCCGCAATGCTCGCACACCTCATCGGTGGCCGAGAGCTTGCCGTACTGCGGCAGCGGGTAGCTGGTCTCGCAGGTGTCGTAGTTCTCGCAGCGAATGAAGCGCTTGAGCGAGCGGGGGTTGCGTTGGGCGATCAGGTTCGCGTCCACGCCGCGGGCCGCACAGGTGGGGCACTTGCCCACCACCACGTCGGGCTCGGCGTTGGTGGAGCAGTTGGGGTCGATGCACACAATGCGCGGTTTACTGCGAAACGCCGTCACCTTCACCTGGGGCATGCCGCAGACCGGGCACTTCTCCTCCACCGCCTCGATCTTGCCCTGGGGCAGCGGGAAGGTGACATCGCAGTCCGGCCAACCGGCGCAGCCGATGAACATGCCGCGGGTCTTCTGGCTCACGCGAATCTGCAGGTCCTTGCCGCACTTCGGGCACGGCCCCACGTAGGCGTCGGCGGCCACGGCGTCGGCCAGGGCGTCCTTCACCTCTTCGGAATGGGGCATGAGCACCGCAAGCTCCCGGGCCAGCAGGTTGCGGCTGGTGTCCACCACCTTCTCCTTGGTGGCGCTGCCGGCGGCGATGGCATCCATCTGGGCCTCCAGGTCGGAGGTCATCTGCGAATGGGTGATGTGCGGCGCGAACTTGTCCAGGGCGTCCACCACCGCAATGCCCAGCTGGCTGGGCTCGATGGGGTCGTTCTGGATGTACTTCACCTGGTACAAGCGCTCGATGATGGCATGGCGCGTGGACTTCGTGCCCAACCCCAGCTTCTCCATCTCCTGGATGAGCTTACCCTGGCTGTAGCGGGCCGGCGGCTCGGTCTGCTTGTGGGCGCAGTCGGCGCCGTTGAAGGCCACGAGCTGCCCCGCCTCCAGAACCGGCAGCGTCTCGTCCTTCTTGAGCCCGTAGGGGTAAATGGCCCTAAACCCCGGCTTCACCAGCACGTCCCCCTTGGCCACGAAGGGCTGCCCGGCAACGTCCAGGGTCACCTTCGTGCCCTCCACCACGGCCGCATCGGACAGCGTGGCCAAAAACCGGCGCGCGATAAGGTTGTACAGCTTGTAGTCGCCGGCCGACAGGTCGTCGGGGGTGGCGGCGCGCACCGGGTAGATGGGCGGGTGGTCGGTGGTCTCCTTCTTGCCGCGGGTGGCGTGCAGCTCGCCTTTCGCCAAAAGCTCGCGGCAATAGGGCGCGTAGGCCGGGTTGCCCGAGATGGCGCGGACGGTCTCGGCCAGGTCCATCGAGCTGGGGTACACTGTGTTGTCAACGCGCGGGTAGGAAATGTAACCGCTCATGTACAGGCTCTCGGCGATGCGCATGGTGCGCGCCGGCGAGATGCCCTCGGCCGAAGCCGCGGCCATGAGGCTGGTGGTGTTGAAGGGGACAGGGGCCGGCACCGTGCGCTTCTTCTTCTCGACGTCGGTCACCGTGGCGCTGACGGCGCCGGAAACCGCCTCCATGACAGCCTGGGCCTCGGCCTGGCTCTTGAAGCGAGCCGTGGTGTGGGTGGCCTCGAAGGAAAGCGGGCCGTCGCCGGCGGTGGGCCCGGCGGTGGCTTCGGCGTCGAAGGCGCCCTTGATCACCCAGTAGTCCTCGGGCACGAAGGCCATGCGCTCCCGCTCGCGGGCCACGATCAGCGCCAGCGTGGGAGTCTGCACGCGCCCGGAGCTGCGCACGTTGCCGTAGCCGGCGAACTTCACCAGCGTCAGGTAGCGGGTGAGCACTGCGCCCCAGATAAGGTCGATGTCCTGGCGCGAACCGCCGGCTGCGGCCAGATTGGTGTCCAAGTCCACCAGGTTGCCGAAGGCATGGGTAATCTCCTCCTTCGTGAAGGCGGAGTAGCGGGCGCGCGACACCGGGATGGAGGGGTTCACCTCCTGCACGCAGGAAAGGGCGTCCGAGCCGATAAGCTCGCCCTCGCGGTCGAAGTCGGTGGCGATGATGACTGAATCGGCCTTCTTCGCCAGGTTCTTCAGGCTGCGGATGATGTCCTTCTCCTTGGGCAGCTTCTCGATGGGAGCGTACACCAAATACGGCAGAGCCTCCATCTTCCACGTCTTCAGCTCCACGCCGTCGGCGGTGAAGGGCTTCTTCTTCTTGAACGGGGGGCGCGGAAGCGACGCAGGGATGGACGCCGGGATGCGCGAGCCTTCGGCATCCACTGCCTGCCAGCCGCCGCGCTGCCTATATATAAGCGAGGGCGCGAAGTCCGGCTCCAGTATATGGCCCCGAAGGCCGATAGTCACCCACTCCTCGCCGTCGACGGTGAACCGGTACACGGGCGTGGTGTAGACCTTGTCCGCCTTTGGCTTGCCGGCGCCCAACAGGTCGGCAATTTTCTGAGCCGCGTCGTTCTTCTCGGTGATGACCAGCCTCACGCAAGCCTTCCTTTCCCTTGGCGCCCCACGAAAACGCGCCTCTACGCCGCGAAAACCGCAGCTCGACAGTATATTCTGCACGATTTCCCCCTGAAGTTTCGCTCTAGGGCCCGCCTCAGGGGGAAGCTCGAAAGTTCCCGCAAGCTTGTTAGCATACACATTTTTCCGGCGAGCGAAACCCCCTAATTCCCCGCGGAGGCCCTATGCAAAACCTTTGCACCCGCCGTGGAAACGCACCCGCCGCGGTCCCGACAGCCCGCGCAGTGGGATACCATGGAAAGCTATCCGCCTGCCGCAGGACCGCCGCGAACCAGCCCAAGAGCGGCGCAGCCGGGCATTGTTCACGTTATCGAACCGAGGAGGCCCTATGTTCGGAGAGGACCTGGAGCGCATCGTCGCACGCATCGAGAAGAACTACGAAGCCGACGAGATATTCTTCACCAAGCCGGGCCGGCGCTTCCCCAACCGCACGGCCATCAAGGGCATCATCACCGAGCTGCGGCGCGTGATGTTCCCGGGCTACTTCGGCCAGGAGATGCTCACGTCCTCCACCAGCCCCTCCTACTTCATCGGGCAGACGCTCATCGAAGTTGAGCGCGCCCTGCGCGAGCAGCTGGTGCTGGCCTTCGCCTACACCGCCACCGACGCGGCCTCCGGCGCTGGCAGCAACTGCGACGACGACTGCCGCCCCTGCCGTTTCTGCTCCGACGACGAGGTTCAGAAGCGTGCCGACGAGGTGTGCGCCGCCTTCTTCAACGAGCTGCCGGAAATCCAGCGCGTCCTGCTCACCGACGTGCAGGCGCTCTTCGACGGCGACCCGGCGGCCGGCTCGAAGGAGGAGGTCATCTTCACCTACCCGGGGCTCTACGCCATCTACGTGTACCGCATCGCCCACGTGCTCTTCCAGCAGGACGTGCCCATCCTGCCCCGGGTGATGACCGAAATCGCCCACTCGTCCACCGGCATCGACATCGGCGCCGGCGCGCACATAGGCGAGTACTTCTTCATCGACCACGGCACGGGCGTGGTGATCGGCGAGACCACCACCATCGGCGACCACGTGAAGCTCTACCAGGGCGTGACCCTGGGCGCGCTCTCCACCCGCGGAGGCCAGCGGCTTTCGGGCGTGAAGCGCCATCCCACCATCGAGAACAACGTGACCATCTACTCGAACGCCAGCGTCCTTGGCGGCGAGACAGTCATCGGCGAGGGGTCGGTCATCGCCGGCTCCACGTTCATCACCGCCTCGGTGCCGCCCCATTCCCGCGTGTCGGTGAAGGCGCAGGAAGTTACCGTGCGCCGCCCCGGCGAGCTGGACTAGAGAACCGCAACGTCTGCCGGTTGCGCCCGCGCCGAATGCAGCCCGGGCGCAACTGCAGCGCCGCCTTACCAGGAGAACCGCTTTTCCCTTAAGGAGCAACAGGAAAGGAAGGTCCACCCATGAAGAAAGTACTCGCTCTGTTCCTCGGCCTGATCGGCGCCCTCGTGCTCGCCTGCGTGGCGGTTATCGCCGTGCCGTCGCTGGACGACCTGCTGGACGATTCGCCCCTTGCCGGCATCGTGGAGGCGGTGGACGACCTGAAGAGCGGCTTCGAGAACGCCGTGGGCGGTGCCAAGGACGGTGCGGTCAACGCGGCCATCGACGCGAGCGGCATCAAGACCCGGGTGCAAAGCGCACTGGACTCCAACGTGGACCGCATCGCCGAGGCCACGGGCATCCCCGCCGACACCGTGCAGAGCGCCGTGAGCGCCATCAACGTGGAGGACTGGCAAGCCACCACGCTGCCCGACTCCGCCGCTGAGACCGGCTCGTTCTCCGGGAGCGCCATGGGGGTGGACGGCACCGTCACCCTCTACGACGACCCGGGCTACGTCACCGTGGAGGCCTACGGGCAGGAGATCACCTTCGCCATTCCGCCCGACGCCCAGGACTACCTGGCCTACGCCTCGATGCTGGGCTAGAGACGCAGCCGCACGGCGGCATGGCACCCGCCGACCCGCCGTGCGCATTGGGTGTTGCCTGGGGCCTTCGCCGAAGCAGGGTTCGCCGCGCTTGCTATACTGAAGCGCGAACAATCCTGCCGGCACCCCATCCTCGAGGAGCCCCCATGCAAGTTGAGCTTCTGTACCACACCCCCGACCCCGAGCGCGCCATCGCCACCGCAGCACGCCTGTGCTACGCCCCGGTGGGAGCTAGCGAGCTGATGGAGACCATGCCCGAGGAGCGCGTGAGAAGCGTGCTTTCCACCATCATGGGCAGCGGTCACTTCTCCACCCTTGAGCACGCCAGCTACACCTTCGCCGTGGACGGCGTCTCGCGAGCCCTCACCCACCAGCTGGTGCGCCACCGCATCGCCAGCTTCAATCAGCAGAGCCAGCGCTACGTGAAGTTCAGAAACGGCGTGCCCGTGGTCAAGCCCGACTCCGTAGCCCAGGACCCCGAGGCCTCGGCCGCCTTCGACGATGCGGTGCAGGCGGCGGTGGACGGCTACCAGAAACTGCTTGAGCTAGGCGTTCCCGCGGAAGATGCGCGCTATCTGCTGCCCAACGCCGCCGAGAGCAAGATCGTCATCACCATGAACGTGCGCGAGCTGCTGCACTTCTTCAAGCTGCGCTGCTGCAACCGCGCCCAATGGGAGATTCGCGACATGGCCCACAAGATGCTGGAGCTGGCCCGGCCCACCGCGCCGTTCATCTTCGCCGACGCCGGGGCTCCCTGCGTGAGCGGCGCCTGCCCCGAAGGGAAAATGACCTGCGGAAACCCCTACCCCCGCGTGTCGCGCGACGCCCTGGGGGCCTAGCGCCATGGCCAAGAAGAGCGACGCATCCCGCGCCTTCTCCGAAGACGGGGCGCTGAAGACCCACGTGGGCGGCCAGGCGCTCATCGAGGGGATCATGATGCGCGGGAAGTACAACTGGTCGGTGGCGGTGCGCCAGCCCAACGGCCAGGTTTACACGGAAGAGCACGACCTGGCCAGCGGCAGGAAGAAGAACGGCTGGATGTACTGGCCGCTGATGCGCGGATGCCGCGCCATGGTGGAGTCGCTGGCGCTGGGGTTCAAGGCGCTCGAGATCGCGGCCACGCACGCCTTCGACGAGAGCGCAGGCCAGGCTGACGCCGAGCGCGCGAAGGAGAATCTTCACCAGGAAGAGCTGGAAGCGGTGCTGCTGGACAACGCCTTCGAAGACGAGTTCGGCGACGGGGCCGGCCGAAACACCGGCGTCGACCCTGCTGCTCTGGCCGCCGCCAACGAGCGTGCCTTCAGCTGGAAGGACGACTTCGGCCGTCCCGACACCGTCATCGACGCCCTGGGAGCCCAACGCACCTTGGAGGTAGTGAGCGAGCCCGCGCCCGCCGGCGAAGCGCAGGCCTCCCCCACCGCCGAGGGCAGCGAGTCAGCCGAGCCCAAGAAGGGTTTCATGGACGAGGAGGTGGAGTTCGGGCACAAGGAGATGGTGGTCTCCATGGTGTTCGGACTGGTGCTGGGCGTGGTGCTGTTCATCGTGGCGCCGGCCTTCATCACGAACCTGCTGGTGGGCGAGTACGATGGCAACCCCATCGCCTGGAACATCGTGGACGGCATCCTGCGCGTGGCGGTATTCGTGGGCTACCTGTGGCTGATCGGCCGCATGAGCGACATCAAGCGCATGTTCGGCTACCACGGCGCCGAGCACAAGACCATCCACTGCTTCGAGCACGGACTGCCCCTCACGCCCGAGAACGCCCGCAGCTTCCCGCGCCTGCACGTGCGCTGCGGCACGGCGTTTCTTATCATGGTCATGATCATCGCCATCTTCGTGTATACCGTCATCCCGGTGCCGGCGCTCATCAGCGCCTGGGGCATCCCCGACGGGGCGCCGAAACTGGCACTGGTCATCGCCATCCGCATCCTGTTCGTGCCCGTCATCGCCGGCATCGCCTACGAGATCACGGTGAAGTGGGCCGGCAGCCATCCGGACAACCCGCTGGTGAAAGTGGTGTTGTGGCCCGGTATGCAGCTGCAGTACCTGACTACCAACGAGCCCGACGACGGCCAGATCGAATGCGCCATCGAGGCCATGAAGCTGGTGCTGGAGCGGGAGCAGCGGGAAGAGGCAGCGGCCGCGGCTGGCGGCAAGCCTGTTGCCGAAGGCGCCTCGTAGTACCGACCTGAATTTCGCGGAGGGGCCCGAAGGACAGGAGTCCATGCTCGAACAGCCCTGAGCTCGGGCACCGAACGCTTCGCGTTCTGCCCTCGTGCGGAACTGCGCGTGGACCCCTGTCCTTCGGGCCTGATGCGAGCAATGCGGAAAGGAAGGCCATGAGCGATAACTTTACTCCCCTGCTGACCAGCTACGACTGGAACGCGGAGTGGCAGGAGCTGCAGCGGTTGCGCCGCCGCAAGGACGATTCCGCCTACTGGGACAAGCGCGCCGCCACCTTCACCACCAAGGACGCGCCGAACCGCTACGTAGAGGACTTCCTGCGCCTGGCCGACATCAAGCCCGGCGAGACGGTGTTCGACATGGGCTGCGGCACCGGAGCGCTGGCCGTGCCGTTGGGGCAGGCCGGGCACAAGGTGGTGGCAGCCGACTTCTCCCAGGGGATGCTGGACGCCATGCAGCGAAACCTTGACGCCGCCGGAGTGAAGACGGTGTTTCCGAAGTGCATGAGCTGGGACGACGACTGGGCGGCCTTCGGCGTGCGGACCGGCATGGCCGACGTGGCCATCGCCTCGCGCTCCATCGCCACCGACGATCTGCGCGACTCACTGATGCGACTGACCGATGTGGCGCGTCGCCGCGTATGCATCACGCTGTCCACCGGGTCGAGCCCGCGGGTGGACGAGCGGATACTCTCGGCCGTAGGGCTTTCGCAAGTGCTGGGGCGCGACTACCTGTACGCCTTCAACATCCTGGCGGACGAAGGGCTGAAGCCGCAGGTGGACTATATCAACAGCACCCGCGAGGACACCTTCGCCACGCCCGAGGACGCCTACGACGACTTCGCCAAGATGATTCGCGACGCCGGGTCGGTGGGCGCCACCGAAGCCGAGCTTGCCGCCGCCTGCGATCGCCTGCGCGGCTGGCTGGAAGAAAATTTGGAGCCGAACCCCCACGCCGGAGAATCCGATCGAAAAGGGGTGCCCCAAGGCGCCTGGCACCTGAAGCAACCTCGTATAGTGGCCTGGGCGTTTATTGCCTGGGAAAAGTAAACCCTGCGAAGTTGAAGCGAAGGCGGCGCAGCCATCGAGGACTGCGCCGCCTTCGCTACGGTTGGCTTTCGGCAGGCTGCCGGCGTCTACGGCCCCACCAGCTCGGACATCTCGAAATCCACACCGCAGCAGGGGGCAGGCGAAACCGGCGAATAGGACCTGGGGCACCCGAATCGGGCCACCCTAAGCCCCTACCGCCTTCGGAGCATCCGCATAGAGGCCCTTCACTTCGTCCCACGCCACTGGCTTCGCCGGAGAAAGAGCACCGGTAATTGCATGAATCGTGGCATAGCGTCCGGAAGTGAAGCACGACCCCGCTGCCATACCATCGGTGTAGATCCAGTCATGATTGCCGCATAGCTCACCGGCACAGAAGCCGACGGCGTAGAGCCCCGGAATCGGATTCCGCTCACGGTCCACTACCTGATAGTTTCCGTCCACGACAAGGCCGCTGCAAATCGCGGAGACCCGCACCCATTGCGACACACCCCAGTACGGCGGAGTATCGATTGGTTGAAGAAACCGCTCGTCGAGCCCGAAGTCGGTGTCCTTTCCTTTTGCGCACATTTCGTTGAAGCGGGCAACGCTAGCCTTCAGGTTGTCTGCTGGGATGCCGAGCTCGCCAGCCAACTCGTCAAGAGTGTCGCAGCGATGCGTGTTGACGAGGTCGGGGTAGACCCCCTTCGGGTTCTCTACGAGGCCTGGAATGTATTTTTCAAGTGCCTCGGGTTTGGGAGCGGTGCCTCCCCATGTTGCAATCTTCTCTGGATAGGAGCTATCGAAGATCCTGCAGAACACTCCGGGGTCGTCGCCGGCCGTGTTCTTCTCGGACAGGGTCAGGTTCCAAGAGATCATGGGAATGTCCTCGTTCATAAAGCGCTCGCCGTTCATATCGACCGCAAGGAAGGGCAGCTCAGCGATGGGCTTGGGAGCGGAATCCATATCGTGGAACTGTTTCGCATGACCAACATGGCTCATCCATCCTCCGGCCAAGGCACACATGAGGATCCCATCGCCAGTCTTGTTGACCTGTTTGCGAGCAAACGGCACGGCATCGGGAGAGTATCGCCTGACGAGAGACTCGTTGTTCTGGTAATCTCCCGTCGCAACAATGACCGCCTGCGTCGCGTTGAACTTGATGTAGCCATCTTGCGCTTTGCCCACAACGCCCACGCACGCCCCGTCCTCCATCAGCAGCTGCACGCCGGGGGTGCTGTAAAAGAAATCGGCTCCCCTCTGCTCGGCGAGCCCCGCCAAAGCCTCAATAAGCTTTCCGTGATTCTCTGGCTTCTCGCCGAAAGTGTGCCGACGAAACGAAGCAACCTCTTCTTCGTAGGTACGCGTGGTGTCGTTGTAGGTGCAGGCGGGGTATCCGACCTCTTCGGCCATTTTGTCCAACCAGCACAACGTCTCGCCTGAGTGAAGCGCGAAGAACTGGAGTTGCGCCAGGTTCGTTCGATATTGCACTGCCTTACGGTAAGCCTGCATCCACTTGTTAACGGCGTTTTCCGTGCTCTCCTCAAGAATCATGCCCGACGAGTTGTTCCCTTGCGAGATGGTGGTCGGCTCCTTTTGCAGACAAGCGACGGTCGCCCCCTCTTCGAGCGCCGTCAGAACTGCGGGAAGGCCCGCCGTGCCGGCTCCCACCACCACGACGTCATAGGTTTTCTCGTCGCTGAAATCACTAATGGGCTCGTATTCGGCCGCAGAAGCTTCGAAGTCCTCTGCGGTAAAGCCCTCTGGCAACGCTGCCTCCGCTTGGGCGACGGGCTGTGGACCCGTCGCACAGCCACTGAGCGCTCCCACAGCAGCGGACGCCCCGATTGCCAACGCGGTTCCCTTAAGAAAGCTTCTGCGATTCATGTTTCCTGTCATGCTCTCCTCCTCCGTTCCCCTGCTGAAGTATTTGCCAGGAAAGCGTCCCGGCGCGCTCCAGCTTAGCCTCCCGCGATTGCGTCGGCATACCATGAAGAAGAGGAAAGAAGAGGCAATCAGGCCCCATGAAATATGGGATTTGAAGAAATCACCAGGTAAGACCAGCGTTCGTCGCCAAAGAGAATACGGTCGCATCCTGGCCATCGTGCTATCCTGTAAGCACAGATTGTGAGGGAGGGGATCGAAAGCATGACGCAAGGCCCAGCATCGTCGGCAAGCAGAGCCGAAGCGACGGCGATGGCGATCGGTCTATCGTTTTTCTGGCTATTCCTTCGGCGTCCCTTCTTCAGCTCGCTGCTGGCGAATCTCAGCGTCTTCTCGCAAGAATGCCATTGGATATTCATCTTCACCACCGCAATCGCTGCGGGAGCCCTGCTCCTATTCGGCAACCTCTCCGAAGGCGCCCTTCGCCAAAGCAGGATGGCCGTAACCCTCGTATGCGCCTGTGCGTCCACATTCTCATGCGCCCTCGTGCTCTTGGGCGAAGCATGGCAACCGCTCGCAATCGCCTCGATTCTGTTTCTCGGATTGTCTTTCGTCGGCCTTGCGTGCGCTTGGGCCGAATCGCTCGTCGCCAGGAAACCGCGCTACGTCTTGGGAGCCTGCTTGGTATCCTTCCTTGTCACCTGCGCCATCAGCACCGGTTTCCTTCTTGCTGCGCCTTTCCCAGGACTACTTTCCTCGCTCGCCCCCGCACTGTCCTGCGGATGCTGGCTCGCAATACGCCCCAAAAGGACAGAGACGCCGGCCGAAAAGCAGGTTCTCGCCGGACGCCGTCTGCCAAGGGCATTTTGGATTCTCGCGCTCTTTCTTCTTCTGAGCAGCATCCTGCGCGGACTCCTGTATGGAGGCGCCGTCGACGGCCTTTCAACGCAAAGCACAATTGCCCCTTCCTGCATCGCGGCCTTGCTAACCGCGTTACTCATCCCCCTCATTGCCCGCTCAAGCATGGAGCAAAGAGTTCTCGGCAATCTTTGGAGAGGCATCATAGTCGTTTTCTTCTTGGGCCTTCTTCTCTTGGTCGTCAACGATCAAAACGGCGTCAACATAGGCAGAGCCGTGGTCATCGCATCGCGCACGATACTCAACGTGTTCCTCTTCGCCTGCCTCTGCCTTTCGCGCAACGGCGAGCGCCAAAAGTCTCCGACGTTCCTCGCCTCCGCGTTTCTCCTGATCGACGCTGCGTCCTCGTTCCTGAGCTATGGCGTGGTGCCTTTCGTGGTAGAGTTTGCATCAGAGCCTCTCGAATCCTACATTGCCCCTTGCGCGGCAATCGTCTGCTTCGTGCTCGTTATTGCTTCCTACGGCATTTTGGGAAGCCATCTATTCGAAGAGAGACCCAGCGTCGTCGCGCCCCCTGTCTCTGACGATGACATCCTCGAAGAACTGGGGCAAGTATACGGGCTCACCCAGCGAGAGCAAGAAATCGTCTCGCTGATCGTCGAAGGAAACACCGTGAAGAAGATAAGCGCCCTCCTGTTCGTCGCGCCGAGCACAGTGCAAAGCCACATGAAAAGCGTTTACCGGAAAATGAACGTGCACACGCGACAGGAGGTCGTCGACCTTTGGCGTCATCGAAGAGACGGGGAAGTCGACGAAAACGAGCAGGCTGCGCGTAATGCGAAATAGAGCAGGGCAAGCAAAAGTCGCCCCGTAAAGAAGCACCGCGCTCGAGCCGGACTGCTTCCGCGCGAAGAGCCAATCACGTAAAGGCGGCGCAGCTATTGAGGACTGCGCCGCTTCCGCTTCTGCCGCTTTGCAGAGACGTGCAGCCGGGCCTACAGCTCCACCTGCTCGAACATTTCGGGGCCCACGCCGCAGCAAGGGCACGTGAAATCGGCAGGCAGGCCGTCGGGGTATCCAGACACGATGTAGCCGCACACCTTGCAGCGCCAGCCGGTGGAAGGGCCGCCGGATGCCGCCCCCTCTCGGGCCGCCTCGGCCTCCACCGATGCCGCCACGCACTCCAAGGTGCGGGCCGCCTTCGCTCCCGCCTCGGCCGACACCGCCTGGGCCGCATCGGAAGGTGCAGGAGACGTCTGCGCATCGCCGGGGATAAAGCTGGAGGCCTTCGGAGGGGTCTTGCCGCCTTTCACCATGTGGTAGTAGGCGTAGGTCATGGGAGCATCGGAATCCAGCGTGCCGGCTTCCTCCACCTCGCCCACGATCATGGTATGGCTGCCGAGGTTCATCGACGACACCACGCGCGCCGAGAACCACGAACAGCTGGTCTCGGTCACATAGGGCACGCCGGCAGCATCCCGCCCATGGGCCACGCCGTCGAACTTGTCCGTATCGGCACTGGTATGGAAGCCGAAGCGCCCGATAAGCTCCATCGGCGCCTCCTCTGACAGGCAGGCGGCCGTAAAGCGGCCCGACTCCAAGATGCGCCCCGTAGTGACGTTGTCGTTGTTCAGCGCCACGCTTACCTGGAACGGCGAAGACGTAACCTGCTGGAACGTATTCGCGATACATCCCGCAGGGCCGCCTGCCCCGGTCGTGCCGATAACGTAGAGCCCGTAGCTCAAACTATGGAAAGCGCTGCTATCTATCATAGTGCCGCCCCCTTCGAATCCCAGCGCCCGATAAGACGGGCGCGCACCATCGCACAGCTTGCGTCAGCCTATCACAACAAAACACGAGATGTTTCAGCAGAGACATGCTGAAAGCAAGATGAAAACGAAGAACGAGCCGATTCCTCGTCATTGACTGCAAGCCTCTACCGCAGCAAAAAAATCCGCCCCTTTCGGGGCGGACCTTGGCAACGCAGCAACCTATTGTTCGCTACTCAGCAGCAGCTTCCTCGGCCGGGGTTTCCACCATGGCGTCCAGGGCGGCAGCGTCCTCGGCAGCGGCCTCCACCAGGTCGGCCTCGGCATTGGCGGCTTCCTCAGCCTCGCGAGCAGCAGCCTTAGCGGCAGCTTCCTCGGCCTTCTTGGCGAACTCCTCGGCACGCTTGGCCTTCTCGGCGGCCTTGGCCTCGCGCTCGGCGCGCTTGGCCTCCTCGCGAGCGGCGATCTCGGCAGCGCGCTTGGCCTTCTTCTCGGCCTCGCGAGCAGCCACGGCATCCTTGGCCGAACCGAACTTGTCGGCGAAGCGCTGCACGCGTCCGCCGGTATCAACGAAACGCTGCTGGCCCGTATAGAACGGGTGGCACACGTTGCAGATGTCGATCTTGAGCTCCGGCTTGGTGGAACGGGTGGTGAAAGTGTTGCCGCAGCTGCACTTCACGACGCACTCCATGTACTCCGGATGGATGTTTTCCTTCATGGTAGGCTCCTTTTCGTGCCTTGGTTTCCGACCAAGGCGGACACGATGTTCGCTTGCCCACAGGGAATCGCGCAAGCTTGTATATGGTAGCACCGCGGCAGCCCTTCCATGAAAAGACCACGGCTGTCTCCGCGAGACAGTGCCAAATCACCTCGCCTTACACAGGGAGCGGCCGACCGCCTCGTTGCCCCGTATCTCTCTTCATTCGACAGTCCTTAGAGCAGCGACTCGTCGAGGGTCTTGCCCACGCTGGCGGCGATGGCACGCAGGATGTCGTCGGACACCTGGGTATCGAACCGGGCCGACCCGCCGTCGGCCGCGCGAGCCAGCAAGCGGATCTGCGCCGCCTTCTCGATGGTGTGCATGAGCCCGAACGCCTCGTCGAAGGTTGCCCCCGTGACCAGCAGCCCATGGGCCGCCCATACCACCGCTCCATGACGCTCGGCCTCGCGAGCCGTCGCCTGGGCAAGCGCCTCGCCTCCGGGAACCATGACGTCCACCGCCCCCACGCCTTCGGGAAACACCATGGCGCACTCGGTCATAGCGCACCACAGCGCCTTCGACAGCGCCCGGGGCATGGCGGGCAGCAGCAGCGAGAGCGCCACCGTATGGGCGGGGTGGGCATGGTAGACCACCCGCGACACACCATAGGTCACCTCCATGCGAACCCTGTGGCAGGCCAGATGCGCCTCAAGCTCGCTAGTCGGGCGTCCACCGTCCTTGAACCCCCACACCACGCGCCACGAGTCGCCCGCCTCGGACAGCTCCACGATACCCATGTTGCCGGCCACATCTCCCGCCAGGTTGCGCATAAAGCTGCCCGCAGCGGTGCAGGCGAAGAAGGCGCCGCCCAGCTGCGGCACGGCGGTTTTCAGAGGTACCCAGGAACTGGGCGTGTCGTAGAAGTACGGCTTGCACGCCGCCGCCTCTTCCACCGTCATGCGGTAGCTGGCGTTGCCGCCGTTGCGCTCGTTCCAGCCCTGGGCCCACCCGTCGGAGCACATCCGCACGAACGCCCTCATAAACGGCCGCTGTTCCACGGCCATGCCGGCCACGGCCCCCTTGGCCACCACGGCCCCTTCGGTCACCATGTCCTTCGCCGCATTCATGCCCTTGCCCAGAAGGTCTGACGCCTCATCGAGAAAACCCATGTAAGCTCCCTTTCGTCCTGTCGCTCTATCGCTCTTCTTCCTTATGAAATCTATTGAAAATCGAATTATTTGGGCGTCAGAAAAAGGTGGTTTTACCTGGCGTTATATAGAAAGTCCCAGATGAGCGCAGTGTTTTTCTCTGCCCAAAATATCCGATTTTCAACGTTCGAGCCCCGGCAGACAGCCGGATTGCCGCCCACTGGAGCGCTGGAGGCACGCGGCAGGGCGGCAAGCAGCTCGTCGCCGGCACGCGGCCTGGCGGCTCGTCGGCGCATGCAGCACGTCGGCTGCGCGCCGCTAACGCAACTCCACTACGTACATCACGTTGGTGGCCGCGACGCCCGCCGCGCCGTCGCCGTTGCCCGTGGCGATGGATGGGCTGGTGGCAGGGTCGCCCGCCGTCAGCACCGCCACGTCGCCCGGCAGGCACAACCCCGCGTCGAGCACCGCTCGCTGGGCATGGCTCACCACGTCGCGCATGCGGCCTTCCACGTCTCCTAGCAAAGGCTTCACGCCCCAGTTCAGCTGCTGCTGGCGCATGACGCGGGGAAACGGCGTCACCGCGTAGATGGGCACGCGAGGCCGCAAATGCGAAAGCAGGCGCGTGGTGCGCCCCGACATGGTGGGAGCCACGATGCAGCGCGCGCCGACAGTCTCGGCCGTGGTCACCGCCGCAATGCCCACGGCCATGGCCACGCGGGCGCGGTCGCGGGTGCGGTCGGGCTCGTGCTCCTCGAAGTAATGGCGTTCGCTGGCTTCGGCCACCTGGGCCATCATGCGCACGGCCTGCACCGGGTAGGCCCCGTTGGCCGTCTCGCCCGAAAGCATCACGGCATCGGTTCCGTCGTAGATGGCGTTGGCGATGTCGGCCACCTCGGCGCGGGTGGGACGCGGATTGGCGATCATGGACTCCAGCATCTGCGTAGCGGTGATCACCGGCTTAGACATGCGCACGCATTGGCGGATGATGCGCTTCTGCATATGAGGCACGCGCGCCGTTTCCACCTCCACGCCCAGATCGCCGCGAGCCACCATGATGCCGTCGGCTGCTTCCAGAATCTCGTCGAAGTTCTCGATGGCCCGGGCCGACTCGATCTTCGCGATAAGGCTGATGTGCTCGCCGCCGTGCTCGGCCAGAAACGCCCGCACACGGCGCACATCGGCAGCGCTGCGCACGAACGAAAGCGCCACGAAGTCCACATCCTGCTGAATGCCGAAGAGCAAGTCAGCCTTGTCCTGATCGGTCATCTCCGGGAGCGGCACCGTGGTGCCCGGCAGGTTCACCGACTTGCGCTGGCCCAGCACGGCGCTGTTGCGAACGACGCAACGGATGTCGCCGTTCTCGCCTACAGCTAGCACCGAAAGCTCAACGCGCCCGTCGTCGAGCAGGATGGACGTGCCTGGGTGCACGTAGCTGCCCAGGCCGGCGCAGCTTTGGCTCACGCGCTGGGCCGTTCCCTCCACCGGCTGCTCGGTCAGCACCAGCTGTGCGCCCTCCTCCAGGCGCACAGGCGCTCCCCCAGCCAAAAGTCCCGTGCGAATCTCAGGGCCACGGGTGTCCAGCAGAATAGCACAAGGGCTCTGGCGCGCTTCGGCTGCCTCGCGAACGCGGCGGATGCGCTCGCCGTGCTCCTGATGGCTGCCGTGGGAGAAATTCAGCCGGGCCACGTCCATGCCGGCATCCAGCAGCTGGCCGATCATGGACTCCCCGTCAACGGCGGGACCCAAAGTGCATACGATTTTCGTTCGGCGCTTCATGGGAGTACCTCCCTTCAAGAAAAGCGCCCCGCCCTCGGACGAGGAACGGGGCGCTTTGTGGTTCGTCGCCTGTGCTCGGACGGACCCTAGATCTCGGCCACCCACAGACCATGGATATTGCAGTGCTCGTACACGCGCAGCGGACGGTCGCCCTCTGCCACGGCGAAGTCAGCCATAGGCTGATCGTCGCTGGTCAGCTGCTTGATCTGATAACCCTGCTCGGTCTCAAGGCAGATGAAGGTAATCCAGTGCTCGGGGGTCATGGGATGCAGCACGCCTCCCACCTGCACATGGACGCTCTGCCCGTCCACCGTCACCACGGGCACGTGCTTCTCGACGGCGGCATCCTCGGTGTTGGGGACAATCTCTTCCATCTTCTCGCCGCAGCACACCAGCGGCACACCGGAATCGAAGGGCTTCACTGCGATGTTCCCGCAATGCTTGCACAGGTAGAACTTCAAAGCCATAGCAGCCTCCTAAAATCGCGGTAGGTACTTATAAAACACGGCTATTGTACCGCCGGCAGCAACGATTCCCGCGCGCTCGCCGCGAAGCTGACTGATTCGCTACAGATTCGCTTCCGAACCGTCATGTTGACGCGCCTCGCTTCCACCTTTGGGCCCCAAGGCCCCGTCGCGACCACCCGCGCCGCCCCTGCCTTCCGGCTCACCCGAATCGTCTCGCCCAACCGTGCCGCTTTCTCCGTCGCCAGATTCCGGCAGAGGGGCGCGGTCGTAGCCAGCACCGTCGCCGCCGTCAGGCCCCTCGGGACCGCTGGCAGCAGGCAACTTGGGCAGACCCTGCTGCGGCAGCTTCTTCACACAGGCGTAGGCGAGCACCACGACGCCCACAACCACCAACGGCAAGCTGAGCACCTGGCCCATGGTGAGCCAATCGCCCCACAGATAGCCGATCTGAGGGTCGGGAAGGCGCACAAACTCCACCAGGAAGCGGAAGGTTCCGTACATGATTAGGAACAGGCCCAGAAACGTGCCGCGGGGCCGGGGCGGCTGCTTGCGCGAAAGCGCGAACAGCACGACGAAGATGACGACCCCCTCCAGCAGCGCCTCGTAGAGCTGCGAGGGATGGTGCGGAACCGCGCCCGCCGCACCGCCGAAGACCACGCCCCAGGGCAGGTCGGTGGGGGCGCCGTAAAGCTCGCCGTTGATGAAGTTGGCGCACCGGCCGAAGAACAGCCCCAAAGGCGCGCCGATCACCGCCATGTCGGCCAAGGTCAGATACGGGATGCGCGTGAGCTTCGCGGCCACGATGCCGGCAAGAAGCGCGCCGATCAGCCCTCCGTGGAAGCTCATGCCTCCGTGGCTGAAGGCCAAAATCTCTTCGGGGTGCTGCAGGTAATAGCCGTCGCCGTACACCAGCACGTAGCCCAACCGGCCGCCCAAGATGATGCCGACGATAGCGCAGAACACCACGGTGAGCAGGGAATCCGCATCGATACGCACCTTCCAGCGCTTCGACACGTTCCACATGACCAGCGCCGCGCACACGAAACCGGCCAGGTAGGCCAGCCCGTACCAGCGCACGGCGAAAGGGCCGAAGGAAAACGCTACAGGGTCGATGCTCTGGTAGATGTCATTCAGCATGGGAGTCCTTCAGCATGCCTGCGTGGACCTTCGCCGCGGCTTCGGCAACTTGTCCCCGCAGCGAAAACGGGATGGATTGGATCGCGGACACGCGAGCGCCGCACGCCGGACAGTGCAGCGAGAACAGCGCCACGTCGCTTTTCAGCACCATCATGGAATCGTAGCGCGTCACATCCAGCGTCGACTCGCGGCAGCTGGGGCAGCTTATCCGGCGATTGGCCATAACGACCGCGGCCTACAGAAGAAAGCGGTTGGGGTTCCCCTGGCGAGAGAAGCCCTCCGGTCGGTCAACCAGGGCGGGCCCATGGTCGAGGAAATGCTCGCAGATGCGGCAGACCTCTTTGACGGCGGCGTCGTAATCCCGTTCGGGGTTCAGCATCTTGCCGAAGTCCTCGCAGTTCACATGGGTAGGCCGGTCGCACTGGGAATACAGGCAATCGGCCGGGCACGGCTCGCCGGGAATGTTGTGGGGGCAGCGCGACTGCATCTCGTCATCGCAGCCGCGCAAAGTCCAACAGCTCATGGTTGCGTCTGCCGCGGTGCCTACATCATGTCGGCGGGGACCACGCGGGTCACGCCGGGCACGCGCTCCTTCAGAATGCGCTCGACGCCGTTCGCCAAGGTCATCTGAGACATCGGGCAGCCCTTGCAAGCGCCCTGCAGCTCCACGGACACCACGCCGTCCTCGCTCACGTCCACCAGGCGCACGTCGCCGCCATCGGCCTGCAGGCTGGGGCGAATGAGCTCGAGCACAGCCGCAACGTCGGTCTTCTCAACCATGTCTACCTCTTTTCCGGGTTGCGCCGCCGAAGCGGGAACCCCATCGTTTCGTTCGTCGGGATTCTACCACAGCAGCCTACATTCGGCGCCGGAATGCGCCAGCGCGGGCCATTCGTAACCGCCGCATCGCAGAAAGCCCACGACCGCTTGCGGGCGCGCAAGCCGACGGCGCTCGGCGGCCGATCGCCCCTTCCAGCCGCGCATCAGCCGGCCTCACCTTCCAGTCGTGCATCAGCCGGACCGGCCCCGCAGCCCGCACAATCGGCAGGTTGGTGCATAAAAACTCACCAACCTGCCGATTGTGCGGGATTTCCGACTGCTGACCGCCACCCGCCGCCCGCCGGCCGACCTGCAACCAGCTTCGCCTCCAGACGCGCAGCACCTACTCGTCGATCACTATGGAAGGGTTGTCGCGCGTGACGATCTGCTTCGCGAAAATGCTGGCGCCCAGATAGCGCTGCACCAGTTCGGCAAGCTGGTCGATGGCCGCCTCCAGATCGTCCGCCCGGGAGGGGTCGACGGACTCGATGATGAGGAAGGCCTTCTGCGAGTCGTCGGTAAGGGCCGTGCGCTCGCCGTCGCGCCAGTTCCAGCACCGGCAGATGGCGCCCGCATCGTCGCGGTAGCACAGCTCGCCTTCCAGCGTAGGGGCGTCCTCGTCCTCCCCCAGCGGGCGGAACGGATCGCCGCCCCGGGTGATGCCCAGGCGGATGTCTCCTTCCATGGCGTCGATGTCCTCCCCTCCCACGGGAAGCGCATGGGTGAGCGATACGATGTTGTACACGTCGACGGAAGGGGTGATGGAGCCCACGGGGTTGCCCTTCAGCACGCGCTTGAGCAGGTTCTCCACCGAGCAGCGCGCGCCCTTCTTCGTCTTGAACCTCTGGTAGGCGTCGCGCCAGACGGCCACCACCTGGTTCTGCGAGATGGTGTTGCTGTTGAGGTGCTGGTCGGCCTTGCCGTTAGCCTCGGCAAGCGCGCGGGCCAGGGCAGACGCGTCCTCGGGCGGCACCTGGTCGGCGCTCTTCATGCCGTGGGCCACCACCACGCCGATGCGCGCGTCGGGGAACAGCTCCCAGAACGAATCCTCGGTCACAAACTGCTTCATCATGCGTCCTTTCCTCAGATGCGGCCTCGCGAAGCCAAGGCCGGCTCGACCTTTTCGCATCTCGCGGCAGTACGCGCCGTCCTTCCGCGCGCCGCCGCCGGAAGACGGCTGCTGCAGCGAGGACCCTTCCCGCGCTGTTGCAGGAAGACGGCTTCCCTCGCGAGGAACCTTCCTCGCACCCACAGGGAGACACCCCTGGCAAGGGCCCTTCCCCGCCGAACGCAAGCCCCACCCTCGCTCCCTGCCGGCACGCCGCAGGAAGGCAGCCCCTCTCGCGCGAGTAGCCCTCCCCGCCCGAGCTGCTGCCGAAAACAAAAAGCGCCCAAGGGGCGGACGTCTTCAAAGGCCTAACGACGTCCATCCTTTGGGCGCTTGCACCTACCCGGCGGCAGGCTATGTACTCAAGCGATGTCATGATAGCACATTCCCTGTGAATCGTGCATGCCGGGCAGGTTCATACGTTTTTCTGCACCAACCTGCCTGGTATGCACGATTTCTCGCCACGGTGATTGGTACCATGGGCCGAACATGGGCGGAAAGGCGCCCACAAAACCGGCAAAGGAGGGAAGCCGTGCTTTGCGAAAGCGTCGCCGAGACGAACGTACCTCGGCAAGCCGACGAAAACTCGCCAAGAATCCGTCCCGCCACCTTGGAAGACGCGCCCGGCATACTGGCCATCTACCGGCCGTTCATAGAGAACACCGCCATCACGTTCGAATACGCGGTGCCCTCGCTCGACGAGTTCCGCGCCCGAATGGCCTCCATCATCGGTACGTACCCCTACCTGGTGGCAGAACAGACGCAGCAGCCCAGCGAGCCCGAAGAGCCTGCAAAAGCCCGCATCATCGGCTACGCCTACGCCCACCGCATGGGAGAGCGTGCGGCCTTCCAATGGAACGCGGAACTGGCGGTATACCTGGCCCCCGAAGCACAGGGACAGGGCTTGGGTGCGCGCCTGGTATCGCAGCTGGAAAGCGAGCTGTCCGCCATGGGCGTCCGCAATCTGTTCAGCCTAATCACCGCCGACAACGAGCCAAGCCTGCGCCTGCACGAGAAACTGGGGTTCGTTCAAGTAGGCTACCATCCGAGCGCCGGCTACAAGCTGGGCCGCTGGCACGACCTCGTCTACCTGCGCAAACCCATCGGCTCCTTCGAAGGCGAACCGCAGCCCCTCGCGCAGTAGCAAGCCACAAAAGAGAACCTGCAGCCGCCACAAGCGCAACTGGCGAGAAAGCGCACGGCAACCAATCGAGCGCACAAAAGCAGGCAAGGCGAGGGCTGGGCGGCGCCCGAGCGATTCCGCAGCAGCCACGGGCCGCAAGCCCCACACCCGAGCAGGGCGAGGACAAGCGAGGGCGCGTCTCGCCGGCCAAGCACGAAAAAGTAGGAGCCCGTGGGCGGCACGGTGCACCTGAGCGATTCCGCAGCAGCGAAGAGCCGCAAGCCCCACACCCGAGCGGGGCGAGGACAAGCGAAGGTGCACTGCGCCGCACACGGACGCCGGCCAGGTGGCAGAGGGGCGGTCGCCAGGATGCGACGCGGCGCACCTGAGCGATTCCGCGGCAGCCATGGGCCGCAAGCCCCACACCCGCGCGAAGCGAGGACAAGCGAAGGCACGCCGCGCCGCCCGCGGGCGCCGGCCAGGTGGCAGAGCGGCCGCACGCGCTCTTATTCGCAGGCACGGGACAAATCGATCAGGTCTTGCTTGTTGTGCACGCCGACCTTCGCATAGATATGGCGCACGTGGGTGTCAACGGTGCTGATGGAGACGTAGAGCGTATCGCGGATGTAGGGACGGCTCCGCCCTTCCAGCAACATGTGCAGAATCTCAGCCTCGCGATTAGTCAGCCCATAGCGCACACCCATGAGCAGCGCAAGCCGAGCGGGGTCGGCCGCTGCGGAATCGCCTGGCTCGCTGCTGGACGCACCCTCGGCCAGCATCTCGCGCTCCGCAGGCTTCTGGTCGGGCACCAGAGGAATCAGCGACCCCACGATCACCAGCACAACAAGCACCGCCAAAGTAAGGTGCAGCGTGTCCACGGCAACGACGGACGCAAGCGCCAGGTACAAACTCGGCCCGAGGAACGCACCGGCCATGATGGCAGCAAAGCCCCACCCTACGCAGAAGATACGCGAAGCCTCGTGCCGGCGTGCGAACGACACCACCTGCATGCGAAGACTCATCTCGAAGGCGGCATGGGCCACGGAAAGCATCAGGCATGCCGCCACCAGCAGCCAGGGGAAACGCGAGTCGTTCAGCAGCAGCCCCACGGCCATGGCGGGAAGCACCCAGCGGGCGGCGGCGGCAAAACCGACGCTGGGAGAGTGCTTCAGAAACAGGCGGATGGCAACGCCGGCAAGCACGAAGCCGACGCCGAACACCAAGGTCTTCGAAACGACCAGGGTTTGATGGCGCATGGAGAACACACACCAAACGAAGCTCACGAGGGTAACGGCCAGCGCCGTGCGAAGCACTATGGGAACGAGGGAAGCGGCCGTCTGCTTTTCCGACAGCGCGAGCGCGCCGCGACTCAGCGATCCCCTCTCCCCCTTGACATTCGCATCGGGCTGGCAACCGCGCTCGAAAAAGGCCAGCATCCCCACGGCAATCGCCATGACAACCAGCAGTGCGGGAAGCATGGCTCCGGGCACTTCGAGGGCAAAGACGGAAACCACGCCCGTAACGATGAGCACGGACACGAAGTCGCGCTCGGCCGTCTCGACATCGCCCGAACAGAACTCCAACCCCCAGCGTACGAGAAAGTAGGCCACGCAGCCACCCGCGACGGCAGTCATCGCAAAGGCAATGGCCGGAGAAGCGTCTTGCGCAAGAAGGGAGCTTCCCAGCCATCCCGCCACCCAAAGTCCCGTAACGACCACAGCGGCAACGCGACGGGAACGCTTCGCGACGAACAGGGAGGGAAACAGGGGAAAGAGCACCGTAGGCACCAGCCCCACGACCCCCAAGCGCATAAGCGTCTGAAAGCCGGGAGTCATGCCCTGCAGAAACGTCCCCTCGGCATTGGTGGGCGGGTATGCGCAGAACGCCCAGGCCAGGCAAAGCGCCAAACCCAGGACGCGGCGCAAGCTCCTTGCGGCGTTCGGACTCAACCGAGCCCTCCTCTCTCGACGGGGCCATTGTAACCCGATTCACCCGCACCCGACGCCGGCACACCCGCGCCTGCGGGCTGAAATTACCTGGTAAGCGCAAAAATCAATGGAATCCAGTGATGGCCTTCAGGCCGAAACAAGTGAAACCGACGATGCGCTGAGCGCCGGTGCAAGCGACCATGGGCGAAGGCTGCGCCGGACAGAATGCAAGACGCAGCCGACAGAGGAAAGGGGTGCTCGGGCACCCAGGAGAGGAAGGGGCTACCTATGATCAACGCAACCATGGAACGTCGCGGATTTCTGAAGGGTATCGCGGCCATAGGCGCGGCTGCAGGAGCGGCCACGCTTGCAGGCTGCGCCTCCCCCAGCACAACCGCCAACGCGGCGAAGGGCGACGCCACCACGGCATCGGCTGCCGGTACCGGCCGCTCGTGGGAAATCGTACCCGAGTCTATTGACGAAGGCAGTGTCAGCGAGACCATCGACGCAGACGTGGTGGTAATCGGCGCCGGTATGGCAGGCGCGGCTGCCTTCATGCACGCAGCCGAAGCCGGGGCCAACACGGTGATCATCGAGAAGCGCGACTCCATCAGCGGGCGCGGGTTGGACTTCGCCGCCGTCGACACCAAGGTGCAGAAGGCGGCCGGCATTACCATCGACAAGGGTCAGCTCGTCAACGACCTGGTGAAATCGTCGGGATACAAGGCAGATGGCTCGCTGCTGAAGCTGTGGGCGGACCATTCTGGCCCCATCTTCGACCGGCTTATCGACATGACCGTGGCCGACGGCGGCGAAGTGATGCTGGGATCCGGGTCGGCAGCATCCGCCGGGGCGGAGGACTTCGCCACCCGCACATACCCCACCGACCATATGTTCGGCGGTCTGGTAGAGGGGCCCTGCGCGCTGATCGAGCGCATGATGAAGGCGGGCGAAGACGCAGGCGGACAGTCCTACTTCAAGATGAAGGCCGAGCAGCTTCTGAAGGACGACGATCGCATCGTCGCCGTATACGCCACCGACGCCGACGGCAACACCGTCAAGATCAACGCGGCCAAAGGCGTTGTCCTGGCAACGGGCGACTATGGCAGCAACCAGGAGATGGTGGAGGCATGGTGCCCCCTGGCCGCCGGCGCCGAGGGAAGCGTGTACCCCGACTCGACCGCCAACACCGGCGACGGCATCAACATGGCCATGTGGGTAGGTGCCGCCATCCAGCCGGGCGCCCATGCCGCCATGATTCACCCCATCTTCGGCGGCGGCGCACTGAGCGCAGCGTCGAACCTGAAGGTCAACAGCGACGGCGTGCGCTTCTGCAACGAGAACACCACGCTTCCCGGCATCTCGAACATGTACCTGACCAGCAAGGGCCACAAGGTCTGGGCCATCTTCGACAGCAACTTCGAAGAGCAGATGCCCAAGATGTCCCCGCTGTCCAACTACAACAACAATACCGCAGGCCCGCTGACGGCGATGTTCTCCAGCGGAGCAGCCGACCCCGCTAACCCGCCGAGCCATAGCGAAGTAGTGGAGTACTGCCTGGAGGACGGCAGCACCGTGAAGGGAGACACGATCGCAGAGCTAGCCGCAGCCATCGACGTGCCGACAGACGCGCTCGAGGCGACGGTTGCCCGCTACAACGAGCTGGTGGAGGCCGGCGTCGACGAAGACTTCGGCAAGGACGCCGCCGACCTGCAGCCCATCGTCCAGGGCCCGTTCTACGCCTCGGCGCTGACGGCAAAGGTGCTCGTCATCGCATCGGGCCTGAACGTCGACAGCCAGATGCAGGTGCTCAGCCGCGACGGCGATCCGATCGAAGGCCTTTACGCAGTGGGCAACGTCATGGGCAACTTCTTCGCCAACGACTACCCCATCTGCGCGCCGGGCCTCAGCCACGGCCGCTGCCTAACGCTCGGCGCACTGCTGGGCAAAGCAATAGCCACGGGAAACCGCCTGGGCGAATAAACCCACGAGCCCGACCCTCGCCGAGCCGGCCAAGCACGAAAGAGCAGGCGCCCGTGGGCGGCACGGTGCACCTGAGCGATTCCGCAGCAGCGAAAAGCCGCAAACCCCACACCCGAGCGGGCGAGGACAAGCGAAGGTGCACTGCGCCGCCCACGGGCGCCGGCCAGGTGGCAGAGGGGCGGTCGTCAAGATGCGGCGTGGTGCACCTGAGCGATTCCGCAGCAGCGAAGAGCCGCAAGCCCCACACCCGCGCGGGGCGAGGACAAGCGAAGGTGCACTGCGCCGCCCACGGGCGCCGGCCAGGTGGCAGAGGGGCGGCCTAGTTGCCGTAGTTGCGCAGGAATGCGCGGGTGCGCTCGTGCTGGGGGCTTTCAATCACCTGGGCGGCCGGCCCTTCCTCCACGATGGTGCCGCCGTCCATGAACACCAGGTGGTCGGCCACATCGCGGGCGAAGGACATCTCGTGGGTCACGATCACCATGGTCATCGACTCCGCCGCCAGCTCGCGAATGACGCGCAGCACGTCCTGGGTGAGCTCCGGGTCGAGCGCACTGGTGGGCTCGTCGAAGAACAGCACATCGGGGTTCATGGCCAGGGCGCGGGCGATGGCCACGCGCTGCTGCTGGCCGCCGGAAAGCTCGCAGGGCACCATGGACTCCTTGCCCGCGAGCCCCATCTTCGCCAGAAGCGCCCGGGCGCGCTCTTCGGCCTGGGCCTTCGGCACCTTCGCCACGCTGATGGGCGCATCTGCCACGTTCTTCAGCACCGTGTAGTGCGGAAACAGGTTGAAGTTCTGGAACACCAGCCCGAAACGCTGCTTTGCCTGCCGGATGACCGAGGGGGGCCCGTAGACCGCGTTTCCCTGGGTGTCGTTCACGCACACGTCCAGGTCGCCGTAGGAGAGGCTGCCCCCATCAAGGGTTTCCAGCAGCGTGCAGCAGCGCAGCAGCGTGGACTTGCCGCCACCCGAGGGGCCGATGATGGCCAGCACGTCGCCCCGATTGACCGTAAGCGATATGTCCTTGAGCACCGGGGTGTCGCCGAAGGACTTCCGCGCGTTCTCCAATTTCACGATGGCGTTTTCCATAGGTCACAGCTTTCGGTAGCGGGCTTGCAGACAGCACAGACGTCCGGGGCGCCCTAGTCGTGGTAGTAGTTCATCCGCTTCTCGATGCGCGTGAGCACGATTTCAACGATGAAGTTGAACACCCAGTAGATCACGCCGGCCAAGATGTAGGGCACCATGCTCACCTGGGAGGCGGCCAGCGCCTTGGCCTGGCTGAACAGCTCCATGATGCCCAGCACGAAGGCCAGCGACGTGTCCTTCACCAGCGTGATGACCTCGTTGCTCATGGCGGGCAGGATGCGCTTGACCACCTGGGGCAGCACGATCTTCGTGAAGGTCTGGAACTTGGTGTAGCCCAGCACCTCGGCAGCCTCGTACTGGCCGCGGGGAATGGACTGGATGCCGCTGCGGTAGATCTCGCCGAAGTAGGCGGCGTAGTTCAGGATGAAGCCGATGGAGCAGGCCCAGTACTTCCAGTCGTTGCCCAAGGACAGCCCGAAGATGTAGTACGGACCGAACATGAAGAACATCAGCTGCAGCATCAGCGGCGTACCGCGCATGATGGAGATGTAGAACCGCACCAGCAGCGCCACGGGCTTGCACTTGCTCATGCGCCCCAAAGCCACCAGAACGCCCAGCGGCAGCGACCCTGCAAGGGTAATGAGGAAGATCTGGACCGTGAAGCCCAGACCCGAGAGCAGAATCCCCATCATGGTGGAGAAGTCCATGCCTGTCCTTTCCGCGCGAAACGAAACAGAAGGGCGACGCCTTCGCTCGGGGAGCCGAAACCGAAGCTTCGCCCCGCCGCGAGAGACGCCGCCCGTTCAGTGTAGCGCTACAGCACCCAGTTGTCGTAGGTGATGCCCTGATCGGCGTACTTATCGCACAGCTGCTGGACCACGCCTTCCTCGTCCAGCTGCTTGAGCGCATCGGTCACCTGCTTGGCAAGGGCATCGTCGCCCTTAGCGAAGCCCACGGCGTAGTGCTCGCTGGAAAGCGTGCCCAGCTGCTTGTACACGTCGGGCTTGGCGGCCATCTGGTAGGCGGCGATGGACAGGTCGCAGGCCACGGCGTCCACGGCGCCGGACTCCAGCTGCATGAAGGCGTTGTTGTAGTCGCCGATGGTCTGCAGGTCCTTGAAGGTGGCGGCGAGCTCGGCCTGGCCGCCCTCTTCGGCGTTATCGTTTTGAAGCACGTCGAGCGCGGCGGAGTCGACCTGGGTCATGACCACCTTGCCAGCCAAGTCCTCAAGAGAGTCGATGCCGCTGTCGGCCTTCACCACGACCACCTGCTCGTTGAGCATGTAGGGGTCACTGAAGGTGTATCCGGCTTCGCGGCCTTCCATGGTGAAGCCGTTCCAGATGCAGTTGATGGCGCCGCTGCCCAGAAGCGCGTCCTTGGCATCCCAGTCGATGGGGGCAAGCTCTATATCCCAGCCGTTCTTTTCGGCCACGGCCTGAGCCAGATCCAGGTCGAACCCGGCGAACTGCCCGCTGTCGTCCACGTAGCCGTAGGGCGGATACCCCTGGTCGAAGCCGACGATCAGCTTCTGGGTGCCGTCGGTGCTCTCCTGGCTGCCGCCCGAGCACCCGGCCAGCGCCGCCACCGAAAGCGCCAGCGCCGCCGCGCAGGCGACAACCGCTGCAAACTTCTTCTTCATCGCAAACCTTGCCTTCCCAACGTCCGCAGGCCCGAAGACCCGCTGCACCTAGCCGGGACGCACTACGGCACGAAAAGGCTGCGGTTGCCGTCCGGTTCGGTACTTTATCACTCTACTGTACTAAAGCGATGGAAAGCATACCACTGCCCTGGGCGCACGGCAACCCCTCTCCAGGAAACGGTAGGCTTTCGGTCGCGCGGGCGGCGCGGCTACGGCAAGCCGAGCCCCCCCCCGCGCGCTACACCAAGGGCAGCGTGATGGAGAACGTGGTGACGCCGTGGTCGCTGGCGGCGGCGATCTCGCCCTTGTGGGCCTGCACGATCTCCTTGGCGATGGCAAGCCCCAGCCCCGCACCGCCGTTTTCCTGGCCGCGCGAGCTGTCCTCGCGGAAGAACTTGTCGAATATGCTGGTCAGGTGCAGCTTCGAGATCTCCTTGCCATGGTCAGTCACCGTGAAGCGCACGTACTGGGCCTGGGAGACCACGGCGGCGCTCACCGGATGCGGCACCATGGCGAAGGCCGACGGCACGGGCGGCACCGGTACGGCAGGCGTCCCCTCGGCCGAGGCTTCCCCGACGGCGGCATCTTCGCCAGCGGCAGCTCCCACCCGGCTCGTCGGCGACGGCGGCTGCAACCGCCCGGAAGGCGCCACGTCCACAATAGGGTCGCCGCCAAGCGACGCGGTCCTCGCCGCAGACACTAGGATGACCGTCCCCTCGTCGGCGAAGGCGATGGCGTTGCGGATGACGTTGCCCAGCGCCCGCGAGAGCTTGTCCGGGTCGCCCAGAAACTCAAGCCCCTCCGGCGCGTCCACCTCGATGGTCAGGTTGCGCGCCGCCGCCTGGATGTCGTAGCCCTCGGCCACCTGCTGGCAGAACAGCGCCGCATCCAGCCGCTCCCGCTCGATGGGCATGCGCACCACGTTGTAGCGGGTGATCTCGAAGAACTCGTTGACCAGGCCCTCCATGCGGCACGCCTTGGAGAAGGCCACCTCGGCGTAGCGGCGGCGGGCCTCAAGCGGCATGTCCGGCGTGTCCTTCAGCAGTTCCAAATAGCCGGTCACCGAGGTCAAGGGCGAGCGGATGTCGTGGGCCAGGTAGGCCACCATCTCGTTCTTACGGCGCTCCTCCTCCACCGACGCCATCTCGTCGGCGATGGCCGCGGACTGGATCTGCAGCAGCTCGGACTGGATGATGTACAGGTTGCTCGGCAGCTTCGGTGCCTGGGTCCGCTCCCGAGCCAAGCCCGTGACCGCCAGCGCCAGCTTGTCGAAGTTGCGGACCGAGCGGCGCAGCACCAGCACGGAAACGGCAACGACGCCGAGCAGGTACACGGCGAAGAACACCGGGAGCTTGAGCCGCCTCACCATTTCGTAGAAGCTGATGTCGCGCACCAGCAGGGTGCCGTCCCATCCGATGGACGCTTGCTGGCGAAACGTCTGGTCGTGAGGCCCGTACAGGGCATCGTAGCCCAGCACCATGGCCAGCTCGTTCAGATTCTCCTGGGTGGTGCCCTGCCATTCGCTCGTGGACGAGGCTATGAACTCGCCGAACGAGGGGAATACGAACTGCTCCAGCAGGAAGGCAGCAGCAATGCACAGCGCCGTCCACAGCATGAGAAAGCCGGCGAGGCGCCCTAGCAGGTTCCACCACAGATGCCGCGACTGGGCGTTCTCCAAGGCCATGGCTACCTCCCCGCCGCCTTCGCAGAGCCCTCGATCTTGTAGCCCACGCCCCACACCGTGTGCACCACGTCCATGGACGAGTCCACCTCGGCCAGCTTGCGGCGTATTCCGCGGATACACACCATGACGGAGTTGTTGGCCGTCTTGTCGTAGGACTGCTCCCAGACGGACTCGTAGAGCTCGGCCGCCGAAACCGTGGCGCCGGCGTTGCGGACCAGCATGGCCAGCACGCCGAACTCCTTCGGGGCCAGCGAAACCTCCATGCCCTGGAAGTGAGCTACATGACCGCGCTCGTTGATCTCAAGGTCGCCCACGCGCCGGATGCCGGGCGCGCCCTCGTCGGCACCTTCATCGCCAACTCGGCCCAAGCCGGAGCCGTCGGCGGCACCGGCGCTGCGGCTCGCCTCCAACCGTCGCAGCCGCGCCTTCACACGCGCCACCAGCTCCCGTTGGCGAAATGGCTTCACGATATAGTCGTCGGCGCCCATGAGCAGCCCCAGCACCTTGTCGGTCTCCTCGTCCTTGGCGGACAAGAACACGATGGGCACCTCGCTGGTCTGCCGGATCTGCCGGCACACCTCCAACCCGTCCATGCCGGGCATCATGATGTCGAGCAGCACCAAATCGTAAGGCTCGGCGGCGAACAGCGCCAAGGCCTCCCCTCCGGAATAGCAGGCAGTCACGTCGTAGCATTCCGCCTCCAGCATGCGCGCCACCATGTCGGCGATGGCGGCATCGTCGTCGACAGCGAGAATACGCAGGGCCCGCTCCTCCACGGCATGCTCCTTCCCTCTGCGCGCACGCCGCCAAGCAGCCTGCGCATCCGTGCACGCTCCTAGATACGCGAGCCTTCGCGCAAGCGAAAGCGCTGCGGCCCGCTTTCCACAGTATCTACTGAAACACTGCCTTTACCAGGCTGTTTGGCGGGTATTTCCCAGAAAGTACAGCCCGATAAGAAATTGCTAAGCATTCCCTATGGGACACCAAACCGAACGCGATGGTAGGTTTAGGAGCAAGGCGCTACACCTCGAAACGCGCCGCAGCCGTCACGACGCACCGCAGGAGGGCACGATGGACCACCGAAACGCACGCCATGCCACCTTCGCCGACCTGGGCCCCCAGACCGCCGGCTTCTCCTACGACAACCTGGACGTAGACGACCTGGACTACTACAGCACGCAGAACCCGCGCTACGGCGTGACAGAGAGCTTCGCGCCCCCGCGCTCGTTCGCGCGCATTCCCGAGCAGCGGACGGACGCGGTGCGCCGAAGCGCAGCAGCAGCCCAAGCCTCGTCGCGCCCTCGGCAAGCCGGTCGCCGAGCGGCGCAGCCCGCCTTCGCCTACGAACCCCTGCGCATATCGGACAAGCTGAAGAGCTTCGGCTGCATAGCGCTGGCACTGGTCGTGCTGCTGCTCATAGGGAGCGGCCTTCTGCGCGCCTCGGGCCAGGAAAGCCCTCTCTCGTTCCTTTCGGGCACTACTACCGCCGCTGCCGGCGTGGACGCAGCCGGCGCATTCCAGGGCGCGTTGGACGAGGCACGCAGCCGCTCCGGGTCGGACGAGAGCCCCGCGAGCACGCCGGCGTCGGAATGGGCGCGCGGAACGATGCCCCACCTGTACCAGAAGGACGCGAACTGGGCTGAAACCCCCTACGCCGACAGCACCCTGGGCATCGCCGGCTGCGGCCCCACGTGCCTTTCCATGGTCTACGTCTACCTGACCGGCGACGCCTCCTACGACCCGGTAGCCATGGCGCAATTCTCCGAGAGCAACGGATTCGTAGAGGATGGCAGCACCCGATGGGTCTTCATGAGCGAGGGCGCCCGTATGCTGGGACTGCAGTCCGAAGAGCTGGGCGCCGACGCCTTCCAGATAGAGAACGCCCTGTCGGCAGGTACCCCGGTGGTGGCCATCATGGGCCCGGGCGACTTCACCGAGGAAGGGCATTTCATCGTGATGAACGGGCTGGATTCCCAGGGGCGGGCCGTGGTCTACGACCCGAACAGCCCCACGCGCTCGGCTACCACCTGGGACATCGACACCATCATCGGTCAGGCGCTGTGCTTCTGGGCGATCAGCGCCTAAGCCCGACGCCCCTTAAGCCTGCAGGTCGCCTGCGGCCTTCACCTTGATGCGGCAGGTATGGCCCGTCATGTAGGCCAGTGGCACGTCCTCCGCGTCCACCACCGTCACCGTTCCGGGCACGGCGCCGGCCGCATGGGCCGCAGCGATGGCCGCCTCAGTAGCGTTGGCTATGGCCTCGTCGCGCGGAACCTGGTCGTAGCTAACGAGGATCTCTGCCTCGCCGCCCACCTTCGCAAGCGCCGAGCCCACGGCGTTGGCGCACCCGGCGTGGTCGGGGGCGTACACCGTGCTGGTGCCCGCCAAATCGGAGGGCAGGATGATCGAACCGCCACCCACCAGGATGACGTCGATGGGGTCGCTGGAGGTCTTCATGGCGTCGATGGCGTCCTCGGCCAGCTCGCGGATAACCGCCATGGCCGCTTCGGCAAGCTCCTGAGGCACATCGGCCACCAGGGCTGGATCGCCCACCTGCGCCATGCCCAGGCGCACGGCCACGTCGGTGGCGGTCAGCGTGGAGCCGCCGAACACCCGCGCCTCCTGGGCGATGCGGAAGCCCACGGAGTCGGGGCCTACGGTAACCGAGCCGTCCTCGCCCACGCGAACGATCGATCCGCCGCCCAGCCCGATGGACACCACGTCGGGCATGCGGAAGTTCGTGCGCACGCCGCCGATGGTGACGGCCACGCCGCTCTCGCGCGGGAAGCCCAGCTGAAGCACGCCCAGGTCGGTGGTGGTGCCGCCCACGTCGATGACGATGGCGTTGTCCACCTGGGTAAGGCGGCTGGCGCCGCAGATGGAGTTGGTGGGACCGCAGGCGATGGTGAGAATCGGGTAGCGACGCGCATATTCCAAGGTCATGAGCGTACCGTCGTTCTGGGACAGATAGGCCTGGGCGCAGGCGACGCCGGCCTCCCGAAGCGCCCGAGCGAAGCTTTCGGTGAAGCGCTTCGACACACGGTCCAAGGCGGCGTTTAGGATGGTGGCGTTCTCGCGCTCGATAAGCCCCATGCTGCCGATCTCGTGGGACAGCGACAGGGGCATATCGGGCCCGAACACCTCGCGGGCGATGGCGGCGGCGGCTAGCTCGTCGTCGGCGCGCACCGTGGCGAACACGCAGCTGATGGCCACGGCCTCCACCTTGCCCTTCACGCTCTCGAAGAACGCACGGGCGGCTGCCTCGTCGAAGGGGGCGATGCGCTTGCCGTCCGCCTCGAAGCCGCCGCCCACGATGACGTCGGCCACACACGCCGAGGCGATGTCCGGCGCCCAGTCCACCATGGGCGGCATAGACACGCTTGCAGGCGCGCCGATGCGCAGGATGGCCACAGGAGAGAGCCCCTTGCGCTCCACGATGGCGTTCGTGCACTGGGTGGTGCCAAGCATAGCCCAGCCCACCTGGTCGCGATCGATGGCCGCGGCTTCCAGCACCGCGTTCATGGCGGCCACAATGCCGTCTTCCACGTTCTCGGTGGTAGGGCTCTTCACCGCCGCCACCACCTGCAGGTTCTCGTCGATCAGCGCTGCGTCGGTGTTCGTTCCCCCGACGTCGATTCCCAGTCTGTACATGGCTTAAGCCACCTCGCCTTCCGCAACCGCCATCTTGCAGCGCTCCTCCACGGGTATGTAGTCGGTGTCAAGCCCGAAGTAGCGCGGGCCCGCCAGCTCCAGCCCCTCCGGCGTGCGCCACAGGTGGAAGCACTCCAGGCCCACCACCATCACGCGCTTGCCGTACTTCAGGGCGTCGGTGGGCACGGGCATGAAGGTTTCGACGTCCACCAGGCAAATCATGTCGGGGGTGGTGGCCACCATGCGATCGTCCACCACGCAGCACAGGTTCTCGTTCTGGAAGTCCACGTAGGCCGCCGAGCCCTTGTAGTCGCCGATGCCGGCCAGCTTCACGCGCCCGTAGTTGAATGCGCCGCGCATCTCACGCAGCACGTCAGAAATCTTGCCCTTGAACAGCTTGTGGCCGCCGGTGAACCGCAGGAAGAACTCCTCGGGGGTCAGCCCTTCCTCGGCCGCCAGATGCTTGGCCTGGCGGATGGCGCGGCCCAGCTGCTGGCTGCGGGTGACGATGCCGTGCACGCCGCATTCCTTCAGCTTGGCCCCGTCCATGCCGAACAGCATGATGGATACCGCACCGCCGCAGACCATGGTGACCGAGCGCGCCACGTCTTCGGCCCACTTGTTCGAGATGGTGTCGAGAACGCCGAAGTTGCCCTTCTCGTCAGCCCAGGCCATGGGCGTGGTGCGCACACCGCCGATGGTGAAGGTGACCATCTGCAACTCGGGGAACGCCCGGCCCATGCCGTCGGCGTCCACCATGGGGATGCCCAGGCGCGCCGCCACGATCAGCGGGAACATGGAGTTCACGCCGCCGGCCTCGGCGGGAAGCGTAGCGTAGACCTCGCGGCCGAAGAAGCGCTGGACGTTGTCCTTGAGCGCCTGTATTTCCGTGTTGCTGCCGAAGCCTTTCTCGGTAAGCACCGTGGGTGCGCCCATGCCGGCCGAAGGCACCACGAAGGCGTCGTCGGGCACTTCGTCGGCGTCCAGCAGCGTGACCGGTCCGCACTCGCGGATAGCGGCCATGGCGGCAAGCTTGCCCACGTAAGGGTCGCCCCCGCCGCCCGCGCCCAGAAGCGAAGCCCCCAGCGCAATGTCCTCCACATCCTCCAGCCCTATAAGACGCATAGATGCTTCCTTCCCTTCGGAAACCATCGGATTGCCTCGTTGCCGTGCGGCGAAGCAGTCGCCCTGTATCTTATGCACGGATATGCAAGTTTACCAGCCACTCCGCCGCAACAGGAGACGACAACGTTAATTCTTGCGAAAACGTGGAGAGCGCGGCCCGCGAAAGCGTCCTCACGCGCCCGCCGCTAGTTCCCTACCACTGCGGCATCCGTTATCAGGATGAGGCCCGCCACGGAAACGGCGGATTCCAAGGCCACCCGGGTGACCTTGGCGGGGTCGGCGATGCCGCGGGCAATCATGGGGCCCCACTCGCCGGTGGCAGCGTCGAGACCTTCGCCTGCAGGAGCGCTCGCAATCCCGTGAGCCACCACCTCCGGGTCGAAGCCGGCGTTGGCGGCGATGGCCTTCGCGGGCGCCCAGGCTGCCCTGCGCGCGATCTCGGCGCCAAGCCGTTCGTCCTCGCTGGCGAAATCGCGCGCACCAAACGCCTGCGCCGCCTGGCCGAGCGCCACCCCTCCGCCTGCTACCAGGCCTTCTTCCGCCGCCGAGCGCGTAGCCCGCAGAGCGTCCTGGATACGGCTGCGAATCTCGTCCTGCTCGGTCTCGGTAGCGGCGCCCACCGAGATGACGGCGATGCCGCCCGAGAGCTTCCCCAAGCGCTCGCGCAGCACATCGTGGCTCTCGCCGGCAACCGTGCCGTCCAGCTGCGCGCGGATGGATGCCTTGCGCGCGTCGACGGCCTCCTGCTTGCCCTTGCCGCCCACCACCACGCACGAGTCCTTCGTGATGATGGCGCTTTCGGCCCGTCCGAGCATGGCTTTGGTGACGTCCCTCAGGCGCAATCCCTGGGCCTCGGTGACGAAGGTGCCCCCGGTGAGCACGGCCAGATCCTCCGCCTCGTTCTTGCGGCGCTCGCCTAGCCCGGGAGCCTTCACGGCCACGGTCTTCAGCTTGCCGCGGGCGTTGTTGGCCAGGAGCGACTTCAGCGACACGCCGCGCACGTCGTCAGCGCAGATGAGCAGCGGGTGCCCCGATTTCGCCACCTCTTCAAGCACCGGGATGACGTCGTCGAAGTTGTCGGCCAGACGCTGGTCGGTTATGAGGATGTAGGGCTGGTGCAGCTCGGTGACCATGGCGCCCATGTCGTCGGCCATCTGAGGGGAGATGAAGCCGAAGCCCCACATCATGCCCTTCTGAACCTTGTGGGAGATGCCGAACATGTTGCTCTTCTCCACCGAGACCACGCCTTCTGTCCCCACGCTGACCAGCGCGTCGGCCACGGTGCGGCCTATCTTCTCGTCGCCGGCGGCCACGATGGCTACTTCCGCCAGCTGCTCGGCGGTGGTCACCGGCTGGGCGGACGCTCGCAGCGCCTCCACCAGCGCATCGCACGCCTTCTGCATGCCGCGGCGCAGCGCCAGCGGCTCGGCGCCCGAAACAACCGCCCTCACACCTTCGGTTACAAGGGCATCGGCCAAAACGGTGGCCGTAGTGGTGCCGTCACCCGCCCCCAGGTTAGCCGCCATGGCCGCCTCGCGCACCACCTTCATCCCCACGTTTTGCAGCGAGTCGGGCAGGTCGATGTTGCCCGCCACCATGGCGCCGTCGTTCGACAAGCTGGGGGTGCGCTTGTCCTTCGTGTCCCAGGCCACATAGCGCCCGCGCGGACCCAAGGTGGCAGCCACCGTCCGAGCCATCGTGCGCTCGCCGGCGGCCAACCCCTCCCAAGCCGCCACGCCGAACGTTATCTGCTTGCCACGACCACGCATAGTCCCACTCCTAGTAATTACCCTGTCAACGCCATACCGAGGCGTTCCGTTAGGTTTTCTCGCGCCCGAATGTATCCTAGCCCACCCAGCATAGCACGACCCACCGATGCGCGCCGTCCGCCACGGTGAACCACGTAAAAGCAGCAGCCTCGGACGCCTCCGCCCAAGCCAATGCCGCCCTCTCGGAAAAATGCCCATATCCGTTCATTTTGTCCACGGGATTTCGAGCTTATGACCTGCGGTTTTCTATGTTATGCCAGTTCAGCGCTTTGAAAATCTCTGGACAAAATGAACGGATATGGGTAGTTTCTGCTCGCTCCAAGGAGCGAGGCAGCCCTGCCGCCCCGTCGCCCCATCGCCCTGTCGCCCCGCCCCCGAGTGCGCCATCGCCAAGCCAGCGCGTCCGTAACCGTTGCGTTGCGGCCAGCCAAGTCGGAGCTGCCGCATGGATGACGCCCGATATACTTGCTTCGAAAACCAATCCACGCAACCGGCGCACCGCCAGCAGAGGAGCACCTATGGACAGCACACTGGGCCAGGCAACGCCCACCGCAAGCGAAGAAGCAGCAATGAGGAGCGCGCAAGACCCGGCAGCACCCACCGCCGTCAACGACCGCAAGATAGCCATTGTAGGCTGCGGATTCGTGGGGTCGGCCACGGCATTCGCGCTCATGCAGTCGGGGCTGTTCTCGGAAATGGTGCTCATCGACGTGGACGCCGATCGCGCGGAGGGCGAGGCGCTCGACATCTCCCACGGCACCGCGTTCGCAAGCCCCTGCGACATCCATGCCGGCACCTACGACGACGTGGCCGATGCGGGCGTGATCGTGGTTACCGCGGGCCTTGGGCAGAAGCCCGGCGAGACGCGCATCGACCTGGTAAACAAGAACGTGGCCATCTTCAAGGACATCATGGCCGAAATCCGCTCGCGCCATTGCGGCGGCATCTTGTTGGTGGTATCGAACCCGGTGGACGTGCTCACCTACGTCTCCGTGAAGCTCTCCGGCATGCCCGAGGAACGGGTCATCGGGTCGGGCACGGTGCTGGACACGGGGCGCCTGAAGCACATCCTGGGCGAGCGGCTGCAGGTGGACCCGCGCAACGTGCACGCGCGCATCCTGGGCGAGCATGGCGACAGCGAGCTCATCGCCTGGTCGAGCGCGCACGTGGCCGGCATCCCCCTAGAGGACTACTTCACCATGCGCGCGGGCGGCTCCTACGAGCAGTTCCGCCGCGAGGTGGCCGACACCGTGGTCAACGCCGCCTACGAGATCATCGCGAAGAAGAAGGCCACCTACTACGGCATCGCCATGGCGGTCACGCGCATCTGCGGGGCCATCGCCCGCGACGAGAAGTCGGTGCTGTCGGTGTCGAACTTCCTGAACGGCGAGTACGGCCTCTCGGACGTGGCGCTGTCCACCCCCTGCATCGTGGGCAAGCGCGGCATCGAGGCCCGCATGCCCCCGTCGCTGAACTACCGGGAGCTCGCCGACCTGAGGGCCTCGGCTGCCACGCTCAAAGACGTGATAGCCGGGCTTGACCTGGGGATGGAGTAGCGAAGGGGCGCCGCCGAAGCGACGCCCCTGCGAGTGCGATTTCGGCCGCCAAGAAACGGGGGCGGCGACCCAACGGATCTAGCGGACGGTGATGCCTTCGGGCAGCTCTACGCTTCGCCAGTCGAACTCGTCGGAGTCGCTGTCGTTGCCGGCTTCCGGTGCGGCCACTACGGGAGCTACCTCGGGCTCGGGCTGGCCGAAGGCCTCGCGGAACTGGTCGACGAAGGCGCGGGGCACCGCGAACACCAGCTGGCCGATGGCGCCCGGATGCGCCGCAATCCAATCCTGGAACAGGCTTACGACCTGCGACGCCGGGTAGCCGTTGCGACCGCATCCGAAGGCGCCCACCACCACGGTCTCGCAGCCGTTGGCAGCCGCCGCGCGCAGGATGGACTCCACACGGTTCGCAAGCGCCAGGTCGCACTCGCGCTCGGAACGATGGTTCTCAAGCGCGCGGGCGCGCACCGGTTCGGGGATAGCCAGCACGTTGGCCTTGCGCACGGTGCCCCCGCGCAGAAACGCCACGTCGGGCAGGTAGGCGGCGCGGTCGGTGAACAGCATACCGGCCTGGGTGCCGCGGTTGCCCTGGTGAAACTCCTGCCGCATTCCCTGCAGCACTTCGTAGAGGTTGCTTTCCGCGCACAGCACCTGCTCGGGGCCGAACGCTCCGTCCTCGTAGGCACCGCCGGGACGGGTGGCCGACGCCGGGTCCACCACCATGGTCTTGCCCTTGCCGAAGCGGAAGAGCGCCTCGGGGGCGAACGCCGTGGTGACCACGGTTTCCGTACCTTCGAAAGCGGCTTCGGGCAATTCCAGCATGCGCGCCTGGCCGTCCTCGTAAATCACGGCGGCATCAACGGTCTTCGCCGTATCCGACGCGAAGGCGCCCTTCATAAGCGCGCTGTGCTTCGCCGCCTGAGCCTTGCGTTCCGCTCGCTGCGCGTCCCTATCCGTCGCATTCACCGCCATAACCGCCTCCTGAATCTCTCGCAGATACTTCACTCATCATAGACCAAAACCTGCGTGCATGTACACCGTGGAAGCAAGCGACGGGCAGCTACTCCAGGTAGGCGCCGGTCTGCATGGACCAGAGCTTGGCGTAGTCGCCGTTTCGCTCCACCAGCTGGGCGTGAGGGCCGTCCTCCACCACCCGCCCGTCGGAAAGCACCACGATGCGGTCGAGGCTGGCCACGGTGGACAGCCGGTGAGCCACCACGATGGAGGTGCGCCCCCGCATCAAGCGCCCGAGTGCCTCCTGCACCAGGGCCTCGCTTTCGGAATCCAGCGCGCTTGTGGCCTCGTCGAGCACCAGGATGGGGGCGTCTGCCAGCATGGCTCGGGCGATGGCGATGCGTTGGCGCTGACCGCCCGACAGCTTGATGCCGCGCTCGCCGGTCACGGTGTCGAAGCCCTGGGGCAGCCGCTCGATGAACTCCAGCGCGTTGGCAAGGCGAGCCGCCTCGCGAATCTCGTCCATGGTGGCGTCGGGCTTGCCGTAGCCGATGTTCTCGGCGATGGTGCGATGGAACAGCAGCGCCTCCTGTGGCACGTAGGCGATCTGGCGGCGCAGGCTCTGCTGGGTCACATCCGCTATGGACTGGCCGTCTACGGTGATGCGACCTTCCTGGATGTCGGCCAGGCGCAGCAGCAGCTTCGTGAGCGTGGTCTTGCCCGCCCCGCTCATGCCCACGAGCCCTACGCGCTGGCCTCCGGGGATATGCAGGTTGAAGTCGTCGAACACGCACGTCTTGGCGCCGCCGTCCTGGTAGCAGAAGCCGATGTCGGAAAAGTCGATGGCGCCCTCGGTCACCACCAGCGGCTTCGCGTCGGGAGAGTCGGCCACCAGTCGCGGCTCGTCGAGCACTGCCGTAAGACCGCTCGCGTCGCCGAAAGCCCGGTTGATGCGCTGCAAGCCGGTGTTGATAAAGTTGAACTGGTTCGCCACGGTGTTGGTGTAGGTGAACATCATGATGAGCACGCCCGGAGTGATGCCGAACCACGCGTTGCCGCCCGCGATGAACACCGACACCACGCTCATGATGACCACGGTGACGGCCGCGGTGATGATGCCGCGCGCCATGCTCGACCACATGCGCTTGGAGTCCTTGGCCACCACTTCCCTGTTGGCGGCGTCGAACAGCCCCCGCTCGTAGTCCTCGCGTCCGTAGGTCTTCACGGCAAGGATGTTGGTGACCGCGTCGGAAAGCTCGCCGGACAGGGCGTTTTGGGCCCCTGCCGCCGCCTCGTTCAGATGCAGGATGCGCTTGTACATGACGTAGGAGATGGTGCCGTAGCCCGCCAGCAGCACCAGCAGGATGACCACGTACAGCGGCACCACCGGCACCAAGAACGCCACGGTGCACACCACCGAGCAGATCACCGGCAGAAACGGGAACATAATCACTTCCACCAGCTGGTTGTAACCGCTCAGGAACTTCGTGGTCTGCGACACCAGCGTGCCGCCGAAGCGGTTGGAGTGAAAGCTCATGGACTGGTTGGCAAGGGCGTCGAAGGCCATGGTGGCCAAGTCGTAGTTCACGGCGATTTCGAGCTTCCACAGAGTGTAGTCCTGCAGCTTGCTGCACGCCTGCCCCACCAGATTCACCAGCACGAGCGCCAAAACAAGCGGCCCGAAGGCGGAAAACACCTGGTCGGGAGCCACCGTCGATCCTTCCGACACCCGGTCGACCACCAGGCTCATGAGGTAGGGGTTGCCGTACTGCAGAAGCGCCACGAACCCAATGGTGGACACCACCAGCCCCGCGAACAGCCCGAGGTGCCTCCGCGTGACCAGCCAGTAGTAATGCAGCGTTCGCCGCGTGAGCGACGGTTTGTCCATCATGCTCCCTTCCGTTCCGTCGTGCATCCCGCATGCCGCATATCGCACGCTGCGCCCGCTCGCAAGCAGCCGTGCGCGCCTACGAGCAGTCGGGTGCCCCCTTAAGCGGCTTGCCCAGCTCTTCGGAAAGCACCGGCAGCAGCTCGGCGAAGGTGGCGTCGATAACCTTCTTCTTCAGCTGGCACTCCCAGATGACGTGCACCTTCCATCCCAGCTCCGCCAGGCGCGCCGCGGTCTCGGCGTCGCGCTCCACGTTGCGATCGAACTTCATTGCCCAGTATTCCACGTGCGACTTGGGCATGGACAGCTGGCAGTGGGGGCAGCGGTGCCAAAAGCAGCCGCGCACCTCGACGCACACCTTCTTGCCGGGCCAGGCGATGTCGGGATGCCCCGGCACCTTCCATTGCAGCCGGTAGCCGGTCAGCCCCGCCTCGCGCAGGCGTTGGCGCACCAGCAGCTCGGGCTTGGTGTTCGCGCGCTTGTTGCCCTGCATGGACTTGCGCACGTGCTCGTTGGTGGCAGGCGGCGCATCAGGCGTTTTCCGCCTTCGCGCCTTCTCGCTCTCAGCAGCGTCCTCGGCGATGCCGGAACCCTCGCCCGCGACGGAGCCCCCGCTTGCAACGTCGTTCTCGGCCTTGGCGCCCGACCTGCTTCCAGCAACAGGCCGCGCCTTCTTTCTCGCAGCCGCCATGGCTACCCCAGGTTCAGCGCCGGCGTCACCTCGCCGCGAGCCAGCAGAGTCAGGCGCCGCGTTGCGCGCGAGATGGTGGTGTAGAGCCTGCGGCGGGCCAAGTCGCGGTCGACCTCGGTGGCGCCCGTGGCGACGGGGAACGACCGCTCGCTTGCGTCGGGCACGATGACGTGGTCGAACTCCAGGCCCTTGGCCAGCTTCAACGTGATGAGCACCACCCCTGTATCGGGAAGCTGGCTGGTGTCCTCAACCCGCGCAGGGCACGCCTCGCCCAGTGTGGCCGCCAGCTTGTCCGCCTCGTAGCCGTTGGGCACCACGAGCGCCGTGAGGCCCGCAGACGCGTCGGCAGCCGGCGTGTCGGGGGACGTGCACCTCTGACGCGCCTGGCTCACCGCCCCTCGAAGCGCCTCCAGCCATAGCTCGTCGTCAGCACATTCGACCACCGCGGGCTTTTCGGAATCGCGCTGCACCGACTGCACCGTCAGATGCACATCCCGCGAATCCGACCCCACCCCATGCGCCAGCGAGGCGAACAGCGCCGTGATCTCGGGCGTGGAGCGGTAGCTGGTCAGAAGCTCGCAGGTGGTTACCGGGCCGCGCGCAGCATGCAGCACCGACTCCACCTCGGCAGCCGAGGCACAGTCGGCCTTGATAGCCTGGTTGGCGTCTCCCAACGTCATGAACTTCGCGCGGTTGAAGTAACGGGCCAATGTAAGCAGCTGGGCCGCCGTGTAGTCCTGCACCTCGTCGATCATCACGTACTGCGCGTCGCTGTTGCCGTAGCCGGTCACCACCATCTTCGCGTAGAGCCACTCCAGCGGCACCACGCCCGACGCGCCCAGCATGCGCATGGCTATGCGGTCGATGCGCAGCCACTGGTCGTCGGCGACGGCCCGCAACGCATCGCGGTACTTCCAGCGCACGTAGCGCAAGCGTACCGCCTGCTCCTCCTCTTCGGGGATAACGGTCACCAGCTCATCGAAGATGCGGATCTGCATGTCGAAGGGCAGCGCCTCTATCTCCTCGAGCACCGAGTCGTCGGCCGCCAGCTGGCCGATGCGCGCTTCGGCGCGGGACAGAAGCTCCTCGCGCACCAGGTTCACGCGGCGCGGCCCCGCTGGCACGTTGGCGAACTTCTGCACCGCGCGCCACGCCTGGTCGGCGCTGACGATGCGAAGGCCGTCCTGCTCGACATCGCGGAAGTCGCGCTGGTCGAACTCGAAAGGGTCCAGGGCGCGCTCGATCTTGTGCAGGTTGCCCACCGGCACGGCCACGTTGCCCGCACCGTGGCCCTCGGGCATCACCAGCGCCGCGAACTGGTCCCAGGTAAACGTCTGGGGGTTGCGCTCGCCCATGTCGGGCAGCACCCCCGATATGTAGTGGGAGAACACCGGATTCGGGCTGATGAGGAACACGCGGCTGGCGTCCAGCGTCTCGCGCTGCTGGAAGAACAGGTAGGCGAGCCGCTGCATCATGACGCTGGTTTTGCCCGAGCCGGCCACACCCCACACGGCAAGGGCCGCAACGTCGTCGGCGCGGATGACGCGGTTCTGCTCCTTCTGGATGGTGGCGGTGATGGCCTTCATCTGGCTGGTGCGCTCGTGGGACAGCGAGGCCAGCAGCAGCGAGTCCTGAATGGCCACGTCGGTATCGAAGTATGCGTTCAGGCGGCTGCCCTGGATGTCGTACTGGCGCCGTCCCAGCATGTCGACGGCGATCGTGCGCCCCTCAGCCACGTAGGACGTACGCCCCATCTCCTGATTGTAGTACACCTCGGCCACGGGGCTTCGCCAGTCCACCACCACGCGCTTGTAGTTCTCGTCGGAAAGGCCCGCGGTGCCCAGGTACAGTTCCTTGGGCTCGGCGCCTTCGCGGTAGCGCAGGGTGATGCGGGCGAAATAGGGCTGGCGCAGCAGCAGCTCGCAGGCGGCCAGCTTCTTCGCCTCCAGGTCGTGGGAGAGGTTGTATCCGGCGATGACCTGGTTGATGGCGTGGAAGTCGGCCCACATCTCGGTGGCGTCGTCTTCGGTGGCGGTGTTCATGGTCACCTCGGCGGCCATGGACTCCTTGTCCGCCGCAGCCTGGGCCGCCACCCGTTCGAGCTTGGCCGCAGCCCCGCGCGCCACCCGCTGAATGGTGTCGTACGTGGCGTTTAGGTGCGCCTGCTCGGCGGCGAACTCGGGCTCGTCGGCAAAATCCCCGGCGGATCCCTGCGATTTTCTCTGCTCATCGGCCATCATGCGCATTCCTCACATAGGTCTCGGGTGAAAAACGGTATTCGATTGTACGGCATATCCCCCATCGGCACATCCCCGTTATGAAATCGTCGCAAACGGACGGGCAGGAGCAAGACTTGTCGCGCCATCGAAAACCGCAGTGGAAGGCGAAGCGCAAGCACCGGGCGCCGCCACCCCAGCCGCGGCAGTCATCCCGCAGCAACCAAGACTCAATCAAGTTTTCGGCTTGTCGAAGCGGTCTGTCTCCGCTTTGGCGGGGGCGGGCTGCTCGTTTTTAGTTACAATGCCTCCGTATCGAAGCGCAGCGGAAGGAACATCATGAAAATAGGGTTCATCGGGTTGGGGAACATGGCAGCGGCCATCATCGGCGGCTTGCTGGAGTCGGGCATCGCGACGCCTGCGGACATCGTGGGCTCGGCGAAGACCCCGGAAACCCGCGCCCGGATGCAAGAGCGCTTCGGGATAGACGCCTCGCTTTCGAACGTCGAAGTTGCCAATGCCGCCGACGTACTGATCCTGGCGGTGAAGCCGGTGTTCTTCCCCCAGGTCATTGACGAAATAGCCACCAGCACGGCCAACGACAAGCTGGTGGTAAGCATCGCCGCGGGGCTTACCTGCCAGCGCATCGAAGAGCTGTTCGGCCACCCGGTGCGCCTGGTGCGCTGCATGCCGAACACGCCGGCGCTCGTGGGGGCCGGCTGCACCGCTGTCTGCGCCGGACCGAACGCGCAGCCCGACGACGAGGCCCTCTGCCTGCAGCTCATGGGCAGCTTCGGCCGGGCCATCGCCATCCCCGAGCGGCTCATGGACGCGGAAGGCGCCGTAGGCGGCAGCTCGCCGGCCTTCGCCTTCATGTTCGTCGAAGCCTTGGCCGACGGCGCCGTAGCCGCCGGCATGCCCCGCGCCCAAGCCTACGAGTTCGCCGCCCAATCGCTTCTGGGCAGCGCGAAGCTGGTGTTGGAAAGCGGCAAGCACCCCGGCGAGCTGAAGGACATGGTATGCTCCCCCGGCGGCACCACCATCGAAGGCGTGCGCGTGCTTGAAGAGGCAGGATTCCGCGGCGCCATCATGGACGCCATCGACGCCTGCGTCCAAAAGTCGAAGCAGCTCTAAGGCAGCGGGAGCACAGCCCACAAGTAGCGAAGGCGCGGTCGGGAAAGACTAAGGAGCGATTCCGCAGCGGCAAAGAGGAGCAACCCGCAACACCCGCGCGAGCGAGGACAAGCGACGCACCTTTCCCGACCGCGCCGAAGCGGCCAGGGCGCCAGCAAGCAGCGGAGGGCTTCGGCCGAAGGGTCAAGGAGCGATTCCGCAGCGGCGAGAAGCGGCGAGCCGCAGCACCCGCGCGAGCGAGGACAAGCGACGGATCCTTCGGCCGAAGCCCGAAGCGCCGAGCTCTATTCGCCCAGTTCGTCCGCGAACCCGGCGCGATAGTTCGCAAACACCACTTCGCCCTCCTCCTGGGAGGCGTCCAAGTCCACGTCGGCGTCGATGCAGAAGTCGCAGTCCCCTTCGGTGTCCAGCACGATCTGGCGTACATGCCAGGCGTGATCGGCCTCTTCCCGGGCGGTGTCCAGCAGCACGTACTGCTTCGACCGGGCGTCGGCGTCGATGCGCGCATCGGCGTGGACGTCGTAGAAGTCATCCAGCACCTGGCCCCATTTCCGCGCACCGTACCCCCAGTCCTCGTCGAGAGCGCCCAGCGCATCGGCTTTGTCGGCGGCGATCAGCTTCACACGCGTGAACAGGGCGTTTCGCACCATCAGCTCCATGCCGTGGCGATCGCGCACCACGGCGTCCTCGGCGCCGAACCCGGCAACGTCGGCTTCGGGAAGCTGGCCAGCGCGCGCCCACTCGTCCACCAGGGACGAGTCGGTGGTGCGCACCAAAAGGCCAAGCCAATCGACGATTTCCTCCAGCTGCTCGTCGCGGGCGGCGGGCGGCACCGTCTTCTCCAACACGCGGTAGGCGTCGGACAGGTAGCGCAGCAGCGTGCCCTCCGAGCGAGCGATACCGTAGGTGTTCACGTAGGTCTTGAAGTCGGCCGCCGTCTCCACCATGTCGCGCAGCACCGACTTCGGCATGAGTTGGAAGTCGCGCGCCCAGGGAACCTCTTTGCAGTACAGCTCGAAGGCGGCATCGAGCTCGTCTTCCAGCGGGCGCGGGTAGGTGACTTCCCGCAAGCGCTCCAGGCGCTCCTCGTAGTCGACCCCGTCGGCCTTCATCTGGGCCATGGCGCGGTCGCGGGCTTTGCGCTGCTGGGCACGCAGCACTTGGCGCGGGTCCTCGAGCGTAGCCTCCACCAGCGATATCACGTCCAGCGCGTAGTTCGGCTCGTCGGGCGAGAACAATGCCAGCGCACTGAGCAGAAACGGGGAAAGCGGCTGGTCCAGCGCGAAGTCTTCCGGCAGCTCAACGGTCAGGCGATAGTCCGGGTTGCCCGCCTCGTCCTCGCCTATCACCACGACGTCGGTGTCGACGAGCGTTTTGAAGATCTCGTCGGCGCGCTGGGAAAGCGCCGCCTTCTCCTCCGGCGTCTGGGCGGACTCGTCGATAAGCTCTTGCACGTTGGCGCGCGCATCCCCGCCGCGACCCACCACGCCGAGCACCATGCCGTGGGTCATCTTCATGCGGGGGACCAGCGTTTCCGGCTGCGCCTCCACCAAACGCTCGAAGGTCTTCTCCGACCAGCTGACGAAACCCTCGGGCGGTTGCTTCTTCTTCACCTTCCGCAGCTTCTTGGGGTCGCCCCCCGCTTTCTCCACAGCCTTCAGGTTGGCGATCTCGTGGTCGGGGGCCTCGGCGATGACCACACCTTCGGTGTCGAAGCCAGAACGGCCCGCCCTGCCCGCGATCTGGTGGAACTCGCGCGCCCGCAGCCGGCGCTGCTTCACGCCGTCGAACTTCGCCAAGCTGGTGAACACCACGGTGTGAATGGGAACGTTGATGCCCACGCCCAAGGTGTCCGTGCCGCAGATGACCGACAGCAGCCCCTTCTGCGCAAGCTTCTCCACCAGCAGGCGATAGCGCGGAAGCATCCCCGCATGGTGCACGCCCACGCCGGCCAGCAGCAACCGCTGCAGCGCCTTGCCGAAGGGGGTGGTGAATCGCGTGCCGCGCATGACCTTCTTGATACCCTCGCGCTGCTCTTTGGTGGCTATGCCGAAGTTCGAAAGCTTCTGGGCCGAACCGAACGCCTCGTCTTGGGAGAAGTGGACCACGTAGAGCGGCTCTTCGCCGGCGCGCAGGGCAAGCTCGACTGTGGCTTCCAGAAAAGTGGTGGCGTATTCGAAGGAAAGGGGTACCGGGCGCGGGGCGTCAAGCACCAGGTCGACCGAACGGCCCGTACGCTCCTGCAGCGCGCCGGCGATGGCCGACATGTCGCCGAGCGTGGCGCTCATCAGCAGGAACTGGGCTTTCTTCAAAATGAGCAGCGGTACCTGCCAAGCCCAGCCACGATCCGGCTCGCCGTAGTAGTGGAACTCGTCCATGACCACGCAGTCCGCCCGAGCATCCTCCCCTTCGGCCAAGGCGATGTTTGCCAGGATCTCGGCCGTGCAGCAGACGATGGGGGCATCCGGGTTGATGGAGGCGTCTCCGGTGAGCATGCCCACGTTGTCCTTGCCCATGACCTCCACCATGGCGAAGAACTTCTCGCTCACAAGCGCCTTGATGGGGGCCGTGTAGTAGGCGCGCTTGCCCGTTGCCATGGCGATGAAACACAGACCCATGGCCACGAGAGACTTGCCCGAGCCCGTAGGCGTGCCCAGCACCACGTGATCGCCCGCCGCCAGGTCCACCAGCGCATCCTCCTGATGGGGCCACGGCTGAATGCCGCGGGCCTCCACCCAGGTCAAGAAGGTTTCCAGAGCCTGGTCGGCCGTCATAAGGTCGCCCTCGCCGGTTTCGGCCCACGGCAGAAGCCAGCCCAAGCTGCCCGGCTCCCAAGGGTCGACGTCGGTGCCGGGAATCAGCTCCACGGGGGTAGCCTCCAAGGGCTCGTTGGGCTGCTCGTCTTTCGCCATCTTCTGCTCTTTCGTCCTCCATCGCCGCTACGGTCCTTGCCGCTCGGCGCACAACCACACCCGGCCATTGTCGCCAACAACCGAAACCTTTCGCCCCGTTGCGAGTCGCCAAGGCAAAAACGCAGCGGTGCTACCTGCTGTTCTCGGGAAGTGCGGCGGCATCTTCCCCTCACCGCGCGCTGCTACTCGGCCGCCGACGCACCGTCTCGAGCGCTGCCTTCGAAGGTGAAGCGGCCCATCTTGGTGCCGCCCAGGATATGCAGATGCAGGTGGGGCACCGTAGCCGCGGAATCAGGACCGGTGTTGATCACCGTGCGATAGCCGCTCTCGTAGACGCCCTTGGCCTTCGCCACCTGCGGCACCACGGACAGCAGATGCCCCAACAGCTCGGCCGGCACGCCGTCCTGCAGGTTGTCGTAGTGCTGCTTCGGCACGATGAGCGTGTGCACCGGCGCCTCGGGCTCGATATCGTCGAAGGCGTAGCACAGGTCGTCCTCGTAGACCTTCGCCGAGGGGATGCCGCCGGACACGATCTTGCAGAACAGGCAATCGTCAGCCATGGAAAGTCCTTTCGTCAGCTGCCGCACGGGCGCGTTTCCTGCCGCCCGCCATTGTACCGCAAGCCCTTCGGCCGCACTGACGAGGAAGACGAGCCGACCGCATGCCGCCATAAGGAAAGGCGCCTACAGATTCAAGACCTCTCGCTTCTTCGCATCGAATTCGTCCTGAGTGAGCGCACCCAGATCAAGAAGCTCCTTGAGCTTTTTCACAGCCTCGATGCAATCGTCGAGATCGCCGCCAATAGGAGAGCCGACTGCGGAGGCGCTGTCCGATCGCGCCTCGGAACCCGAAGTCACAACCCCACTCGACGAGAGCGCTGAGGCCAGGTTCATGCCGAACAACATGCCGCCGCCCTCGCCCAGCCCGTTCTCCTGCACACCTTGAGCAATCCTTTGCTGCGCAGCAATGTTGGCAGCATGCTGGGACACCCCCTCGAACGCGTTGACCTCCATGCGCTTGCGGTTGAAGCCGTGCACCAGCTCTCTCGACTCGTCGGAGAATTCAATGCTCTCGACAGCCACTCGCTTGAGCTCGAATCCGAACCGCTTCGGCCAACTGCCAACGTAAGCCTCGTCTGCAGCAACCCGTTCGGCAACAACACGGGCCTGGCTTGGGAGCTGGGAGATGCGAAACTCGTTGGAAAGACGGTTCAGCGCAACGATGAACGACTGAAGGAACTCAGACAGTATCTGCTTGCGCGCCGAAGTGTCATCGAACGTATAGAAATACGCGTTGGGGGGAACGAAGTTACGTAGGAAAACGTAGGGATCAGTCACCTGGATGGAAAAGTTGCCGTATGCGTGAACCTCCAAATCGCAGTGATAATACCCATCGTTGTACATTTGTGGGCCGCGGGTACCAAACGGTATATGCCGTATCTCTCGCATGTTGACGAAAGAGACACGCTTGTCCATCGCAGGAACCCCGCCGAACCCTATGCGGCTTGCCACCTGCCCAATCAGACTTCCCACTCCGTCCCCGCTAAACATGCTCTCTTCCCCATCGGTATATTCGTAGTTGCCCGGCTCGGATATCATCTCCTCGATTTCGCCTTCGCTGTATATGCAGGCGACCGTGTTTTCTGGAACAAAGATACGTGACCCATTGCTGATGACCCCTTGCGTTCCGTAGGCGTTCGAGCCCCGACCGGTTGCCCTGTTCTTGAGAATGCCCGGAATAAGCACCGCATGCTCCCCAAAGGGGCCCGCAGTAAAGACCTCTTTCCACTGGTCGGCAAGGGTTCCCCGAACCGAGTCGGAGGCAGCCTGAATGATTCCCATGCAATCCCCCTAGTCTATGGTTTGGTCCGTGTCACAATACCGGCAGACTATCCGCTGCCCCTTGAAGCCCGCAAGCGGCGCACCACAGCCGATGCAGCGGTCTGTGACGTTGACGTGTTCCGCGGGCTTGCTCCGCTCGGAAGCAGCCGATGCCGCTCGTTCGGAAGCGAAAGCCGCCGCGCCTACGATGCCCTTCGAGGCGGTAGCAATAAGACTGCCGACCTGATAGGCGAGCGTTTCCGAGCCGCCTTCTTCGTCGCAGCAATCGCCCTTCGCAACCGGCGCAACAGCAGGTCTAATCGGGCTTGCCGCCGGCTCGACCCGCATGGAAGCCACCGGCGGAGGAGGCGCAACCGGGCAAACGGCCGAGCGCGCGCCACGCACAGCCATCGTGATTGCCTGGCACCACTGGGCAATGTTTTGCTGCTCCTTTTCCGACTGAGAAGTAAGCACGCTTTTGAGGGCAGACTTCAAATCGCCGCCCTCGACGTCGGCCTCGCCGAGGGCGAACGACTCCACCCCGTGGGAGAAAAACACGTGCAGCTGCCGGCTACCGTCTCGCGACCGGCCCTCGCATACGCGAGGAACACCGTTGTCAACCACTATGCCGCTCAAAGGGAATCTCAGCGTTTTCTTGATGCCGCCAAACATTCCCTTGATTCCCACCAAGAGAGCTTCGTTGGTAAGGCAGAGCTCGGCATTAGGAGAACATCCCTTCCCCCTGGGATCATAGGAGATGCTGGAGTCACGCCTCAGAATAACCTCGCGAGGCATCAACTCGAGTTGGCCCATCGTCCGCCCCCCCTTAGCATTGCGAAAAACATTCTCGCGTCAGCATTCCGCGCCGAATGCGTCCCAGACGCACCGCATGCAACCTTGGCAAGGCCCATCGGATGTATTCAAATATGAAGCCAACGCACTTGCAGCATTCTAGCGCACCAAGCAACGTTTGCGAAGACTTTTCTTCTATGCCCGAACGGCCTAGCGGCGTAGCGAGCCGAAGAGGCCTCGGAGCAGCTGGCGGCTGGTTTCCCGGCCTATCTGCCCGATAACCGAGTTCACGGTTTTGGCCACTTGCTCGCGCTGCTTCTGCTCGGCCTTGGCCTGGCGCTCGGCCTCCTTGGCAGCTGCCTTCTCGGCTGCAGCCTGAGCCCGAGCCGCCTCCTTGGCCGCCGCTTTCGCCGCCTTCGCCTCCTCGTCGGCCTTCTGCTTCTCGAAGGCCGCCCGCTCCGCCTCAAGCTTCGCCCGCTCCTCGGCAAGCTCTGCCGCCTGAGACGCCTCGGCAGCTTGGGCGGCCAGCTTCTCGTAGGCGCTTTCCCGGTCGACGGCACCGCCAAGCTTCGCCATCAGCTCCGGATGCCCGTCGACGGCCGCCTGCACGGTTTCCTCATGCGCGGCGCCCATGGTGCATTCGGGCGCAAGCACCATGGCCCGCTCAACCATGCTGGGCTTGCCGTCCTCGTCCAGGCACGACACCAGCGCCTCGCCCGTGCCCAGCTCGAGCAGCGCCTCGGCGGCGTCGAAGGCAGGGTTCTCGCGGAACGCCTCTGCAGTGGCCTTCACCGTCTTCTGCTCGGCGGGCGTATAGGCACGCAGCCCATGCTGAATACGGTTCGACAGCTGGGCCAGCACCTCGTCGGGAATGTCGGAGGGCGACTGGCTGATGAAGTACAGCCCGACGCCCTTCGAGCGAATGAGCTTCACCACCTGCACCAGCTTGTCGCGCAACGCTTTCGGCATGTCGTCGAACAGCAGATGGGCTTCGTCGAAGAAGAACACGAGCTTGGGTTTGTCCGGATCGCCCACCTCGGGCAGGGATTCGTAGAGCTCGGTGATCATCCACAGCAGAAACATCGCGTACACCTGGGGCGAAGAGACGAGCTTCTCGGCGCGCAGCACGTTCACGTAGCCCTGGCCCGACTCGTCGCAGGCCATCATGTCCGCCAGGTCGATTGCCGGTTCGCCGAAGAACATGTTGCCGCCCTGGTCCTCCACCGCAAGAAGCGACCGAAGAATCGCCCCCACCGACTGGGACGACACGCGCCCGTAGACGGTCTCAATCTCCTTGGCATGGTCGCTCACGTAGGAGAGCATGGAGCGCAAGTCCTTCAGGTCGATGAGCAGAAGCCCCTGTTCGTCGGCAACGCGGAAGACGATGTCGAGCACCCCCTGCTGCACGTCGGTGAGGCCCAGCATACGACCCAGCAGCAGCGGGCCCATGTCGGAGATGGTGATGCGAACGGGAATGCCGCAGTCCCCCATGACATCCCACAGGCGCATAGGGCAGGCGGCCGGCTGCCAATCGGTTGCGCCGAGCTTTTCCAGCCTCTCACGCAGGGCGTCGTCGGGCTCCGCGGCCTGGCCCACGCCGGTCACATCGCCCTTCACATCCGCCACGAACACCGGCACGCCCGCTTGGGAGAACCCTTGGGCCAGGGCTTTCACGGTAACCGTCTTGCCCGTTCCCGACGCGCCGGCTACAAGGCCGTGGCGGTTCGCCTGGTTCAGCAGCAGATAGCAGGGGTTTTCGCCCTGAGCGACCCAGATGGCGGCAGGTTCGGTGGACAGCATGGCAGGTCCTCTCGACGAAATGGCAGCCGTACAGGCTGGACTCGATTATCCCTCGGAGCCCGCCGCAGCGCCGCCACGCCCGCCATCTGGCACGAAACGGAAAACCGACAGGGCCGACGGCATGCCCGTCGACGTCCTGGGCAGTGGGGTTTTGACGAACGTGTTTCTCGGCTGCGGCGTTCCATGCGAAAATAGCGGGCACAACCAGCGAAGCCATGGCGCGCGGGATGACCCGCCGCTGCGCCTGCTTCGGTTCGAACCGTTCCCAAGGAGTGTTATGGCGGAGTTCATCTACCAAATGTACAAGGCACGCAAGGCCCACGGCGACAAGGTCATTTTGGACGACGTGTCGCTGTCCTTCTACCCTGGCGCCAAGATCGGCGTGGTCGGGCCCAACGGCATGGGCAAGTCCACGCTGCTCAAGCTCATGGCCGGTCTGGAGGAGGTCTCCAACGGGGAGGCGCGGCTCACCCCCGGCTACACCGTGGGCATCCTGCAGCAGGAGCCGCCGCTTGACGAGGACGCCACGGTCATCGAGAACATCCGCCAGGCCTTCGCCGACGTGCTGGCCAAGATCGACCGCTTCAACCAGGTGAGCGCCGAGATGGGCGACCCGGATGCCGACTTCGACGCCCTTATGGACGAGATGGGCCGCCTGCAGGACGAAATCGACGCCGCCAACGGCTGGGACCTGGACAGCCAGCTGTCCCAGGCCATGGACGCGCTGCAGTGCCCCGACCCGGACATGCCCGTAAACGTGCTCTCCGGCGGCGAGCGCAGGCGCGTGGCCCTGTGCAAGCTGCTGCTGGAAGCCCCCGACCTGCTGCTTCTGGACGAGCCCACCAACCATCTGGACGCCGAGTCGGTGCTGTGGCTGGAGCAGTTCCTGAAGCGCTACCCGGGCGCGGTGCTGGCCGTCACCCACGACCGCTACTTCCTGGACAACGTGGCCGAATGGATCTGCGAGGTGGACCGCGGCCAGCTGTTCCCCTACAAGGGCAACTACTCCACCTACCTGGAGACCAAGGCTGCTCGCATCGAGGCCCAGGGCCAGCAGCAGGCCAAGCTTGCCAAGCGCATGGCCCGCGAGCTGGAATGGGTGCGCTCCTCACCGAAGGCCCGCCAAGCCAAGAGCAAGGCCCGTCTGGCGAACTTCGAGCAGATGTCCGCCGAGGCGCGCAACGCCAAGAAGCTGGACTTTTCCGAGATTCAGATTCCCGCCGGCCCGCGCTTGGGCGCGAAGGTGCTGGAGGTAAGCCACCTGCACAAGGCCTTCGGCGACCGCGTGCTCATCGACGACTTGTCCTTCAGCCTGCCCCAGGGCGGCATCGTGGGCGTCATCGGCCCCAACGGCGTGGGCAAGTCTACCCTGTTCAAGATGATCATGGGGCTGGAAGAGCCTACCTCGGGCACGCTTGACGTAGGAGAGACCGTGAAGCTGTCCTACGTGGACCAGAACCGCCAGGGCCTGGAAGCGGGCAAGACGCTGTGGGAAGTGGTGTCGGGCGGCCTTGACCACATGATGGTGGGCGAGACCGAGGTGCCCAGCCGCGCCTACGTGGCCAGCTTCGGCTTCAAGGGCTCCGACCAGCAGAAGCCCGCCGACGTGCTCTCCGGCGGCGAGCGCAACCGCCTGAACCTGGCGCTCACCCTGGCCCAGGGCGGAAACGTCCTGCTGCTGGACGAGCCCACCAACGACCTGGACGTGGAAACGCTGTCGTCTTTGGAGGAGGCGCTGCTGGCATTCCCCGGCTGCTCGGTGGTGACCAGCCACGACCGCTTCTTCCTTGACCGCGTGGCCACCCATATCCTGGCTTGGGAGGGCACCGACGAGAACCCGGGCGCCTGGTACTGGTTCGAGGGCAACTTCGACGACTACCAGAAGAACCGCATCGAGCGCCTAGGAGCCGAAGCCGCCAAGCCTCACCGCGTGCACCGCAAGCTGACCAGGGATTAAAGCCCCGCCGACGCAAAGCCCCGCAAGCCCGAGAAAAGACGCGCCCCCGCCCTGGCGCGTCTTTTTTTGGAAGCGCGTCCCCGTTCGCAGAGAAGCCCGGCCCCCTCTCTGGCAGAAAGCGCCTGGGTGTCCCATAGTATCGCCTCGCACGCATGACAGCTCGTCTAAGATGCCATCCATCGAACACAGACGCCAACCACACCACTCGATCGGAGGCACCCCATGACCGCAGCCAACGCAACCGTCGCAAGCGCCCCTGCCAGCGCTTCTGCAGCTCCCATCAGCGCACCGGCACCCCGCCGCTCCGCCAGCGCGCTTACCTCCCAGGCGTCGATGCTCAGGAGCAGCTGGAAGTTTGACAGCCGCGCCTGCAGCCTACGGTCCATGCAGAAGGTCATCGACGCGGCCAGCCAGAACATCGTGGCGGTGAAGCGCGGCGAGGGGGACGGCGGCTCCATGCTGGTGGTCATGGAGCGCTGCGCCATCGTGCTCACCCCGGTGGACGGCGTGCACGTGGCCGCCGCCGTGCTCAGCAACGCCCAGCTGCGGGAAGCCGTCGAGAGGGACGAAGGGGCGGCTGACGGCCCGGAAGGCGGCAACATGCAGCCCGCCGACGGCGCCGACAAGCTGCACCCCCTCACCTTCTGCGATTTCGCCGCGGGCCGGCGCGTGTCGTCGTTCGCCTTCGGCACCGACGCCGAAGGGCTGCTGACCTGCATCGAAGCCCGCATGAGCGACGGAGGCCGGCTGACCCTGGGAGCTCAGGGCCCCCAGGTGCAACCAGCCTCCCGCCGCAGGGTCTGCGCTCAGGCGGCCTGAAGCTTAGGCCAGGTCGCCGGCTACCGTCTCGCCCACGATAAGCCCGTAGCCGAGCGCCTGGGTCAGGCCGATCATGTAGTCGGCACCGTCGCGGTTCTCAAGCGCGCCCGTCACGTCGCCGACAGCATAGAGGCCCTCGATGATCGAATCGTCCTCGCGCTGCACGTGGCCGTCCAGATCGATCTTCACGCCGCCCTGGGCGATGTAGGGCGTGGGAACGATCTTCATGGCGTACATGGGGCCGTCCAGCTGCATAGCCGCCAGGCTCTTGTTGCCGCACGGGTCCTCGGCGCCGTTGAGCGCGCAGTCGTTGACCGCATCCAGTGCGGCCACCAGACCCGAGAGCCCCGTCTTCTCGGCTAGGTCCTGGTAGTTCTCGCCCTTGATGATGTCCCCGGTCTCCAGCAAGAACTCGTAGTCGATCCCGAAGTTGTTGCCGTTGGGGTACAGACCGTAACTGGCCGAATCGTCGAAGATCCAGTAGAAGTCGGTGGTGGGCTCTTCCTTGAACTTGCGCAGGGCGATGATGTAGGAGATGGTCTCGTCCACAAAACGGTCGCCGTTGCCGTTGACCACCACGCCCGGCACGCAATAGTGGATGTAGGAGGTTTCCGCCAGCGACACGCCTGCATGGTAGTGGCTGGTCACGCCCTTGTCCATGCAGCACCAGGCAGCACCTGCGTCCTTGGCCAGCAGCATGCCGTCACCCGTGGCCCAAGGAGGTCCCATGAGCGGGAACTTCAAGTCGTCGGACTGGTACTCCTCCATCAGGTCGCGGTTCATGATATAGCCGCCGCTGGCCAGGATCACCGCATCGGCGGAAACGTGGTACTCGGAGCCGTCGGCGCCCTCGGCGACGAAGCCGACCACCTTGCCGCCCTCGGTAGTAAGCGAGGTGACCGGCGCCTCGGTGATGATCTCGACCCCAAGCTGGGTGGTCACGTAGTTCGTGAGGATCTGCACCGCATGCTTGCCGCCGATCTGGAAGTCGCCCGGCGAGAGCACCGGCACGCCGGTATTGCCGATGGGACAGAACGGCACGCCAATCTGCAGCATCTTGTCTACAGCGCGCTGGGCCGAGTACAGGATGTTCTTGATGAAGGGCATATCGGGGTTGTAGTAGGGGCTGTCGGGCTTCACCAGGCGTTCGGTATAAACCTCTAGGCGACGCTCCACCGTGCGATGGCTTTCCATAACATGGTCGAGGCCCCACGCCTTCTGGATCTGGGTCTCCTGCACGTAGACGCCGCAGCCGGTAATGGGCACGCAGCCGCCGGTATAGCCCATGCGCTCGCAGATGATCACGCTCTTGCCCTGCTCGGCGGCAGCCCAAGCGGCCATAAGGCCCGCAGGGCCGGCGCCCATGATGGCCACGTCCGCCGACTTCTCCACGGTCTGCTTAGCCGGCGCAGGGGCAACGTAGCCGCTGAAATCCCTGGGGTCGCCACCGGCGTTGGTGATGGCTTCACTCACTGCGCTCTTGATGGCCATGCTGGTGAGCGTGGCGCCGGTGATCACATCGGCGTCAACGCACTGGCTCTCCACGATGCGCGCCGGCATGGCTTCGAGCGCGTACTCGCCGATAACGCGGCTCTCACCGTGGTTGAGCACCTTCACCTCGGCGATAGCGCCGTCGGCGATAATGGTCTTCACGTCGATGAGCCCATGCATGCTCATGCCGTTGGTGATGTAGACGCCGTCGGTGAACACCTCGGGGATGCTCTTCTTCGCCTCGGCCGCGTCGGCTTCGGGTTTCGCGTCGGCCCCGTCCTGGCTCGCGGGCGCAGGCTGCTCGGCCTTCCCGCATCCGGCCAAGCTGGCTCCCACCGCCGCCAGCGCAGCCACGCCGGCCCCTGCGATGAATCCGCGACGGCTCAAATCGCTGCGTACGTCCTCCATGGTTCTCCCTTCCTCATACGGTTTTCCGACCTCTCGAAATCGGACGGCCGCACTGTACCGAAGAGTGCAGCGCGAGGGAAGAACGGCGACGCGGTAAAGGTGGAGTACGGGCGAAAGCCTGCGGAGTATTATTGGAGTAGACGGCTATCGTGCCTGATAGATTGGCACATGCTCAAGGATGCGCCAAGCGGCGAAACGCCACCTAGTTCTGCGTGAGGGAGCGTAGCAGCAAAACCAGTTCCTCGCGGGAGTGGGTGTCGGTCTTGCGGTACATGTTGCACAAATGCGTTCTCAAGGTGTTTGTCGCAATGACCAACTCCCCCTGGATTGTTTCGTTGTCGTCACCGCGCACCAGCATGAGCGCGATGGACCTCTCCTGGCGCGAAAACCCGTAGGTCGCCGTGGCGTTGTCGGCGCACAGCTCGCAGACGGCGCGATTCTCGGGGTCGAACGTCACGGTCTCATCGGCTAGCTCGGCGACGTAGCGGGTGTCCAGGAAGAACATAGCCACGCATACGCTCAGCAAGCACACAGCCGCGGCGGCAGCGAAAAACGACAGGTCCCAGGCGCCCATGAGCCCGTAAGCCCACTCGCCCAGCATGGAACCGCCCGTAAGTATTGCCTGCCCTACGGCGATGACAGCCACGGGAGCCTTGTCGGTGCCGAGCGCTCCCAGCCGCCAGATAATCCAGGTGAATATGCGGTAATACACCCACGCACATCCGATTGCGAACACCTCCACGCTCTGCTGACCGAAGTCGGTGGCGAACACCAGAAACGTCCCCACGGCGAACAAAGGGAGCATGAGCTTGGAAATATTGGAGGCCGTGGTGAGCTTTGGGTTGACAACCGACGCTACGAACAGCACCGCATTGACCGCCAAGCCCGCAACCACCCACAAAAGTTCGTCGGGGCTGTCGGTTTTCCCTTCGCTGTAGGCTTGCAGCAGCAACACCACCACGCAGAGAAGACCTATGCCGACAAAGGCGCGCAGTGGAAACCGACGCGTCCCAAACGCGCGCCCCTGGACCGGCTCCAGTAGCTTTCGTCGATTGAGCCACACAAGCGCTCCGCCCGAAGCCACCGGCAGCGACCCATGGAGCATCACCTGCCCCAACTCGGGCAGGCAGGTGGCCAGCATCACTACGGCCGATGCGGTGAACGACGCGATGAGCACGCAGCGCAGTGCTTGGAGGCTACTCAGACGACAGAGCTGCTCGCCCCACAGCAGGATGAACACAGACGATGCGGCAATCGGCATGCGCAAGGTAGACACGAGAGGTTCGGCATGAGGGGCCACCAGGTAAATGCCGACGGTAGCACCGGCCGTCAGAACCGCTGCAGCAACGGTCACGGCCCGACGCGGAAAGCGTTCCTTCAGCAGCTGGGCACCGGTGCCGGTCGCAGCGACGATCGCCAGCCACAGCCAGCGCGTCGGACCATCCCCGATAGCCAAGGCACCCACCGACTCGCGAATGCCCGGCGACAGCAGCGAGGCCGACGATGCCATCATACCCCAGCCAAGATAGCAGCCCATGCCCAGGGCGGCCAGGACCACCGGCAGCCATGCTTTTCGGTTTTCGGGAGAAAAGAAGCTCACAGAGACGATCCTGCCTTCGACGAAAGGTCGGTTGAGGCCATTATACAAAATGCATCGGGCCGAGAGGGGCCAATCCCGGGACGAACGGCGCGGACAAGCCCATCGACGTGCGGATATTGTGGGATGACGCCGTTTGCGCCCCGCCGAGGCCTGCGCTCGTCTATTCTGATGCCAACCTACTCGGTGGCCGTCCCCTCGGCCACATTTCCAAAGGCAGGCCTTGAAGCGAACCCCCTTCCCTCCTTCGCTCCAAGGCCTGCTCTGTTTTCCGGACAAGGCCGCACAACCGGCAACTCGTGCAAGCGGAGCGAGAACAGGAACGGAGATGTCGGGACGACAAAGCCCCTAGCACGGTGAGAGCAGCAGGGCAGCAGGGAGGTGGCCATTGCCGCCGAAGCGGCAAGGGCGGCGGGCGTTCAGAGCGATTGACTAGGCGCGCAGTACGGCGGTAATGGCGTCCAGCAGCTCCTCGTAGGTCTCGAAAGCGGGAATGTGGGGGTGGTCAGCCTTGATGGCCTCGGTGCTGCGGAACAGGAAGCCCGCTTTGCTGGCCTGGATCATACCCAGGTCGTTGAAGCTGTCGCCCGACGCGATGGTGTCGAAGCCGCAGGACTGCAGCGCCCGCACCGTGGTCAGCTTCGACTCAGGACAGCGCATAGTGAAGCCGGTGATGGTACCGTCGCTTGCCACCGCAAGCTCGTTGCAGAAGATGGTGGGCCACCCCAGCTTGCGCATGAGCGGCTGGGCGAACTGGGTGAAGGTATCGGAGATGATGATCACCTGAGCACGCTCCCGCAAGGCATCCAGGAACTCGCGCGCGCCGGGCAGCGGGTCGATACGGCTGATGGTGGCCTGGATTTGGGAGAGCCCCAGCCCGTGCTCGCGCAGCACGTCAAGCCGCCAGTTCATGAGCTTGTCGTAGTCGGGTTCGTCGCGAGTGGTGCGCGCAAGCTCGGGGATGCCGCTTTCCGCAGCGAAGGCCACCCATATCTCGGGAACCAGCACGCCTTCCAAGTCGAGGCAGACAACGTCCATCGCAAACCGTCCTTTCGAAACCCGAAACCGTTGTGGTAATTCTAGCAGTCGAGAACCACGCGGCTGGTCTCGCCGATTATCCGGGCAAGCTCGGAGGGTTCTGCGCCGCGAATGGCGGACAAGGCTGCAAGGGCTTCAACCAGGGCAGCCGCCATGGTGTCCGCCTCGGTTTCGGAGGCGCACGTCGAGGCGACTTCGGAAGGCTCGCCGCGAAACGCTGCCGACCGTTCGACTGACCACTGCGGCATACGCAGATCCACGGAGTCAGGTAGCCCCATCGCAGCCTGGACCGTTGCAGCCGCGCCGTCAGCAAGCGGCGGCAGGTCGGTTTCCAGAAGCAGTCGGCTCTCGGGAATCTGAGACGCATAGGCCCGGCCGCGCTTCGTCTGCAGCATGCGCGGTCCCACAGAGAAGTAGCAGCCTGCGTCCCGGGCGCGCACAAGCTCGTCGGAGCTGCCGCTGAACCAGTGAAAAACCGCGCGGTTCGACCCATCGGCGAAGAAGCCCGCACCTTGCAGCAGATCAAGCGTGCGTCCGGCGGCGCCCCTCCCTACGGCATGGATGGACAGTGTCTTGCCGCCCGACCGAACGCACCAGGACGCGACGGATTGAAACGCCTGCTCCTGAGCTTCCAGGGAGGCGATTCCCCGCCGGGCGAAGTCCAGACCCACCTCTCCTATCCAGCGCACGGCGCCTACCAGCGGCTCCATGCGCTCCAGTTGCCTGCGGCACTCGCAAGCATCGGTCGGCACCCACCAGGGATGCAGCCCAACGCCCAGCCGAAGCGGTGGAAGCGCAGAGGGAACGCGAGCGCACTCACCCGAATCCCGCCATGCGCTGCAGCCCAGCAATCCAGAAAGATATTCGTACTCCTGGGGGGTCACCGTCTGCGACCAGCAGCCGACGCCTCGGGCGCCCAGCGCCTCGGCAAGCGATGCGGGGTCCTCGGCAAAGCCCAAATGGCAGTGCATGTCGTAGAGTGGTTGTGCGAGGGGCAGACTCATCGCAGGCTCCCGCAGCCTTCGGCCCCCTCCAAGCCCGCCAGCTCGCGCAGCACGGCACCGGCCATCATCTGGCCCATGATGGGAGGCATGTAGCTGGCGGTGCCCAGGTTCGTGCGCTCGCGGCGGGTAGCGCCCTCCTGCACCTCGACCGGCACCGGCTGCTCGCAGGAGTAAATCACCTTCAGGTGGTCGATGCCGCGCTTTCGGCCCTCTTTGCGCATGATGCGGCACAGCGGGCAGTTCACCGTCTGGAACAGGTCGGCCTCGCGCAGGCATTCGGGGTGCAGCTTGTTGGCCGCCCCCATGGAGCTGATGAGCGCCGTGCCGTGGGCGCAAGCGTACTCGGCCAGAGCCAGCTTCGCGGAGATGGTGTCGATGGCGTCCACCACGTAATCAGCGTCAGCGGCCCATTTGCCCAGGAATTCGGGCACGTTTTCCGCCAGCAGGAACTCTTCGACGGGCACGGCTTCCACCTGCGGGTTTATATCCTGAGCCATAGCGGCCATGACCTGGGCCTTCTTCTTGCCGATAGTGCTTGTAAACGCCAGCGCCTGACGATTGAGGTTGCTCGGCTGCACCATGTCGTGATCCACCAGCACCAGATGCCCCACGCCGCCGCGCACCAGGGCTTCGGCGCAGCTTGACCCCACGCCGCCCAGACCCAGCACCACCACCTTGGCAGCCCGCAGCCGCTCGACGCCTTCGCGCCCCATGATGCGTACCAGCCGCGAATCCGCCGCTTCGCCCGCGTCCGTCACCGCCACGTCCTCACCTGCGCTTTCCCTTGTGCCGCCCGCTATGGCCCGCTACCGCTTCGGCGCCGTTCGCTCGTCCCAGCCCTCGTAGAAGCTGATGAGCTCCTGCTTGGAATGAACGCCCAGCTTGGCGAACACCCTCGACGAATGGTACTTCACGGTGCTTACCGCGATGAACAGCTCTTCGGCGATGTAGGGGGCGCTTCGGCCGCTGACCAGCAGCCCCATTATCTCCGACTCGCGCTTCGTCAAGCCGAAGGCGTCCGAAATTGCGCGAAGCCTGCGCGAAGGGTCTTCCCCGGCTTCGGCACGAGCGCGGTTGAGCACGCTCCAGAAACCTTGGGAGCCCTTCTCGTCCATCAGAACAATCGCACCTATGACCAGCAAATACGCCACGGCCGTCGCACCGATGCCGTAGCGATGCGACCCCGGCCCCTCCCCCAGCAGCCACGGAGACGCGAACAAGCCCGCGAGCACGCCCACCATCATGATGGCCCGCAGAACGCCCACGAACGAAACGGGGTTCACCTTGAGCACCCGCACGCAGTCAAAGGCGTAAGTCCACATCATAAGGTCGATGCAGGTGTAACCCAGGCTGACCAGCACGCTACCCAAACCCGGAAAGGGTTCGGACAGAAAAGGGCTGGCCATGAACGACGCGATCATCAGCAGCAGGCCCGAACGATAGACCGTCTTGTACGGGCAGCCGAACACCCCCACGGCGCCGAAAACCGCAAGGGCAACCGCTCCCCTGGCGGCCAGCTGAGCTATGGAGAGCGTCGAGAAGTCGAGCGCCGCAAGCCCCCGGGACTCGGTCTGAAGCACGCCGAAGGCGAAGCTGGTCACGAACAGCATCAGCATGAAGCGCCAAGACGAAGCGGCGGCCTGCGTTCCCAACGGCGCCGACCCTCCGCAGGCGCCTTCGTCCGAATCATCGAGGCCCGCAGCAGCTGGATCGGCTTGATGGCCCTGGCGCAAAGCCGCGAAGCACAGCAGCCCGAAGGGAAGCAGGAAGCACGCGGCAAGCAGCCGACCCAAAGGCTCCACCAGCGATGCCAGCATGGTTTCCGCGCACGCCGCCACCAGCGACGCGCACACCACCAGCGTCTCGCGGCCACGCACCCTGTCCACGAGCACCCGACCCCAGAACAGCGGCAGCAGCCCCATGACGGCGCCCATGGCAACCACGGATGCACCCAGCAGAACAAGGCCCACGCTACTTTCCGAAGGCGAGCCGACAAACGCCGCACCGAAGTAACCTCCCACAGTGCCGGCCGTTCCCAGCACCGCAAGAATCGACATCCCCCTCATGCCGGAGATCAGCTGCGGCGAACGCCCGGCAAGCGCCGCCGCACCCAATGTAAGCGCGATAGCCACCACTTGCGCAACGATGTGCAGCCGCTGGGAGAATGTCGCCGCATCGCCGAACGAGCCGAACAGAACGCCCGAGAAGAACACCGAGTCGATCCACGCCCAATAGGTGGCGAACCCGAGCGCGGCAAAAAGCGTGGGCATGCCCAGATAGGGCCGTAGCCGGCGAAGCCTCTCTCCCATACACCTTCCTTCCGAGCATCCGTTGCGCGGGGCCGATTATAGCAAGAGCGCCCCCGCCGGCAAACGGACGGAGGCGCCATGGAAGCAAGCTGGCCGAAAGAAGCTAGTCGAACAGGCCCTTGGCCAGATCGCGGCCAGTCAGGTAGCCGAAGGTGATGCAGGTGGCTCCCAGGTTGTTACCCTCGACCATGAAGTTGTAGGTGTTGCCGTAGTAGTCGCCCACCATGGTGCCCACGTTGAACAGGCCGGGGATGGGGTTGTCGTCCTCGTCGCACACCTGCATGTTCAGATTGGTGCGCAAGCCGCCCAGCACCGTCAGGAATTCGGGGCGTCCGCCCACAGCGCCGTAGAAGGGGCCTTCCGTAATGCCGATCAGCTGCTCTTGGCACTTGTGGAAGTCCTCGTCCACGCCCTTGGCGCACAGCTCGTTGTAGCGGTTCACCGAAGCCAGGGCCACGTCCTTGGGAAGGCCCAAACCCTCGATGACCTCTTCAATGGTGTCGGCCTTGACCACCGTCTGCGGCAGAGCGCCGATCATGCCCTCGTCCCACTGCTTGATCATCTCGGCGGGCGGCATCGGCTCGCTCTCACCCTCGATCATGCCCGTGGAGTACCACGGCGCCGCGTCCTCGGCGTAGTTCGTGCCCCAAATGGCGTAGGACAGGCCTTCGGGCTGATGGCGCTGGGTAAGGCCCGCGAACACGCCGTTTACGTCCTCGTTGCCGTAGCGCTCGCCGCGCTTGTTCAGCAGCAGCCCGCGATGAGCACCCATGGTGCGGTTCGCCGGACCGGAGGTGCCCACGGCCAGCGTCATGGGCGCGTTGGGGTAAGTGCGCTGCCAGGCGGCACCGGCCCACAGGCCCATCTTCTGGCCTTCGCCGCGGTACAGGCCGCCCCAGGTGAACCCGACGTCGTACTCGTTCTTGTCCGCATCGGGGTTGAGCAGGTCGAACACCCCGGGGCAATAGCACTGCATCATATCCTTGTCGGCGGAGAAGTCGCCGGTGGCAAGCACAATGCCCTTCGACGCCTTGTAGCGCACGTACTCGTCGGTCGACCCAACCGGATGCGCCAGCACGGCTACCACGCGGCCCGACGCGTCCTTCTCCAGCTGCTCGGCCACCATCTCGTATTCCAGCATGGCCCCCATCTGCTGGGCGCGGGCCGCCAGCGTATCCACCAGCAGCTGCTGACCCGATCCTGCCGAGGTGATGTCGCCTCCAACCCACGAATGGGACGCCACCGGACAGAACATGGGGTCGCTCTCGTCAAGCTGCGGGGAGGCCTCCAGCACGGTCCGGTAGCCCGCCTCGTCGATGATGTCGATGCACCAGTTCATGGCTTCTTCGCTGTTGTTGGCGAACTTCCACCACTTGCCCTGGTCCACGTTGTAGCCCGCCGCGATCATCTGGCCGCGGAAGAAGTCGCCCGGGTTGTAGCGCTTGACGCCCTCGCGCTCCATCACCTTGCTCCACACGCCATGACACGACCCACCGCGGGACACGTTGCCCTTCGACGCGGAGAACAGAATCACCTTCGCACCGTTCTCCACCGCCGAAGCCGCCGTCACCAAGCCGGCGGTTCCGGAGCCGACCACCACGATGTCAGCCTCTTCGGTACGGACGATATTGTCCTCGGAAGGAACCTCCGGCGGCACCATGAACGACCATGTGCCACCGTGCACCTGATCGTAGGTAAGCGACGCGCGAGCCGCCGTCTCCTCGCCCGATGCGCTCACCGGCTGCTCGCTGGCAGTCCCCGTCGGGGATGCCGGAGAGCAACCGGCCATAAGCGCGCCCGTGGCCCCCACGATGCCGGCAGCCATAGTCCCCTTCAGAAAATCGCGGCGATTCATTCCCTCGCTCGTTTTCTTCGACAGAGCCATACTCCACCCTTCCTCTCTTGCGCAATGCGTTTCCTCGCCGGGCCCGGAAAGTGCTCGGGCGCTCCACGCCCGCACGCCCTGGCCCGAACACGACACATCCTAGGAAACAGGCAGAGCCGCGCCTACCGTCCAAAGGCAGTGTTTGCTCTCGGGACAGCACCTATCCGTTTCGTATGGGAGACGCCGAACTGGGAAAACTACGGATTCGCACCGAAAAGCCGTTGACTGGCCGTCGAAAGCTCCCAGCAAGCGGCACGGCGACGGAGGGTACAATAGCGAGACGAACCGTCGATTGGAGGACCCGTGGACCAGCTGAAAACGCCGCACTCCCATCCCGGCTGCATCTTCAGCTCCGTACTGGTAGTGGGCGCCGGGTTGGCTGGCGTCGTTGCCGCGCTTGCCGCGGCCGAAGCGGGCGCCCAGGTTGCCATCGCATGCGCCGGGCGGCTGTTCGGCGGGTCGAGCTTTCGCCCCACCACTTGGGGGCTGGGACTCGTAGCGCCCGACGGGCCCGAGGACGAGGACGACCTGGCGCGCACCATCGTTGACGTGGGCGGCGGTGTGGCCGACGAAGCGCTCGTGCGCTCGTTCGTAGGCGGCATCGCGCCGGCTGTCGCGTGGCTTGAGTCGCGGGGAGTTCGCCTCAAGCGTCCCGACAATCCCGGCGAGCGCGAGTTCATCCCCTGCTTCGACCACAAGCACCGCCGCTGGTACGGCTTGGAGCGGGAACCGGTGGAGGCTGCGCTGGGCAAGCGCGTTGCCGACCTGGGCATAACGGTGCACAGCGGCTGGGAGCTGCTGGACATCCGCCCTTCAGGCGACCAGGCAGCGGGAGTCGGCGGGTTCAGCGCGCTGTTCCTTGATGCGGCAGACGGGGGGCTGCACGCCGTTTCGTGCCGAAGCATCGTGCTGGCCACCGGGGGCTGCGGCGGCCTGTTCGAGCGGCACCTGGGCGCTGCCGAGGACACGGGAGCCGGCCACGCCTGCGCGCTTCGGCTGGGAGCGCGCCTGACGAACATGGAGTTCATGCAGATCATGCCGGGGCTGGTGGGGCGCGGGCAGGGCGCCGTCTTCAACGAGAAGGTGTTTCGCTGGACGCAGCTGCTCGACGAGACAGGCGCCGACGCCGTTGCGCCCCTCGCCAAGGCCCTGGGAGCCACAACCGACGAAGTGATGGGAGCACGGTCGGGGCATGGCCCGTTCACCAGCCGCCTCATCTCTCGGGCTGCCGACATGGCGCTGGACGCCGCCGGGCCCCAGGGGCTTCGCGCCAACGTCCGCCTGCCCGAAGGCACCGCGCTGCCGGAGTTCGCGCGCACCTATTCCCAATGGCTCCGGGAAACACGGGGCATCTTGGCCGACGACGAAATGCGCGTCTCCTTGTTCGCCCACGCCAACAACGGCGGCATCGCCATCGACGAACGCGGCAGCACGGGGGTGGAAGGGCTTTTCGCCTGCGGGGAATGCACCGGGGGCATGCACGGAGCCGACCGGCTCGGCGGCCTGTCGAGTGCGAACTGCCTGGTATTCGGCCTACGAGCGGGAAAGGAAGCCGCAAGGCACGCAGCTAAGAACAGCATGGCAGCCCGGCCGAGCCTCCCGGAAGCCTGGCGGCCGTTGCTCTCCCAAGGCTCCGCCGACAAGGAAGCTGCGCGCATGGCCCTGCAGCACGTTCGCGCCATCATGGAGCGCACCTGCATGATCGACCGCAGCGAGACAGCGCTCGCCGAAGCGCACCGGCAGCTAACAGAGATGAGGGAAGCCGCCGAACGCGCAACGCGGGCGGAAAGCCTGCAGATGGAGAACCTGGCAACCGCGGCGCTTGCCGTAGTGGATGCCGCGCGAGCCAGGACGGAAAGCCTCGGCAGCCACTACCGCACCGACGGAGAAGATGGCGACTCTCGGTAGCCGCCGGTCGGCACGGCACTTGCGGCGAAGCGGCGTCGGAACGCACTAACCCGGCTAGGTAAGCCCCAAAGCCTCGTCGCGCTCGTAGCCGCGAGCGAGATCGGCCAGCGTCACGCCGTCCACGTAGCTCTCGATGGCCTGGTCGAGGCCGGACCAGAAGCCGATTGTCGTGCATACGCCGACGCGCGGGCACTCCCCTTCCCCGCTAAGAGCCGCGCACAGAACGGGCGTGGTCGTTCCCTCCACGGCCCGCAGTACATCCCCCGCCTTCACCATGTCCGCAGGATGCAGCAAACGGTAGCCACCGCCCTTGCCGCGCACGCTCTCTATCAGCCCTTCCTGCAACAGCGGTCGGGCGATCTGCTCAAGATACTTCAGCGAAATGTCCTCGGATTCGGAAACCTCCCGCAGCGACACCTTGCTGCCCGGGCCGGCCTTCGCAATGCGCGTCATCAGCCGCAACGCGTAACGCCCCTTCGTTGAAACGAGCATGGCAAACCTTTCCGAGCCCCGGACGGCGAAGGCGCCCGACCTCCGAGCTGCCCGCCGATAACTGTCAGCGAAATTCTAGCATGATACTAGGTTTTATTGCGAGCCGCGAAACCCGGTTTTCACCCTTCTCTGCACAGGCTCTCCGCAATGTTTCCGCTAACTATCAGCGGTTTTATCAGCAAATCGCGCCAGAGAGAGGCGCGCGGGGAGCACCGGCAGCCCAAAGGACGGACGGCCTTTGACGGCGCGACAACCGAGCGCCCGCGAAGAGCACAAGCGCAGGCGCGCAACTCGACAGCCTGACAGACCCCAGAATCCGCAGCCGCTTCGTCGGCGAGCAGACCGCAGGAGCCGCAGCCGTTTTGCTAGCGAGCAGCCCGTTGCCGGTCGCGATGCGTCTGTGCAGGCACAGGCGACAAATCGCCAACATCCGGGAAACCGGTCGGCCTTGGCGCCCCTCGCAGCGGAAAAATGTCTAGCGAGCGCGCTAGGATGAATCCGTACCTTGATGAGATAGCTCGGAGTTTTATTGCGGAAACGCAAAGACGCAGAGTTTTTGGAACATCCGCAGCAACGTCAGAGGAGGCAACCATGACACCGTCAACTCAGACACCCCGAATCACACGCCGCGGCTTCGTGCTCGGCGCAGCAGGTACCGCGACCCTGGCCGCAGCAAGCCTGTTCGGATGCGCGCCCCGCGAGGCGCCCGACCCGACCGTGGACGAAACCGTAAGCTGCGACGTGCTGGTGATAGGCGGCGGAGCAGCCGGCACTACGGCGGCCGCCGAAGCGGCGCTGGCGGGCGCGAAGACGGTCCTCATCGAGAAGACGCCATGGCTTTCGGGCTCCAGCTCGCTGGCCATCGGCACGCTCTACGGAGCCGGCACCCAGCTGCAGCAAGCAGCGGGCATCGAGGATACGCCGGAGGGGCTGCTTGCCTACTTCATGGAGCGCGGCGGCGACAAGCTGGACCCGGCCATGCAGCAGTTCTGCGCCGAGCACTTCGGCGAGACCATAGACTGGCTCAGCGGAGAGCTGAACGTTCCCTTCAAGGAGAAGATCTCGAAGAAGGGCACCGACACCATAGCCCGCGCCCACAACATCGACGACCGCGACGAGGTGGCCCTGGCAGCCGTGGAGCAGTACGCCAAGGACGCCGGCGTCGACTTCGTCTTCGACACCCAGGCCGTCGAGCTTATCGTGAACGACGAGGGCGAGGTGGAGGGCGTGCTGGCCGTGCAAGGCGCCGACAAGCGCATCCGCTACGATGCGGGCCGCACCATCCTTGCCACCGGCGGCTTCTGCCGAAACGAGGACCTAATCGCCGAGTACTGCCCCGATTACGACGGCGTGTACACCGAGGTGGGCCAGGGCTGCACCGGAGAAGGGCTGGAGATGGGGCTGGACATCGGCGCGGCCTACATCGGCCACGGCGGCACCAACGGCATCCTGGCCTGCCCCGTGGAAGCCGGCCAGAGCAAGCTCATCGACAGCAAGGCCATGTGGGTGGATTCCTCGGGCAACCGCTTCGTGAACGAAGGCGGCCAGACCCACGACATCTACTACACCGTAGCCCATTTCCCCGACCAGAGCTTCTACGCCGTCTACGACCAACCCATGGTGGACACCCTCAGCGACAAGCTGGCAAACGCCTTCCAGCTGGGTCTTGACCAGGGGGTCTTCACCCAGGGAGACACCGTTGCCGAAGCAGCCGAAGCGCTGGGGATCGACGGGGCGGCCCTGCAGGCGCAGCTGGACGCCTACAACGCCATGGCCGCCGCCGGCGAGGACACCCAGTTCGGGAAGAAGGCGGATAACCTGGTAGCCATCGAAACCGGCCCCTTCTACGTGCTGACCATGGGCGTATGCACCCACGGCAGCTTCGGCGGCTACCACGTGAACACCGACTTCCAGGTGCTCGACGAGACGGACACCCCCATCCCCAACCTCTACGCCGCCGGCGAGGTGTGCTGCGGCGAGTTCATCTACGACGACTACCCGGCTGGCGGCTGCGGGCTGAACTACGCCTACACCTCCGGCCGCTACGCCGGCAAGAACGCCGCGGCAGCCGTGCAGGCCTAAGGCGTCGACGGCGCGCTCGCGCAACCGTGCAAAAAGCAGGGCCGGCACCCTTCGGGGGATGCCGGCCCTGCGCTTTTCTTGACGAATACGCTTTCTGTGCGAACGCGCGCAAACGGTCCATTGCGGCCTGCGCTCGGGAGCGCTACTTGATGGGCAGGTTCTCCAGCTCGGCTTCCAGCGGCATGGGGATGTCGTCGGCCTCGGCTGCAGCCGCCAAACCGCCGTCCCAGTAGGGCTCCTTGTTCGGCAGCACAATGTTGAGCAGAATGCCCACGACCGAGCCTACGGCCAAGCCCGACAGCGAGATGACCACGCCGCCCAGCTCGAACACGATGGCACCCGCAGCACTGTAGGCGATGCCCAGGGACAGCACCAGGATGATGGCTGTGACCAGGACGTTGCGGCTGCGGGAGAAGTCCACGTGGTTTTCAACCAGGTTGCGGATGCCCACGCTGGAAATCATGCCGTAGAGCACCAGCGACACACCGCCGATGACGCAGGCGGGCATGCAGGCGATGACCGCCGCGAACTTCGGGCAGAACGAGAACACGATGGCGAAGATGGCCGCCAAGCGGATGACGCGGGGGTCGAACACGCGGGTAAGGGCCAGCACGCCGGTGTTCTCGCCGTAGGTGGTATTGGCCGGCGCGCCGAAGAGCGAGGCGATGATGGTAGCCAAACCGTCGCCCAGAAGCGTGCGGTGCAGGCCCGGCTCGGCGATGTAGTTACGGTTGCAGGTGGAGCTAATAGCCGACATGTCGCCGATGTGCTCGATCATGGTGGCGAAGGCAAGCGGCATGATGGTGATGACGGCGGTAATGGCAAGGCCCGTGTCGAAGCCGGGACCGAACAGCGACAGCGCCGTGTTGTCCCACAGCACTGGCAGCCCGATCCAGGCGGCGTCGGCCACGGGCTGGAAGTCGACCACGCCAGCGCAGGCCGCCACCACATAGGAGCCGATGACGCCCAGCAGGATGGGGATGATGCGAATCATGCCGCGGCCCCAGATGTTGCACACCACGATGATGGCGATGGCCACGATGGCAATGGGCCAGTTCGTAGAGCAGTTCGCAATGGCCGAGCTGGCCAGGATGAGCCCGATGCAGATGACGATGGGCCCGGTGACCACCGGCGGGAAGAAGCGCATGACGCGTTCGGCGCCGAACACCTTGAACAGAAGCGACAGCACCAAATACAGAAGACCGGCAGCCGCCACGCCCAGGCAGGCGTAAGGCAGGAGGTCCGCCTCGCCGTTGGGGGCGATGGCGGCGTAGCCGGCGATGAAGGCGAAGGAAGATCCCAGAAACGCCGGCACCTTGCCCTTCGAAACCAGATGGAACAGCAGCGTTCCCAAACCAGCGAACAGAAGCGTGGCGGAGACCGACAGCCCCGTCAGCGTAGGCACCAGGATAGTTGCCCCGAACATGGCGAACATGTGCTGCAGACCGAAGACGAACATCTTCGGCGCCCCCAGGCTGCGCGCGTCGTAGACTGCGTCGGGCGCGTCGGCGGCTCCCATGGTGGGCGTTGCTTTCGTATCGCTCATAACCCCTCTTCCCTTGTCGGCTCGGCATGCCGCACTGGGCCGTGCCACAGGCCTCAGTGAGGGTTTGCCGGCTTTCGCACGAACCACGAGAGACGGCAAACGGCCCTATTATGCCATGGAAATCGGGGATTGGAGGCTGCGAGGGGAAATCGGCTGCTACAACCTGCCTGCGGCGAGCCGGTCCTTAGCGGATGCCGCCTTTGTGGCCATTGGCTCGAGGCGGCTTCGTGCGCTTCGGCGCCGGCTTGGCAGCCGCGGCCTTCGGATGCGGCGCAGCCTTGGCCGTGCGCCTGCCCTTGCCAGCGGCAGGCCGCCCGCCGGGTGCGTCCTTGTCGCCGGGGCGCTTCGGGCGCACGAGGCACTTCGGGCCGAAGCCGATGAGGTCGGTCCTTCCGGCGCGGCGCAGCGCTTCCTCCACCAGGTCGCGGTTCTTCGGGTCGCGGTACTGGATGAGCGCCCGCTGCAGCGCTTTCTCGAGGCGCGACTTGGCCACGTAGACCGGCTCCATGGTACGCGGGTCAAGCCCGGTAGCGTACATCACCGTGGCCAAGGTGGAGGGCGTGGGGTAGAAGTCCTGCACCTGCTGGGGGTTGAACCCCATGTCGCGGCAGTATTCGGCCAGCTCGACCGCTTCCGCAAGGCCGCTGCCCGGGTGCGACGACATCAGGTAGGGCACCACGTACTGCTCCTTGCCCGCTGCCTCGGTGGCCCGCTGGAACTCGTGCACGAAGCGCTCGTACACCTCGTGGGAGGGCTTGCCCATGACGCGGAGCACCGCATCGGACACATGCTCCGGCGCCACGCGCAGCTGGCCGCTCACGTGGTGCTGTGCCAGCTCGTCCAGAAACTCGCGCCCGTGAGCGCCGTCGGCCATCACGTAGTCGAAGCGGATGCCGCTGCGCACGAACACCTTCCTGACGCCCGGCAGCGCGCGGATGCGGCGGAGCAGCTGCAGGTAGTCTCCATGGTCGGCCACCAAGCGCTTGCAGGGCTTCGGCGCCAGGCAGCGCTTGCCCGGGCATGCCCCGCTCTTCAGCTGCTTGTCGCAGGCAGGAGCGCGGAAATCGGCCGTAGGACCGCCCACGTCGTGGATGTAGCCCTTGAAGCCCGGTTCGGCCGCAAGCTCGCGCGCCTCCTCCACCAGCGACTCGTGGCTGCGCGCCTGCACGATGCGGCCCTGATGAAACGTGAGCGCGCAGAAGGCGCATTCGCCGAAGCAGCCGCGGTTGCTGGTCAGGCTGAACCGCACCTCGGACAGCGCGGGGATGCCGCCGGCCGCATCGTAGTCGGGGTGCCAAGCCCGCGCATAGGGCAGTCGGTAGACCGCATCCAGCTCTTCGACCGAAAGCGGGGCCGACGGCGGGTTCTGCACCACGAACTCGTGCTCGCCGTAAGACTCCACCAGCCTCTTTCCCGTGAACGGATCGGTGTTGGCGTACTGGACGGCGAACGACCTCGCATAGGCTTCGCCGCCTTGGCGCACGGCGTCCCACCCCGGCAGCTCCACCGCGTCGTAGACGTGCTCGAGGGACTTCGTCTTGTACACCGTACCGTCGATGAACGTGATGTCCCGCACGGAAAGCCCCGCATCCAGCGCTTCGGCCACCTCGACGATCTGATGCTCGCCCATCCCGTAGATAAGCAGGTCGGCGGCAGAATCCAGCAGCACTGAACGGCGCATGGAGTTGCACCAGTAGTCGTAGTGGGCAAGCCGCCGCAGGCTCGCCTCGATGCCGCCTAGGATGATGGGGGCATGGCGAAACGCCCGGCGGATGAGGTTGCCGTAGACGACGCAGGCGCGATCGGGCCGCAAGCCCATCTTGCCGCCAGGCGAGTAGGCGTCCGTGCTGCGATGATTCCTCGCCACTGTGTAGTGGTTCACCATGGAGTCCATATTGCCGGCGGACACCAGAAAGCCCAGCCGCGGCTCGCCGAACTCGCAGACGGATTCGGGGTCGGTCCAATCCGGCTGGCAAAGCACGCCCACCTTGAACCCGCGGGCCTCGAGCAGGCGGGAGATAATAGCCATGCCGAAGGACGAGTGGTCCACGTAGGCGTCCCCCACCACGTAGACGAAATCCACCTGATCCCAGCCGCGATCGACCATGTCCTGATGGCAAACGGGCAGGAAGCGGGATCGGTCGCGCGGCTGGGTCATGGCAGGTCTTTCCGAATCTAGGATTGGGGCTTGCCGCCCTCGTCGGTTCCGGCAGCCTCGGGCGCCGGGGCGGCAGGCACCGCGGCAGACGGCGAGGGCTGGGACTCGAGGACGGGGACCTCGGGCGCAGCAGCGCTTGCGGGCTCAACCGAAACCGCGGCGTCGCACGCAGGAGCGGGCTGCGGGCACGATGCAGGCAGCTGAACAACCGGAGCCGCGGGAGGCTGCGGCACGCTTGCGGGAACCGGCTGGAGCGCAGGAGACGGTTGCGGGCAGGGCGCCGGCGCAGGCTGAGGGCAAGGGGCGGGTACCGGCTGCGGCACGGGTGCCGGGTTCGGGGCGGCTGCGGGCCGGGGCGGCACGACGGCCGCTGCGCGAGCCGCCTGCTCCTCGAAGGGCATGGGGTCGTCCTGGCCACGCCACGCCGGAACGTCGAACTGCCGCACCCAGTATCCGCCGGCGCGGATGACCAGCGCGTACATCAGCACGACCAGCACCTCGGCCACGAACGCAACCACCAACACCAGCGGCACGAAGAAGACCAGCACGCCGCCGGCGACGAAGAGGCCCGCCACCCATTCGCCGGACATAAGCCCCGAGAAGCCCGCGACGGGAATCATCAGGCCGACCAGAAGCAGCGCAGCCACCAGAAACAGTGCGACGATGATCGCCACCACCACGGCGGCGCAGGCCAGGTTCATGCCCACCAGCCTGAGCGCGCCGCCGGCGTCGTAGCGGATCATGGAAAAGATACGGCCGAACTGCAGGCCCGGTCCCAAGCGCCCGTAGATGCTCATGCGCATCGACCCTACCAGCCAGAACAGCGACGCGGCAACCGTGGCGACGGCGACCAGCACCACGCTTACCATGCCGCCCATCCCGAACGCGAGCAGGGGCGAGAAGCCGTGCGAACCCCATCCGAACAGCGCCATGCCGCTGGCAGGGATCATCCAGAGCACCTCCACGGCCAGCGGCAAGAGGGAGCAAATGAGACTGAGGACCCAGGCGAAGAGCCCGCGAGAATACAGCTTCCCGTCCTCGTTTCCGAAGATGCGTCCCGGCAACGGGCTGCTCACGCCCCAGGCGACGTCGCGAGCCCACCCGAGCAGGTACCCGAACAGCACGATCTGCCCGAACACGGGGATGAAGCTGACCAGCGCAAGCAGGCAGAGCCTGCCCATCCAGCCAGGGGACGAGGTTACGTCGCGCCATGCGCTCTTGAAGTATCCGACTGCCATAGGTCTCTCCCTTGAACCAGCCCGGACGCCGCATCATGCCGCCAGCGACGACTCTGCGAGACGTCCGCGCTCGCCTACGTATCCAACCCTCATTCTAGGGGCGCAGTGCGGCGCGGGTCGAGTCTGGCGCCAAATCGTCACAGCGGATTAAGCGCCCTTAAGAAAGACGCTCCACGAACCAGTCGGCCATGGACAGCAGCACCTCGCGGGAGTCGGACGGGGCGATGCCCTCGGAAAGCACCGCCTTGGCCTGCTCAGTCAAGTCCTGGGCGTAGGCGCGGGCGTGCTCGATGCTGCCGGCCTTCTCCAACAAGCCCACGGCCTCGGCTAGCACCCGAGGGTCGCGCTCCTTGCCGGACAGGATGGCGATCAGGCGCTCGCGGTCGGCAGGCTCGGCGTTCTGCAGGGCATGGACCACCACCAGCGTTCGCTTGCCCTCGGTGATGTCGCTGCGGAAGTCCTTCTTCGTGGACTCCTCGGTGCCGATGAGGTTCAGCAGGTCGTCCTGGATCTGGAAGGCCAGACCGCACTTCATGCCGAAGCTGCGCAGCGCCTCCACCTCGGAAGGGGTGCCCCCGCCTATGATGGCCCCCACGGCCAGCGGCACGGCGCCGGAGTAGAACGCCGTCTTGTGCATGGCCATGACCAGGTAGTCCTCGGGGGTGATGTCGAAACGCTCGTCGCGGGCCCAACCCAAGTCCATGGCCTGGCCCTCGATGGTGCGCCGCGTCATGTTGATGAGCTCGGATATGACCCGAACCTTGGTTGCATCGTCAAGCAGCGGGTCGTCCACCACCGACCCGTTCACCGTGGACAGGGCCAGATCCCCTGCGTTGATGGCCAGCCCCACGCCCTCGGTCAGGTGCATGCAGGGCATGCCGCGGCGAAGCTCGCCCTCATCGGCGATGTCGTCGTGGATGAGCGCCGCCGTATGGAAGTGCTCGATGGCGGCAGCGGCGCTGGTGGCCTTCTGCATGTCGCCGCCCACCGCGCGGCAGGCCTCGAAGCAGATGAGGGGGCGATGGCGCTTGCCAGCGTTCTCGCTGTAGGCGCGCAGCGGGTCGTACAGGTAGCGGTCCATGTCCGGATGCGACCCGGTGGGAATGAACGAGTTGATGATGCCGCCCATGAGCGGGGCGTAGGCGTCGAGCCTCCCCTCGAAGGTGGCGGGAGGGGTGGGCAGCTGGGCAACAAGATCGTTGATGGTTTCCATGGGCCTTCTTCTTCGGCAGCGAAACAGCAGTGCACAAGCCCGCCTATCCTACCACATGCGCCGCCCCCAGGCGCCCCGCGCCCGCGATGGGCGCAAGTTTCGCGCGGATTCCTTAAGCGGGCGTCGCAACCGGCCGCGAAAGCGCGCGGCGGGCAGGCCGGCTCGTCCGCAAGCGAAAAAGCGGGCGGCGACCGCACGGCCCATCGGCCGCAGGTCGCCGCCCGCCGACGTCTCTGGCGCTAGAGCTGGCCGAGCAGGCTCGCCAGCGACACGCCGTCCACGCGGGCGTTCATCACCGCAGCGCCCCCGGGAACGTTGCTGGCGCAGGCGCAGCCCATGATCTGGGACTGGTCGCCCTCGCCGCCGGGCTGCACGGATACGACGCTTCCGTCATGGCTTACCGTGTAGGAGCCGTCGGCCGTGGCCACCACCGCCGCCTGGGCCATGGACTGGCACAGCGCCGCCGAGGCCTTCATGAACACCCCGGATATGGAAGCCGTGGGCGTCAGGCAGTCCTGGGTGCAGGCGAACTCGCCCGCCACCGCGGTCTTCTGCACGCAACCCGCGCCGGCCCGATGCCCGGACGCCTCCACGTGGGTCCAGGTGGCGTTCGCATCGTCGGGGGTCACCGCCGCAGTCGGAGTCGCCGCCAAGGCCACCCCCGGCACCACCAGGGCTGCCACCGCCGTGGCCCCCGCGATCTTCGTCATCGTATGCTTCATGGTCTCCCCTCCCTATTTCACGTTGAAGAACAGCTGGGACGGATCGGTGCTCACGGACCCGTCGGCCGCCACGCCGCGCACCTGGATCAGGTAGCTGCCGGGCTTCTCGGGCGTGAACGAGAACTTCCAGTCGACCCAGCGCATGACGTCGGTCTCGCCCAGGTCGTAGGTGGTCCAGGTGGCGCCCTTGTCCATGGAGATCTCCACCGCGGTCATGGGCACGTCGTAGGCGTCGGCGAAGCCCTCAAGCTCGATGGGCTGGCCCGCCGGGAAAATGGTTCCCTGGGCCGTGTAGAAGATGGCAGTGTTGGGCTTGTTGAACATCTCGCCGGTCTTGGGGTTCGTAAAGCCCTGGAACAGGCGCGCCTCAGTGGCGTCGTTGGTGAAGTTCAGGTTCACGACGCGCTTGGTGTAGTGGCAGCCGCCCAGAGGCGGGATCCACAGCTGCACCGGGAAGCCCTGCAGCATACCCAGCGGCTCGCCGTTAATCTCGGTCACCAGCAGGATGTCGTCCAAGTACTCGTTGACCGTGGACAAGGGCACCGGGTACACGTCCCAGCCGTCGTCGGCCACGGAGTGCAGCGTGTTGGCCGTATCCTTCACGCCGGCGCGCTCCATGATGACCGACAGCGGGATGCCCTTCACGTTCACGTTGGCCACGTAGGCTCCTCCCGGAGGATTGGTCTGGCAGTCCATCTTCAGCACCTTCTCGACCATCTGGTCCTCGAAGTCGGTCAGCTTGAAGGTGAAGGGGTTCTCCACTTCGCCGCCCACAGCGATCTCCCAGCTGTCGTAGGCTGCCTGGGAAGTGTCGTTATCGGGGGTCACGCCCTGGTGGTTGGCGTTCTCCCAGTAGTAGAACACCTGGTCGGTTGGGGTGATGCTGTCCTGCGTGAAGCTGAAGTCGCCGGTCACGTTGGGAACCGGGGTGATGCCCATGTAGGCGTTGTTGTACTTCGCCAGGTCCCACAGCAGATACTCGCCGGTCTGGGGCGAGATGTAGTGGCACGAGTCGCAGTTGCCGCCCTTCTCGGCGAACTCGGCGCTGTTCATATGGATGGCGTGCATGGAGTCCTGCATGAACAGGGCCTTGGAGTGGCACATGTAGCAGAACTTCGTGGTTGCCTCCACGTCGTAGGGGTTCCACAGCTTCGGATGGGGCATGGGCAGCAGTTGGTTGGTGTCCAGCAGGCTGTCATGGCAGCTGCTCCCCAAACAGCCGCGGTTCTCGCCGTCCAGGATGGCCGTGTTCCACATATAGGGGTCGGCCGGGATCAGCTGTACGTCGGCGCCGTTGGCGGCCTTGGTGACCTTCGGCGCGTACAGCTCGGCGGCAGCTGCAGCCTTCTCGTCCTGCGGCAGCATCTTCAGCTTGTCGGCCTCGGCCGTGGCCGCCTGCTGCTGGGCGGCGTCGTCCTTCAGGTCGGCCTCGGCCCCCTGCTTGGCCGCCGCATCGTCGGCCGGCTGCTGCGCTGCGGGCTTGTCGGCCGGCTGAGTGCTGCCCGACGACGGCGTCGAGCAGGCCGCCATGCCCGCCGCCAGCGCGCCGGTGAGGCACAGCACGGCGGCTACGGTTGCAAGTCGCTTTTTCATAGACCGCTCCCCTTCCTTGTAGTACCCTTGTCTCATCCCCTTTGGAAAAGACCTTGGAAGCGCAGCCTACGGGCTTTCGCGCGCTACGTCATCCGCAGAAAGTCATGAAAGGTATCGTTTTGGCAACATAGAATAAAGTGAGGGATTGACCTGGTATTTCATTGTTTACCTTTGGGAAATCATTAGAAACTGTTGATACCGGTCGGACCGAGGGCACGGGAAAGGGAGACGCCTTGGTGACAAGACTCGACAGATCGTCGGCGCCGCGGACGCAGGATGGGCAAGGGCGAAAAGCCGCTGCGGGGGCGCCGGATGCGGGCGGGCGCAGGACTGGCTCGATTGCGAAACGGCTGCACATCCCCACCGCCAAGGCCGCAGGCGCCATGCTCCGCGGCTGTTCCGCGCCCCTGGTGCTGGGATTCGCCCTCTGCCAGACATGGAACATCCTCTGCATAGCGCTGCCCGACCCCATCACCTACGCCGAGCCCTTCCACGACCTGCGCTGGGTGTCGCTTACCGTCTGTGTCGGCCTGCTGGCGCTGTCGGCCATCTGGTCGCGAAAGGCCCAGGCGCTCCTGCAGCGCAAGCGGGCGCTGGTCGCCCTGGGGGCGCTGGCCAGCCTCGGCAGCTTCCTGGGACCGGCCAGCGCCCTGCAGCCCGACCTGGCCTTCCCCCTCATCTACATAGCCGCCGTGGCCGTGGGCGTCGGGTTCGCCTGGCTGTTCCTTGCCTGGTACAACGTGTTCTGCCTGCGCCACGATCTCATGGGGCTGGCGCTCAGCGTGGCAGTCACCGCCGTGCTGGCCTACGGGCTTGCCAACGTGCTGACCACCGACCTTGTGAACACCTGGGTCTCTGCCGCGATCGGCTCGGCGCTGCCCCTGGCGTCCATGGGGCTGCTGATCGCTGGGACCGCCGGCCTCGCGCAGCTGCATCCGCACGGCGGCACGGACGACCGAAACCGCGCGGGCGGGGCCGATGCGGAAGAGAAAAGCCGCGTGGCTTCGGACGGGCAGCAAGACGTCAAACGGCAGCCGCTGTCGCTTGGCGCCCTGCTGCCCAGCACCACGCTGCAGCGGCTTTCGCAACGAAACCGCTCCATCCTGCTGCGCTTCTGCCTGTGCCTGCTCATCGCCATCACCGCCGTGGAGGCCGTGCGCAACCTGCTGCTCTCGGGCACCGCGCTCACGTTCTACGCAGGCGCCGCGAACCTGCTGGGCCTGGGGCTCAAACTGGCAAGCACTGCCTGGTTGCTCTACCTGTTCGAGACCTACGACGTGCGCGGCGTGTCAGCGGTATACCGCGTGGCGTTTCTCATGATGCTGGGAGTGGTGCTGTGCATCCCCAGCCTGCTGGCGGGAAACTGGCTTGCCCACACGCTGCTCGATTTGGCGTCGTACTTCTTCCAGGTGACCATGCTGGTGGTGGCCTACCAGATCTGCGTGGGCTTCAGGGTCAACCCGGTGATGGTGTTCAGCCTGTTCCGCGCGGTGTGGGCCTTGGCCGCCCTGGCCGGCATAGGGCTTGGCCACGCCATCGCCAGCGCGCACACGCCCCTGGGCATCCAGGCGCTCACCGTAGGGATGGGGCTTGCCGTGGCGTTCGCCTTCACCTTCGCCTTCACCGACCGCGATTGCGTCAAGGTGCTGGCCGCCATGCCGAAGCGGCCCGCCGCGTCGCCCTTCCGAGACAAGATGCGCCAGGTGGCAAGCCGCTTCGCCTTGTCGGAGCGCGAGCTTGAGGTAATGACGCTGGTGGCGAAGGGCCGCTCGGCCGCCCGCATAGCCGACGACCTGTCCGTATCCCCCGCCACCGTGAACTCCCACGTGTCGCACATCTACCGCAAGCTGGGGGTGCATTCGCGCCAACAGCTGCTCGACTTGGTGGAGCGGGGATAGGGGCAAGCTGGTAGGGGCGGTGGGGTTCGAACCCACATACCTTGCGGCGGCGGATTTTAAGTCCGCTGCGTCTGCCAATTCCGCCACGCCCCCCTACCGCGCCCACCATGATAGCGCATAGCCCGCATGCGGCGGGCGATGGCTTAGGCGCTGCTCGGAAAACGCATCGCGGCGTTGCGAACCCTTTTCGTAACGTATATACTTGCTCCATATACTTGTTTCGGAAAGGATGCCTTCATGCCGCAGCTTTCCCTTTACATGAACGATGCCGTCATGGACTCGCTGCGCCGATGCGCCGCTGCCGAGGGGGTCTCGCTTTCCAGCTACGCCGCCAGCGTAATCCGGCGCGCCACGGACGGCTCGAGCTGGCCTGCCGGCTACTGGGAAAGCGTCTACGGCTGCCTGCCCGACGGCTTCTCCGTGGACGATTCCGACCTCGACCCCTCGCTCGACGATTCGTGCGATTGGTTCGAATAGGAGGGGCTTCGTGTACATTCTCGATACCTGCATCTGCATCGACCTCATGCGGGGAAAGCTTCCGGGCACCCTCAAAGTGATGGAGTCGTGCAACCCCAAGCAGTTCGCAATCCCCGCTGTGGCCGTCGCGGAGCTGGAGTTCGGAATCCAGAAGAGCGCCCGGCCGCAGGAGACCCGTCGCGCAACGGAGCGCTTCCTCGCCCCGTTCGCCATAGCCCCCTTCGACGAGCGCTGCGCGCGAGCCTACGGAGCCATCCGCAACCAGCTGCGCCTCGACGGCACTCCCATCGGGCCGAACGATATGATGATCGCCGCTACAGCCCTAGCCCTGCAGGCTACGCTGGTGACAAGAAACGTCCGCGAGTTCAAGCGCGTGAAGGGGCTTGCAATCGAGGACTGGGAGGAAGTCGATTTCCGCAGCCGCCGCTAGTCGCAGCCGCCGCTCGGAAAGCCCGCCGCGGCGTTTAAGATGATGCCTTCCAGGATGTCGGACTCGCTGACGGTGAAGCTGTCGGCCCCAGCGGCCTCCAGCACCTCTTGCAGAATGACCATGCCGGCTACGATCACCGGCGCGCGGCCCGGGTCGAGGCCTACGATGGTGCGGCGCGCATCCAGTGGCACCGAGGCGAAACGCCGGTACACCTCGTCCAGCTGGCTGCGCGTCACCTGCGACTTGTGCACGCGCGCCGAGTCGTACACCTCCATGGCGTCGCGCACCGACACCACCGTGGTGGCCGTGCCCGCCACCGCCACCAAGCGCGCGCCGCCCAAGCCCGCATCGCGCAGCTTCTGGAAGTAAGGGGCAAACTGCCCGTAGGTCCACTGTCGGGCTGCCGCCAGCTCGTCGGGTGCGGGCGGGTCGGCGTGCAGGAAGCGCTCGGTCACGCGACGGCACCCTATGTCGAAGGAACGGGCCAGCTGCGGGTCGGCGCCGGCGATGCCGCCCACCACCTCGGTGGAGCCGCCGCCGATGTCGACCACCACCACCGGCTCTCCCGCAAACGCACTGCCGGCCCCCAGAAACGACAGCGCCGCCTCGCGCTGCCCGGGGATGACGGCCAGCGTCACGCCCAGACCGGCCAGCATGGCGCGGAACTCGTCGGCGTTCTCAGCATCGCGGGCCGCCGACGTTGCCACGGCAGTCAGCTTCGCAGGAACGCCAGTCTCAGCCTGCAGCGCCGCGAGCGTCTCCATGTAGGAGGCCACCGTTGCGCGCACCCGCCCCATAGCCTCTTCGCTCAAGCGACCCGTTGCGTCCACGCCCTGACCCAGGTTCGTGATGGCGTAGCGCTTCGCAAGGACGCTCACTTCGCCGGCCGCGCCCACGTCCGCGACCAGCAACCGGCAGGTCACCGTACCGATGTCCAGCGCCGCGTACCTTCCAGCGATGTATCCCACGAGAGTTCCTTCCTGATCGAAACCGCCTCGGCCGCCCGGCATCGCGGCCGAAGGCCACGCCTCCTTACGGAAAACGGGCCCCGAAAGGCCCGTCTCAGCTGCTCGCCGCCTACTCTACCCCGAACAGCGGGTCGAGGATCGGCGAGTACCACGTTTGCGGAAGCTCTATGTCCGCAGGGTCGATGTTGGCCTGCAGCAGGCTGTTCTCGGTGATGTCCACGTCCAGCCCCCGCACGTTGGCGGTTTGCTCGCCCTTCTTCACCCAGCCCAGCTGCTGGTGCGCCCGCGCCTCCAAGCCCGAATCGGTCTGCAAGTCGGCCAGGTCGGTCTGCAGCCGCCCGTGACGCGCCTCCACGGACGCGTACTCGGCCTCCAACCGGTCGTGCTCGCGAAGCGCCTGGTAGTATTGCTGGGCAGGTTCGTACAGGAACACGCCCAGAGCCACGAGAAGCCCCACGCCCAGAAGAACGTTTCGCAGCCCGCGGACGACACCGACGCCGGCGTGCTCCTTCGAGGCCGACGAGGACAGCGTGCGGGCCGATTCGTTGGCCCCGCTGCGCTGCATGCGCGTGGCCTTGCGCTGCTTGGTTCCCATCTCGCCCTTGTACACCGCCGCGCGCGGGCCGCCGGCGCCCGTCGCGGGCTCGTCCGAGCCGAACTGCCGGTCGAACTTGCGGTCGGCCTGCTCCTTGCGCTTGGCGCGCTTGCGCTCCTCGCGCTTCGAGCGGCCCGAGGCCTCTTCGTCGCGGCGCACGTCCTCTTCGTAGTCGTCGGGGGTGTACACCGCCGAGCGGCCAACCCCGGACGCTTCGCCGGCTGCGGACTCCTCGTCCCAGAACACCTGGTCGTCGGCGGACCCGTCGTACCAGCTAGGAGCGGTACGCGCCGCAGAGGAGCCGCGTCGCGAAACGGACGGCGCGGGGACGGCGGGAAGAGAGATCCCTCCGGAGCGGCCCGCTGCGCGGTCGCGGCGCTGCGATTCCCCGCGGGAGCCATCGCCGTAGAACGCCGGGTCGAATCCCTGGTCGTACCAGGACGGCGTTGCATCGAAGCGCTTCCGACCTGCGGAGAAGTTGTTCGCACGATAAGCGGAGTCCGACGGCGCAAAGCGTCCATCGTCCCGGGACGATTGGCCCGGGGCAAGCGGCATCCGGCTGGAAGAGCGAGCGGAGCCGACGGCGCGGCGTAACGGGGCGGACGCCCCCGGACGCAGCGATGCGGCGGACGAGGATTCGACCCGATTGCCGGGAACCTGACGGCGGGCGTAACCCGCAGCGCCCGAAGAGCGCCCCGCAGCGGTCGCAGAAGGCCGCGCGGAGCCAGCGGACACGCCGCCGCTCCTGAACGGCGACACGAATCCCTGGTTCAAGCGGTCGCTCAAGTCGACGATATGGCCCACGGCGTCCGCAGACGACGGAACGTAACGCTCCCGCGCAGATCGCGCGCGCAAAGCGTCATCGTAGCTGACGATGTTGCCCCGTCGGGTCATGAAGTAGCAGTGCCCCTTTGCGAGATGTGGTTCGTTTACGGTTCGTTTGCTGCAAGAAGCACCAATCAGGATAGCACAGCGGGATGCCCCGCAGGGCGAGAGGATGGAAAACGGTTACAAATTAAGGGATTGGATATAATCGCGCCACTTTTCGAAAGACTCGTCGCTGATGGCGTGCTCCATCTTGCACGCCTCCTCCTCGGCGGTTTGGGCGTCGATGCCCAGCGCCTTCTCCAGGAACGCGCACAGAAGCTCATGGCGCTCGAGCACAGCGTGCCCGTAGGCGTAGCCGTCGGCGGTCAGGGTGATGTCGCCGTAGTAAGGCTGATCTACCAGCCCCTGCTCCTTCAGAAGCGAGATGGCCTTGGAAACGGAAGCCTTGGAAACTCCCAGCTTGTTTGCTACATCGACCGAGCGAACCGGCGACGAGACGCTGCCGCCCAGCATCACGATGGCTTCCAGGTAATCCTCGTGGGACATAGATACTTTTTCCACAGACGACTCCTCACTTCGACGGTGCCACCATGGTACCACAGCCGAGAGGTCCGCCAAGCGAAATCGGCGATGCGCATGCCGCGGCGCTCCGGAAACGAGAGATCCCGCGGCCCCAGCCAGGAGCCACGGGATCTCAGGAACACCGAACCACCCGAAGACCAGCCGATCCGGCGCAGTTATACCGCTGCCGCTCTGCCCGAAGGCCGAGCCCTTACAGGCGGCTCAGCCGGTCCGACATCTCACGCACCGCCGCGCAGCTGCACGAAGGCCCAGCAGTCCCGGCGCCGTCCTCCGACGCCTTCGACGCAGCCCCGTGCGAACAGCCCGAGCACCCGGAGCAGCCTCCGTCGCTGTGGCAGTCGCACAGGCCCTTGCGCACCATCCGCCGCACCGCCAGCACCACCAGGGCAGCGACGACCAGTAAGATGATCGCAGTAGAGGGCGTAAACGTCAGATCCTGCACGATGGGTCTCCTCCTTCGGATGGGTCGAGTTCGCAGCGAACCCTAGGCGTTGGCCTTGGCCTCGCCGGCCGACTCCAGCTTGGCCGCCTTCTTCTGGTCCTTCTTCTGGAAGTCGGGGGTGGGACGGAAAATCTGGAACAGCATCAGCGCCAGCAGCACCACGGCCACCACGGTCCAGAAGCTGAAGCCCACCTCGCCGGTGGCAAGGCCGCCCAGCTGGTAGATCAGAAGGGCGACCACCCACGCGAACCCGCACAGGTAACCGATGGTAGCCCAGGTCCACTTGGCCGAGCGCATCTGGTTGCGGATAGCGCCGATGGCGGCGAAGCAAGGGGCGCACAGCAGGTTGAAGGCGCAGAAGGCCATGATCGCCACGGAGCTTCCGCCCATAAGGGTGGCAAAAGATGCCCAGATGGTGGGATCGTCCTCGCCCACTTCGCCCAGGCTCGTGATGATGCCCACGGTAGCCACCACGTTCTCCTTGGCCACAAGGCCCGTGACGGTGGTGGCCACGGCCTCCCAGTTGCCGAAGCCCAGCGGCATGAAGATCCAGGAGAGGAAGCTGCCGATACCGGCCATAAGCGAGTACTGGATGTAATCGTCGGCCTCGGTGTCGAGCAGACCGAAGGCGCCCTCGTACATGCCGAAGTTCAGCAGGAACCAGATGACGATGGAGGACAGGAAGATGATGGTGCCGGCCTTCACGATGTAGGCCTTGACGCGCTCCCAGGTGGCCAGCAGCACGTTCTTGGCCGTGGGCAGGTGGTACTGCGGCAGCTCCATGATGAAGGGAGTGGCCTCGCCGGCGAAGGCGCGGGTCTTCTTCAGCATGATGCAGCTGACGATGATGGCAAACAGGCCCAGGAAGTAGAACAGGGGGGCCACCCACCAGGTTCCCTCGTAGAACTCGCCGGCCAGGGCGCCGAACACCAGCGCGATAATGGGTAGCTTCGCGCCGCAGGGAATCATCGTGGTGGTCATGACCGTCATGCGGCGGTCCTTCTCGTTCTCGATGGTCTTGGTGGCCATGACGCCGGGCACGCCACAGCCGCTGGAGATGAGCATGGGGATGAACGACTTGCCCGACAGCCCGAAACGGCGGAACACGCGGTCCATGATGAAGGCGACGCGGGCCATGTAGCCGCAGCCCTCAAGGAAGGAGAGCAGCAGGAACAGGATGATCAGCTGGGGAACGAAGCCGAGCACCGCGCCCACGCCGGCGATGATGCCGTCGAGCAGCAGGCTTTGCAGCCACGGCGCGCAGTCGACGGAGGTCAGCCACTCCTCCACCACCACCGGCACGCCGGGATGCCACAGACCGAACTCGGCCGGGTCGGGCTCCTCAAGCGTGCCCGCCTCGAACGCGGCTACGCCCTCGGCGGTCTCAAGCGCCGCTTCAAACTCCTCCACCGCCTCGTCGTACTGCTCGGTGCCGGTGTAGAGCCAGCCGTCTCCGAACAGGCCGTCGTTGGCCCAATCGGTGGCGATAGTGCCCACGGTGGACACCGAGATGTAGTACACCAGCGTCATGATAACGATGAAAATGGGGAGGCCCAGAATGCGGTTGGTGACCACGCGGTCGATCTTCTGAGTGGTGGTCATGGTGGCCGGGGCCTTCTTCACGCAGCGGTCAACCACATGGGCAATGGCGTCGTAGCGCTCGCCGGTAACGATGGACTCCGCGTCGTCGTCCAGCTTGCCCTCCATGGCCTCGCGGATGGAGGCGATCTTGTCCATGGAGTCAGCGGGCAGCTTCAGCGCCTGCTCCGTCAGCGACTCGCCCTCGAACAGCTTGATGGCGAACCAGCGCTTCTCGTTGGCCGGAACCGCCGATCCCACAATGCCCTCGATCTGGGAAAGCGCATCCTCCACCGCGGCGTCGAACTTCATGGAGGGTTTCGGCACCTTGCCGGCCTTGGCCTGGGCGATTGCGGTGGACATGAGGTCGTCGAGGCCCTTGCCGCGCAGGGCGGTGGTGGGCACCACGGGGCAGCCCAGCTGCTTGGAGAGGGCGTCGACGTCGATCTTGTCGCCGCGCTTCTCTACCAGGTCCATCATGTTGAGGGCCACAACCACCGGCACGCCCAGCTCCAGGATCTGGCTGGTCAGGTACAGGTTGCGCTCAAGGCTGGTGCCGTCGACCAGGTTGATGACCGCGTCGGGGGTACCGCTGAGCAGGTAGTCGCGGGTAACGATCTCTTCGGGGGAATAGGGCGACAGCGAGTACACACCCGGCAGGTCCGTGATGATCACGTCCTTGTCGGCTTTGTACTTGCCCTCCTTCTTCTCCACCGTAACGCCCGGCCAGTTGCCAACGTACTGGTTGGCCCCCGTCAGGTCGTTGAACATGGTGGTCTTGCCGCAGTTGGGGTTGCCGGCAAGAGCAATGGATAGTGCCATGGTCTGCGATTCCTCTCTCCGTTTGCGCCCGAAGCCGCCTTGCAGCGGGCTTGCAAGCGTCTCGCTTTGGCCGAAGCTTCCAACTAATTGTTAGTTTAAGCTAACTGCTGGCCTGAAAAAATGCGCCTCAGCGGGCGCCGGCGGCGGTCGTGCAGGGCCTTAGGCCACCAGCACGTTCTCCGCTTCGCTCTTGCGCAGGGACAGCTCGTACCCCCGCACGGTCACCTCCAGCGGATCTCCCAAAGGCGCCACCTTGCGCACCGTGACGTCGACCCCCTTCGTGATGCCCATATCCATGATATGGCGCTTCACCTGGCCTTCGCCTACCAGCTTCACCACCCGGGCCGTAGCTCCGATCGGCACGTCCCTCAGCGTCTTCACGACGCTGTCGGTCTGTTCGGCCATGAACCTTCCTTTCCTCTCGTCGAACCTGCTGTTGATGAAATTCAAAGGCAGCCCGCAGCTGCCCTGAGTCTCCCTGCGCGATTTAGGCGGCTGGCACGGTCACGATCCGCTGGGCGGCGTTACGGCCCAGCGCCACCTGCGCGCCCTTCACGTCCACGATCAGGTCTCCCCCGATGCCGCTAACCACCTTCACCCGGGCCCCCTCGACAAAGCCGAGGTTCTCCAGGTGGTGGTGCAGCTCCCCGCCGCCGCGCACCTTCAGCACCGATGCGCTCTCGCCGCACTTCAGAAACGAAAGCGGCATGGTCTGCCCCTGTGGCATCGAGCTGCTTGCCGCAGCGCTTGCCGAGGACGCCGTAGAATGCGGGGCCTTCTGCACCGTGAAGTGCGGCGCCTCTGCCACTGCCGCGAATCCGTTCATGGAACCCTCCTCAGCCTTCCTATAAGTTAACCGCAACCAACTGAGCATTCTAGGCGTGTTCCCCGAAGAATGGAAGCTTTAGTTAACTTTTTTTCCATGCTCCACAAAGAATGGAAACTTTGGTTAACTTTTCTAAGCCATCGTAGCGAAACGCCTCGTCGAGAACAGGGCTGCACCCAGAGCCGCCCGAGCGGAGCGCGCCCGTCGGCAACCGTCTTCTCGGGCGCCGGCACCCCGCGAAAGACCGCAGGATTTCCGCTTCTTCGCCCACGGGCCGCTAAAGTTGTTATACTGAATTTGGATAATCGAGAGACAGATACTGCCGACACGCCCGCCGCGCCGACAACGCCGCGACGGGCCGCAGCGGGGGAAGGACGTAGGCTTATGGCGGACAACCGGTTCATCGACACGCGCGGGAACCTGGAGCAGCCGGTCGCATTCACCCAGGCGGTGGTGGACGGCCTGGCTTCGGGAGGGGGCCTCTACGTGCCCGAGCACCTTCCGCATTTCACCGAGGACGAGTTGCGCAACCTGGCCCGTCTTCCCTATTGGCAGCGGGCCGCCGCCGTGTACAAGGCCCTGCGCGTTGACCTGCCCGATGAAACCGTGGACTCTCTCATGCGGCAAATCTACGGAAACGCCTTCGACACCGAGGACGTCTGCCCCATCACCACGCTTTCCGAGGGCACCCACGTGCTGGAGCTGTGGCATGGGCCTACCAGCGCCTTCAAGGACATGGCGCTGCAGTGCCTGCCCCGCTTCTTCCAGGCAAGCGCCCAGAAGCTGCGCGCCCAGGGCAAGCTCGAGGGCGACTTCCTCATACTGGTGGCGACCTCGGGAGATACGGGCAAGGCCGCGCTGGAGGGCTTCCGCGATGTGGAGGGGGTGCGCATCGCGGTCATGTATCCCCACGGGGGCGTGAGCGACATCCAGTACAAGCAGATGGCCACGCAGCGCGGCAGCAACGTGGACGTGTGGGCTGTGCGCGGCAACTTCGACGACTGCCAAACCGGTGCCAAGCAGGTGTTTTCCGACGCCGACTTCAACGAGCGCCTGGCCGAGGAGCAGGGCGTGGCGCTGTCGTCGGCAAACTCCATCAACTTCGGGCGCCTTGCACCCCAGATCGTCTACTACCTGTCCGCCTGCGGCACGCTACTGGCCGAGGGGGAGATCGAGCCGGGCGGCGCGGTGGACGTCTGCGTGCCCACCGGCAACTTCGGCAACATCCTGGCCGCCTACTACGCCAAGGTCATGGGGGCTCCCATCGGCATGCTGCTGTGCGCCAGCAACGAGAACCGCGTGCTGGCCGACTTCATCAACACCGGCACCTACGACATCGCCGACCGTCCCTTCGTGCTCACCCCCTCTCCCTCCATGGACATCCTGGTGTCGTCGAACCTGGAGCGCCAGCTGTTCGAGCTGACCGACCGGGATGCAGGCGCCATTCGCGGCTGGATGCGCGACCTGGGCGAGACCAAGCGCTTCCGCGTGGACGAAGAGACCTTCGCCCGCATGCGCCAACTCTACGCGGCGGACTCCGTCAGCAACGACGACTGCTTGGCCACCATCAAGGAAGTCTTCGACGAGCACGATTACCTGATGGACCCCCACACCGCCGTGGCCTACCGGGTAGCCGAGCGCCTTCGCGGTGAGAACCCCGTGCTCATAGCCAGCACCGCCCACTGGGCGAAGTTCGGCGACAACGTCTACCGCGCGCTTCACGGGATGGCCGCAGGCGAGGCGCTGCCGGATGAGGTGGCAGCGCTTTCCGGTTGCCAGCTCAATCGCCTGATCGCCGAGGAGACCGGGGACTTCAACATCCCTGCGGGGCTTGCCGAGCTGGATTCGCTGCCCATCCGCTTCAGCAAGGTCATCGATCCGGGCGCGGCCAGCATCGAGGAGTCCGTGACCACGTTCCTGCAGGAAGGAGCCAGCGCATGAGCACCGTGCAGACCGAAACGACCGAAGCCCGCCAGGTCAGCGACGATCCCTTGAAGTCGCTGACCCCGGTCATCCGCCTAGCCATCGCCGCCACTTCGAACCCCCACGGCTCGGAGTTCGGCCGCGGCGTGGCGAAGCTGTGCCGCGGCGTGCAGGACAAAGGGTCCCTGAACGCTGCCGCAAAGGATATGGGCATGGCCTACAGCAAGGCATGGCGCATCCTCCGCGACACCGAGACGGCGCTGGGCGTAACGCTGCTGCACCGCGACGGCGCTCACGGCTCCACGCTGACCGAGGATTGCGAGCGCCTGCTCAAAGCCTACTCCGAGATGGAGGAGCGCCTGCAGCAGATCGCCCGCGAGGAGTTCCGCTCAGCCCTGTAGCCCTGTAGCCCTGCAGCCGCGCAAGACGCGACGCTCCCCGCGCAACCGCAACGCGCGCAGCGCAACCCGGCGCCCCCACGACGGCTCGCCCTCGCGGGGGCGCCCGTGCGTCAGGGTCCCAGCAGCACCGAGCCGATCGGCCATAGCGCCAGGAAGGGCGCGTAGGGAACGCCGTCCCGCCAGCGCAGGCGCCCGCAGGCCAGGCCTATGGCGCATACGGCCACGGTGCCGGCCGCGCACAAAGCCACCCCCGAAGGAGCCGAAGGCCCGGTGGCCACGCAAAGCGCCGCGATCAAGCGGATATCGCCGCCGCCTATGGGGGATGGCGGAGCGCCCTGTGCGGCACCTGGGACGACGCCCGGCGGCTGCGACGGGCAACGACGGCGAGCAAGCAGCCGAGACGCCCGCAAGGCAAAGGCACATAGCAGCATCGCGACAAGCGCGTAGGCCAGCCCCCAGGCCAGGGTCGGCACGCCATGGCCGAGCAGCTGAGCTGCCAAGCCGCACAGGGCAACGCCGTAGCAGCTGGCCCGAGGGATCCTGCGCCGCCGCAGATCCTCGGCCACCGCCCAGCCCACGCATGCGAAGCAGCCGGCGAAGCTAAGCGCGCGAAGCGCCTCTGCCCATCCTGCCACGACGGCACCTACGCGCCCGCTCGGGGCAGCGCCACGTCCACCCGCAGCCACCATCGGCCATCGGCTCCGCGTCTCCAGTGCGCCTCGGCTTCAACCGCAGGTGGCGGCGCGGCGGTCGCCGCATGGCGGCCGAGGCCATCGGTGGCCGCAGACCGCACAGGCGGTGCGAACACAAGGTTCTCGCGATAGCATTCGGGAGGAGGCTCTTCCGTGGCAGACGGCGCGCAGGCCATCCCCGTCGCCCCGCCGTCGAGTCCGCTCGCTGCCGCGGAGCCGCCCCGATCGAACCGGTACAGGCAGCCATAGCAAATCGCCGCATCGTCGAAGGCCTTAGCCTTGCACACAGGACACACCTTCATCCTCTTCCTCCCTCCCAATGCCGAGAACCACCCGGTCCCCGGGACAAAACCAGCTGCCGCCGTCACTCGCCTGACGCTCTAGCACGCACGCGGCGCCCTTAACCGCCATGCGTCTGCCCGGCGCAAGGTTGCGCCGCGAGGCAAGCACCGTGCCGTCCTGGCCGACGAACGCCACGTCCACCGCAAACCGCATGCCCACCGTATGCACGTCGCAGCACGGGGCAAGCATCAGCACGCCCTCGAACCGGTTGCGGCCGAGCAGGCCGCGCAGGCGCGCGCACGCGCTTGACGCCACGAACAGCGCCCCGGGGCAGTGGCCGCCAAACCGCACGGCAAGCCCCTCGGCGCCAGCACCGCCGACAAGCCGCCCAACGTCGCACGAACGCCTCTGCCTACCTGTAGCACACAACTACGCTCACCTCGTTTCCTATCTGCGCACATGCGACACTCGCCCAGGAAGGACCGCCGCCCTGCGCCGACGGCTCCCGCCGAAACGTCGCCTGGCAGCCGTCGGCACCTGGCGAAGCCTCCCATCCGCTATCCCGCAGCTCGCAAGAGAGCTGCGCGCATACCTCCCGAGCATCGCCCGAGAGCACGAACCCCGTAAGGCCGAGAGCCTCGTCGGAAGCTACTTCCCGGGCGCTGCGGGCGGACGGGGACGCCTCCGCAAGCCATGTCGGAACATCCCCCGTCGGCCAACGCGACTCGTCAGAGCCAAGCACCAGATCACGCAGGGACGCACGCATCTCCTCCGTCTCGCCCCCGAAGACCGAGGGCGCTCCGCAGGCCCGCGAGCCGCCTGCGTCCGCCGCACCCACCATCCCCTGTACCGCCGGCACCGATGCCACAAGCAGCGCCACCGCAGCGAACGCCGCCACGGCACGCCCGGTCTGCACTGCCGGCCGGGCGCTCATAGCAGCACCCCCGGCTTGTAGCAGTCCACCACGATCTGCGCGCTATGGCTCAGCCGCGGAAACGCCACGCCGAACGCCTCGGAGCGGAAGGGGTATCCGAACAGCGTGGGAGCGAACCGCAGCGTACCGGTGAACCTCGTATGCCCCAGCCCCGCATCGTCGGCCCGGACGGCCACTTCGACGTTACCCTCGGGAAACGCCTGGTCCATAGCTTCCTGCACCAACGTCACGCTTTGCGCCGTCCCCTGACCGTAGGCCGGCGACGCCGCATGCACGCGAACCGCATCGCAAAACAGGTTGTCGAAGGCGGCGCACTGCCCGAAGAACATGGCGGCATTGACGACAACGAGCGCGACCACCAGCAGCACCGGGAAGGCCACCGCCAACTCCACGGTCATCTGCCCCCGCTCGCCAGGTGCCCTTCCGGCCCCCTCAACAGGCGGCCCAGGGCATCCGCCCAGTATGCCGCGCATCTTTCCTACTCCCATGGGCGCTCGCCTCCCCCTTGCGCCTGAAGGCGGCGCAGCCACGCGAAGGCCTCGGACACCGCACCGCGAGCACCTTCCGCAACCGCCGGGGGAAGGCCCAACGACACGGTGAAGGGCTCGCCCGCCCCGGGGACCACCTTGACCTCGGCCACGGTGATGCCCCCTACCGCTTCCTCGACCCGCTCCAACGCCACCTCCTCCAGGCTGCCCATAACGCTGGCGAACGAGTCATTGCCCTCCAATGGATGCGCAGCAACGGCCCCTTTGGCCCGCAGAAGCGCATCCAGCGTCGCGCCGTCGCCGGCAGCGGCTACATGGGCGGTGTTCACCAGCACCGGCCGCAGAGCATCGGTGTTCGCCGGCTGCAGCCGGGCCGCCGCCACGGCATCGCGCAGCGCGCCGGCCACCATGCGACCCAGCCCCGCATCGCCCGCGAACGGCAGAGCGTCGATGCCCCGTTCCACCGCCGCCAGCAGCCCGTCATGGCCGCGGGCGTATCCGTGGAGCAGATCGGACCAGCAGGTCAGCGCAACATCGGCAATACCGGCCACCGACCCCGCAACGGTTTGGCTCTGCGCCGCGGAATCCAGAAGCGCGGTCAGCACCGACTCCCCCTCGCCCGTCGGGTCCGCCACCAACGTCGCCCCCGACACGGCCACCCGGCAACCCGCCGAGCCTGCATCGGGCGCGAAAGCGTTCGCGAAGCCGCCCGCCGCCGAATCGTCGGACAGGTTGGCTGCGACCACCACGGCTCCGAACGCGCCGGGAGGCACCACCGATATGCGGGACGCGGCCGCAGCGGAAAGGCCTTCGCTCACCGCGCCGATGGCCCCTTCTGCGATCTCGCGCGCCTCGTCGAGGGCCGGCTGCCCCTCCTCAAGGGCCGCCTGGTAGTCCAAGGCGGCTCGCGCCACCGCAAGGTAGTGGTACTCGAAGCCGTTGTCGATACGGGACGAGGCCGAGGCCACGCTGCCCATGCTCTCGGCGGAGAACCCGCACAGCTCGCATTCCGAAAAGCCTTCGCGCTCCATCTGCCAGATCGAGCCCAAGGCCGCACATCCCTGGGCGTTCGGGCAGCCCTCCCACGCATGCATGGCCATGCCGTCCCCCGCCGGGCCGTAAGGGTATACCTCGTTGGTGTACAGGCTGGTCAACCGCATTTCCTTGGTATTCTGGGGCAGTAGCGGGAAGAACATGTCCACCCCGTTTTCGCCCTCGAGTACATAGCCCTGCCCCACCTTGTTCGCCGCGTAGGCGTAGAAGCGCTTGCGCAGGGCCGACTTCGCCTGCTCCTCCACCGAGCCGTCCAAGGGACGCTCGACGGCAAGCCGTCGGGGGTAGTAGGCCTGGGCCCGGGCCAGCGCCACCGAGAACGACCAAGCGTCCACGCTGGAAAACGTCGGGTTCTGGGACGCCGGCAGCTGGGCTAGGGAATCGGCGCGCTCCTGCATACAGTAGCCGGGGGCATTGCCACAGTCGTGGGCGAACGCGTCGTCCTTGGCCTTTTGCGCCCGCTGCCGCGCCTGCTGCGCGCGGTCGACCGCGTCTTGCAGATCGGGCAGCGCTGCCTCGGCGCCGTCGAGGACCTCGTCAAGCTCCCCCGGCGCCGGAACCGTAGCGGCAGAGCTGTCGCTTGGAGCCAGCAGCGCCACGGCAACGTAGCGCTGAGCCGTGCCGGAATTCTGGGACGCCACCGAAAGGGCCTGCGCGGCGGCGATGAACGGAAGCGCCCGCTGCGCCTTCTCCAACCCTGCCTGGGCCTTTCGGACGAAGTCGTCCCTTGCCTGCGCCAGGGTTCGGCCCGCGGAAAGCAGCGCCTGCGCAGCCGGAGCGGCGAAGGGAACGCAGCCCACCACCATGCCCAGCCCCGTAGCCGCCATGCTGCCCAACGACAACGACAGCGCCACCGCATCGCAGGCGCGCACCACCACCATGAACTCCGCCACGGGGTTGAGCGCCGCGAGGGCGCAGGCGTCGGCTACGTTCTGCACCTTCGACGAGACTGCGTATATGCGCTGCAGCTGACCGAGGGAGAACACGAGCGAGAGCGCAAGCAGCAGCGACAGCGCCATGCCGGCCGTCGTCATGCCCCGCTCGTCCCGCACGAACCTCATTGGAACCACCCTCCGATCCACAGCGCAGGAATCCGTCCCGCGTCCGCTCCGTCTATCCACTCCGGCTGGGCCAGCGCCGAGCGCTCCACCCGCACCACCAGATTCCCCTCTTCGTTGACCAGGCCCAAAAGCGAGGCCGCCGCGCCCAACAGGGGAAGCGGTCGAACCTGGTTCTCTATGCGCGCGCTCACGTATCCGCTGCCCTCGTCGCCCGCAAGCTCGACAGCCCACGAGCATTCGTCCCCGTCGTGCACGTGGAAGCACGCGACGGGCGGGATAGAGCCGAGCCGATGCAGCACGGCGGCCCGCGCAGCCTCGTCCATGGGGCCGGCCGCATCGGTCTTCGTCGCCAACATGCGGCACGCCTCGCTGGCCGCCGCCTCCATCACCATGCGGTCGTAGAGGATCAGCCCGGGCTGCAACAGCAGAAGCAGCAGCAGTCCGAGCACCGGCAACGCGAAGGCGGCTTCCACCGTAGCCTGCCCGCACTCGTCCGACACCTTCGATACGCCCAGGCCAAACCGCGGGTACCGGCAGACGACCCCGCGGCGATTCGGCTCCTTCGCCCGGCAGCCCGGCGAGGGGCGGCGGCGCTCAGTACAGCAGTGCATCGGCAACCCCTCCCGCCGACGACAGCCCGTGGGACGCGCTCGCAATCCCGTGAGCCGCCACCGCGCCGCCATCGAACAGCCCCAGCAAAGCGGAAAGCCCCGCCGCCAGGGCCAGGAAGGCGAAGAGCACCAGCGCATACTCCACCGTTCCCTGACCGGCGCAATCCAGCGCAAACCATGCCGGCGGCCCTGCATTGCCGCCGCAAGGCGCACAGCCTTGCGGTTCGCGGGACGCCAGCGTCACAGGCCGTTTATGCCGTCGGCGATAGCGCTCCATAGCTCCTCTATCTTCGGTCGGAACAGCGTGATGGCGACGATGGCTATGACCACCAGCACGCCCACCAGAATCGCGTACTCCGTAGTACCTTGCCCTCGCTCGTCCAGCCGCGCCCTTCCGGCGGCAAGACGCACGCGCGCCCGCGAACACGCCGCCCATGCGGCCAACCTTCGAACCTTCTCCATGCTCAACCTTCCCTTCCTCATTCCGCCAACTGCAGCAGGACGGGCCCCAGCACCAGCAGAAGCAACGCCGGCAGCATGAACGCCGCCGTGGGGACCATCATCTTCACGGGGGCTTTCGCCACCCTCTCCTGCAACTGCGCCTTGTGCTGCGCCCGAGCCTCGGCGGCAGCCTCGTCCAACATGCTCGCCAAGGGCGTGCCCAGGCGCAGGCAGCGGGCCATGCCGCGCACGATGCGGTCGAGCTGCGGCGAGTCGTAGCCTTGGCTCAGCCGCTGCAGCGCCTCCTCGCGGGAAGCAAGGCCCGACGACCACAACTCCATGGCCCGTTCGCAATCCGCCGCCAATGCCGTGTCGAAGTGCCTGGCGTACAGCCCCATGGCCTGGTCGAACGCCATGCCCGACCGCAGACCCAAGGCCATCACCTCCAGCATCTCGGGCAGCTCCCGGGCTAAGCCGCGCTTGCGCTGCCGCTCGATCCCCTTAAGCTCCCGCGCGCACAGGCCGCCGCCCGCAACGCACCCCGCGATGCCCAGCAGCATCGTCAGCTCGGCCGAGAGCGCAGCGCCCACCGCTGCCCCGGCTGCCGCGCCCGCGAGCGCCAGCCGCTCCGAAGCTCGCCGAAGCCCGACGCCCGAAAGTTCGTCTCCGAAACCGGCCCTCTCGGCAAGCCGGAGGAGATGCCCGTCCAGACGCCTGGAGAGCCCGCGCCCAAGCCCTGCCGAGCCGCCCTTCTGCGCAGTCCCCAACCGCACCGCCAAGGCCAGCCCCGCAGGCAGACGGCGCGAATCGGCCCCCGGCAGCCGTTGCCGCGCGATGCGGCGCGCCCGGTGCGACAGCCAGCGCCGATCCCTGCCTTCGCGCAGAAAGGCGGCCGCCGCTACCCCGAAGAGAAACGCCGCAAGCGCCGCCAGCGCAGCAAGCCCCTGCACCATCGCCACCGTCCCTTCCGTCACGTCAGATCGACAGCCAGCATGCGCCGAATGCAGCAGATTCCGGCCACCTGCAGCCCCAGCGCCACCGCAAGCAGCGCCAAGCCCGGCACCGATGCGAAGAACGGGTCCAGAAACCCAACGCTTACCAGCGAGAACAGTGCGATCAGCACGAAGGGCAGCACGGTCACCACCCGCGCCGACAAGCGCGCCTGGGCCGTCTGAACCCGCAGCGAGCGCTTCAGCTCCAGCTGCTCCTCCAGCGCCGCCGAGCTGGACTCCAGTATGGCCCGCATGCTCCCGCCGGTCTGATGCTGGATATCCAGGGCAACCGCAACGAACGACAGCTCCGGCAAATCCGCCCGGCGCCTCAAGTGCTCGAGCGCGCCGTGGACGCCCGATCCCAGCTGCATGCGAGAGGAAGCCTCGCCGAAAAGCGCACCCAAGGCGCCGGGCAGCTCCCGGGCCTGCCGCTCGAAAGCCTGGGCCACGGTCAGGCCGGATTGGAAGCACCCGGCAAGGGACTGCAGCGCCTCGGGAACCGACTCGCGCAAACTATCGCGACGAGACTCCTCCTTGGCCTTCGCCCCTTGGAAGGCGCACACGCCAGCGCATCCCAGCACCGCCATGCTGGCGGGAACAGATCCGGTGAGCAGGAACGTCACAGCAGCCACGCCCAGCGCCGCCGCAAACACCCAGCTCAAGGCGGCATCGTCCGAAACCGCCACCCCCTTGGCCCTAAACCGCTCAGCCACATATCCTGCAACCAGGCGAAACCCTTGGAAGCGCAGCAGCCAACGGCAGGGCGAAAGCAGCAGCGGAACGCCCGAGCGCGCCCGCCACAGGAGCGCCGCCTCCCCGACAGGACCGTCCCTGCACCCATCCGGGCGCAGAACCCTGCTTGCCCCCAGGGCCCCCGCCCGCCGACCGGCACGCCGGCGCAACGCCAGCCCGACGCCGAACAAGCAAGCCAGAACCGCGCTCAGGCCGCGCAGGATAGGCAGCGCCTCCACGATGCCACCTCCTTCTCGCTGGCCACCCCCACAAGGGAAGCCGCGCTCATCCATTCAGGAGCCGCCAGCCAAACGCCGGCACGATCGACGTCCCTTCTCTGGTACAGAGGCCGCACCGTGCAACTGCGGCTCCTGTCCTCGAAGCCGACCTCGCCGATGGACTGTATGTAGCGGCGCCCGTCGGCGCTGCGAGCCGTCTGGACCACGACGTCGAAGGCGCTCGCGATGTTGCGCTGGATCACGTCCACCGGCAAGTCGACGGCGAAGCGAACCATGGTGGTCAGCCGCTGCACCGCATCGGCCGCCGAATTAGCATGCAGCGTGGTCATGGAGCCGTCGTGGCCCGTGAGCATGGCCTGCAGCATGTCCAGCGCCTCGCCGCCACGGCACTCTCCCACCACGATGCGGTCCGGCCGCATACGCAAGGCGTTGCGCACCAGGTCGCGAATGGTCACCTCCCCCACACCCTCGGACGAGCGACCGCGCGCCTCCAATCGCACCACATGGGGATGCTCGTCGAAGCGAAGCTCGGCGGAATCCTCGATGGTCACGATGCGCTCCGCCGGCGAGATCTCGCGGGAAAGCGCGTTGAGCAGCGTGGTCTTGCCGCTGCCGGTGCCCCCGGACACCGCAATGCTCTTGCGCAGCCGCACCGACCAGGTCAGGAAAGCGCGCACGAACACGTCCATCGACCCGGCCCCCTGCATGTCGGAGAGCCGCATCGCATCCTCGGCGAACTTGCGGATGGTGATGACGGGACCGTCGGGGGCCAGGGGCGGCAGAACCACGTTGACGCGGTGTCCCTCGGGAAGCCTGGCGTCCACCATGGGGGTCAGCTCGTCCACCCTCCTGCCCAGCGGTCCCAAGATGCGGTCGATCACCGACCGCATATGGGATTCGTCCGCAAACGAGCAGCCGGTAGGATAGATGATGCCGCGGCGCTCGCAGAAAATCTTCGACGGCCCGTTGACCATGATCTCGGTCACCTCGGCATCGGCCAGCAAGCCCTCCAAAGGACCGTAGCCGAACACCTCGTCGAGCAGCTGGCCCGTCAAGCGCGAGCGTTCCTCGGCACCTGCCGAAGCCCAGTCGGGCCCTTCCAGCACCACTCGACAGGCTCCCTTGAGCTCGCTTCGCGCCTGAGCGGGATTCCGCTTGCTGAGCGCCGCTATGCGATCGGCGGATACCATGGACACGACCTGGGATTTCAGCGCCTCGTACCCCGCCGAGGCGTGCATCGGCACGCAAGTCGTCGCACCGCCTGCCTCCTTCGCCCTGCTTGCTAAAGACATGCTGCCCTCCTTTGGCGTCTGCTCTTCAGCTTGAACAGCGGCTGCTTCCGCGACGACTCGGCGGGCGCAGGAGAACATGCGGCCATCGAGGGAGGCAGAACCAGGTCGACCAGGGATTCAACTGTAGCGATCAGGGGGTTTCCCGATTCGAACAGCTCCTGGGCCAGTCCCGCCGCCAGCAACTCCTCCACCATGGCGCCGCCATCCCTCAGCTCCGACACCCGCGCCCCTCCCAGCGCGCAGGACAAATCTATGGAGGTGAAGGTCGACCCTTTCGAGCAGCGATTCAGCACGAACTGAAAGGGGCTCGTAGCAATACCGCAGCGTCCGCACAGATCGAGCGCATGACGGCAGGCGCGCAAAGAACCGGGGCGCTGGTCCACCAGGAACAGCACCTTTGCAGCCCGCTCCAGAAGCACCGCATGCTGCTCGGCCCACGCCGCGCCGGTATTGGCCACCACCACGTCGAAATGTTCTGAGAGCCAGTCCAGCACGGGCGCCGCACCGGCTACCACCGCTTCCGCCGCATCGATATGAGCCGGAGGGGCGATCACCGCCAAACGACCCGGTGCGCAGGGCAGCGCCGCCAAGCGCTCCGGAGCAGCTACGAGCTCGTCCAAGCGCTGCGCATCCTCTATGCCCAGCAAGTCGGCCGCATCGCCGAACTGAAGGTCGAAGTCGAGCAGCACCGTGCGCAAGCCGCGCCCGCGGCACGCAAGCGCCGCAAGCACCGCCACCGTGCTCTTCCCCACGCCGCCGCTGCCGCCAACCACGGGGAGCAGCAGCGCCTTGGCAGCAGGCGACGGCGCATCCGAACAAGCCGCACCCGCGCCCTCGCCCACCTCGGAGGCCGACGGCAGCCCCGCCTCTTGGACCGTGCGCCCTGCATCCTGGGTCGCCGGCAAACCAAGGTGGCTGAGCGCTCGGCGCTGCTCGGCCGCCCGAGCCTTGCGGGCCCGGTAGCGAGCGACGAACGCCTGCCTGGTGAGCAGCGCGTCCACCCCCGACGCGCTCGTCCGGCTTCGAAGCGACCCGCTGCCCTGGTCGGTGAGCATGCACACCACCACGTCGGGCCGCTCGGCCTTGATGGTGGCCGCCAGGTTAATCGGCTCTATGTCGTCGCACGAGGCCACCCACACCTCGACCACCTCGGCATCGCACGCGATTTCGCGTCGGGCTCGTTCGGCGTCGTCGAAGGCCACGAGCCAATCCTGGCCGTCCAGCCGTTCATCGGGCAAGCCCAACAGCACCGGATTCGCCAAGCAGTCGCGCTGGGCGCAGAGGGCCACCTTTCCCCGAGCCACCGCCGTCACCTCCCGCCCGATTCAGCCGAATCCACCATCGGCAAGCCCTCCGAAATCGTCTGCGCATCCGGATCTGCGCTGCGGGCAACGCCTTCCGCGGAATCGGCCCGACCGCCGACCTCGGAGGAGCCGGAGAGGTCGGGAGTTTGCGAGCCGACCCCTCCTCCACCCTGGCCAGGAAGCGCGAAGTACAGCTGCATGGTCTGGGCGGCGGCAACAACCTCCTGCACCCTGTCGGGCGCGAAGGCCAGCGTCACCCATGTCAGCTCGTCGCCTCCCTCGAACCCATCGGCGCTGGTAGCAAGCACGGGGACCGAGGAGCCTAGTAGCGCCGTAGCGGAAGAGCCCGTCGCGTACACGTCAATCGCATCTCCGGGCTGCACGGCACCGCCAACCACCTGCACGTTTTGAGCCGGCACCGACACGGCCACCATCCCTTCGGGAACCGCAAGGCCTCCCTCGTCCCCGAGAAAACGGCGCTCGGATACCACCTCGCCGGCGTACACCGCGCTCGTCAGCCGCCGCCCCACTGCATCGGACACGTCCCGCACGGGGTCGTCGGCCAGGAGCGAGCTGGCCCACGGCCTCAGCTCCACGTCCGCGTTGGTGACGGTCTGGCCGGCTGCCATGTCGGCCTTCGCCACGCATACCGACACCTGCTCGCCGCCGAAACGCTCGAGCGCCTCTGCCTGAGCAGCCTCGGCCCGGGCCGACACGCCTTGGGTATACAGCAGCACGCAGAGCGCACAGCCCGCCCCGCATAAAAGGGTCACCCATTTCCCTGCAGCACCCGCCATCATGTCATCAGCCTCCCGATTCAGCCCCCTCGCGTTGCCGGCGCCGGACCCCGTACGGCCCAGCTCAACCGCCGACAACCTCAGTATGACGACGCGACCAGTCAAAACAGTGACAGGCATAGCTGCCGACCGTGCCTCGATCCCATGCAGGACGCCTCCCCCGGAGGGAACCGGTCCATGCGCGCAGCGCCGCCGTCAAGAAGAGCGATGTTGCAGACTTCCGCAGCTCCGGCGAACCGCTCCTTGCAGCCCCCTTTCAGACGCAGGCGCTGGTCCTAGCAGCCGGGTACGCAGTACCAATCAGGAATTCACGGAGAATCTAGCGGAAAGCTTGCCCAAACGCGACAGCTCCCCGGACCGCCAAACAACCGCCCGACCCGTCATCAGTGCCAAAGCCGCTCGACCAACGGCCCTCGGCGAATCGGTTGCGCCTTAGCTGCGGTTATGCGATAATGAAAAACCGCGCTCGCCCCGCACGGCGATGCGCGAGCCTGTTTTGGTCGATTGGCGCAGCGGGAGCGCAACTGCCTTACAAGCAGTGGGTCGGGGGTTCAAATCCCTCATCGACCACCACGAAAACGCGGGCCGACAGCCACCCAGCTGCCGGCCCGCTTCCTTTTCCACAGAAAGGCCGCCCAAGGGAACGCCGCCCCCCGATCGACCCTTTCCACAAACCACGCAAGCGCTGAACAGGGCGGCCCTATTCAGCGAAAGCCGGTCCCCGAACCCTCAGAAACAGCCGCCGCGCCCAGTCGCCCCCTTGATAAGTGCCGAGAAAGCGCCTTGGGCTTGTGGCTCGTAAGGTCGACCTCCCAACAGCAGCTGCTTCACTTCAATATCGCCGAGGGCTCCCCGCTCCACCTCGTAGGGATTCGCAGACAGCACCACCATGTCGGCCATCTTCCCCACCTCGAGCGATCCGCGCTCGCCCTCGTCAAAGGTAACCCATGCGCCGTTGTAGGTGCACATCCGCAACGCCTCCCGAGGGGTCAGGCTCTGCTGCGGCACGCTGTGATTGCAGGCACGATGCATCCACAGAATAGGGTCGGGGTCCGTGCACGGCGCATCGCTTCCGGCCGACAGCACTATGCCGGCGTCCGCAAAGCGCCGAAGCGGGTTGAGCGCAGATGCGCGGGTGGTGCCCAGAATCGACTCCAGGTAGGAGTCCGGCTCCTGGGGCCAATCGATGAAGCTCGTTTGCATGGGCAGATGTATGCCGTAGTGCGCGCAGATGTCCAGCCCCTCGTCGGTGGGCAGGCATGCATGGATGATGCCGTGGCGGTGGTCGGAGCGCGGGAAGTCGTCCAGCGCCGCCTTCAGCGCGCGCGTCGCCTGGTCGAAGGCCGCGTCGCCTATGGCATGCATCTCTATCTGCAGCCCCGCGCGATTCGCCCGCTTGCAGAAATCGACCACCTGCTGGTCGGTGTAGTACAGCACGCCCTTGTCGCCCGATCCGTCCGCATAGGGTTCCAGAAGGGCCGCATCGCGGCTGCCGAAGCAGCCGTCCAGCGCGCAGGCAAAGCAACCACCGATGCGCGGCAGCTTGCGCCTAGTGGCCACCCGAACATCCATGGACTGAGGAAACACCCGGACCTGGAATCCGCTCTGGGCGCTTCGGGCCAGCCATTTCTCCAGGCTGATGTCCAAGTTCCCCGTAAAGCCCACGCCGCTGACCGTATGCACCATGCCGATGCCGCGCGCAGCCAGGCAGTCCATGGCTCGCTGGATGTTGCCCACCAACTCGGGGATGGAGAGGCTTCCCGTTATGTAGTCGCTAACGGCGAAGAACGCCTCTTGGTTCATCTCGCCGGAATCCTCATGGCACCCCCGAAGCCCGCGCACCTTGCTGCGGACCTTGTCCAGAAGCTTGCTGTTCACAACGCACGCATGACCGTCGTACTTCACCATGAAGAAGGGCTTGTCGGGGCACACCTCATCAAGTTCCTCCCGAGAAATCAGCCGCCCCTCCTCCACCGAGTAGGGCGAGGCGCCGAAGGCGATGAGCGTCTTGGCAGACGACGATGCGGCAAAGTCTGCCACCATCGACCGTATCTCCCCGTTCGAGCGCGCACCCATCACGTTGAGGCCTGCGTTGAAGGTGGCAAACGACGCCAGATGCTCGTGGGTGTCCACGAAGGCCGGACACAGGGCTCCGTTCCCCAGCTCGGTCCGCGGCACCCCTGCGTAGCGCTCGGGCAGGTCATCGCCCACATATTCGATGCGCCCGCCGTCCTCGACCAAGTACTGCACGACCCTGTCGGTCGCGTCCACCGTGAGAATCGCGCCGTGATACACCCTCATTTGCCCCGCCCTTCCGCACATCGTCCCTGAAAACATTTGCGGTTCCAGATTGTAACGCCACATCGAAACGGTAGCGCCAAGACCAGACATCTTCCCAATCGGCAAACAGAGAATTGCGTATTGCCGCAGCCTTCCTGACAGCCCCTTAAAGACCGCACTGACGCACGTGAGCCTCGCCCGAAGACACAGCATGCTCGGCCCCGGCGCGGTCCGCGACCACGAGTCTTCCCCGCTCGTCAACTCGCCGCACTTCGCCTTCAGCCAGCAACCCGCCGGCGCGGTCCTCCACGCGCACCGCCGCGCCTACCAGTGCATGGCACCGATTCCATTCGTCCAGAAAACCAGCGAACCCCCCGGAAAGCCATTGCTGGTAGCACAATCCCACAGCATCGGCCACAGCGCCGAAAACCGCCTCCACCGCCCGCTTCGCATCTTCGGCGGCCAGGCTCGGCGCCACGTCGCTCACGTACCCCGCGACGTTCTTGCCCCCGACAGAGACGGCACCGCCCGCAGGCCGAACCACGTTCACCCCGGTCCCCACGCAAACGCCCCCGCCAACCGCCTCAAGCGAGATCCCCACCAACTTGGAAAACGCCGGAATCTCCGCAGAGGCAGAGACAAGCGGGCAAACACCGCCCGATCGGCTCCCCGGGAACAACGAGGAACGGTCCTGATTGGCTGCGCGGGAGGGTGCGAGCAGGTCGGCGGCACCTGAGCGATTCCGCAGCGGCAACGAATCGCAACCCTCCACACCCGCGCGAGCGAGGACAAGCGAAGGTGCCGCCGACCTGCTCGCACCCGACCCCCCAGCGCCCTCGCCCACCAGTACCACGTCGTTGGGCCACTTCACCAGCACGCGCCCGCCGTTCGCACCCGCAAGCGATGCCAGGGCCCGGCGAAATGCCAGCCCCACCACCAGGCTCAACGTAGGCAGCTGCTCGGGCGGCACGTCGGGCCGCAGCAGCCACGAGCAGTACAGGCCGCCCAGCGGACTCGTCCAAGCACGTCCTTGGCGTCCGTAGCCGCCGCTCTGGCGCCATGCGCGCACCACCAGACCCTCGGGCTCTCCCGCGCGCAAGGCGTCCTTCACCACGTTGTTCGTCGAATCGACCTCGTCCAAGCATCGCACGCGGAACATCCCGCATGCCTTTGTCTTGCCGGTCGACAGAACGCACTCCCCCACAGCGCCGCCGCTACAGCCGCACGCAGCGGCCCACGCGCTCCTCGCGCGGCAAGGCGCCTTCGGCCACGGTCACACCGTCGGCCAGCATGTAGTCGGGCCGCAGTTCAAGCAGGGGCTCCACCACGAAGTCGCGCTCCAAGGCGCGGGGGTGCGGGATGACCAGAAGCTCGCTTTGGGCCGGGTACATCTGGTAGTCCACGATGTCCAAGTCCATGGTCCTCGGCCCGTTGGGAACCTCGCGCACGCGGCCCAGGCTGTTCTCGATGGCCTGCAGGTACTTCAGCAGCTCCTTCGGCGGCAGACCCGTGCGCAGCAGCACCACGGCGTTCACGAACGCGTCCTGGTCGGTAAAGTAGGCCGGTTCACTCTCGTAGTAGGACGAGATGTCCACGATCTGCGTATCGGGCAGGGTGCACATCTGCGAGATGGCGTGGCTGAGCATGGCTATCTTGCCCTCGCGCTCCTCGCCCTCCTCGGCCACCAGCGGCACGTTGCAGCCTAGGGCCACCGCCACCAGCGGCCGCAGGCTCTCAAGGGCATTCACGGTGGCGGCCACGTTGTGGGTACGCACCACGCCGGCGCCCAGCTCGCAGGCCATAAGCGCCTCGTCGGCGGAAACCTTGTCGCGGTCGGTCGGGTTCTGGATGCCGTAGGCATGGCCCAGGAAGCTCTTGCGCGACACGGCCACCATGAGCGTGTAGCCCAGCCGGGCGAACTCGTGGAAGTTGCGCACCAGCTCCAGAGTCTGCGAGGCCGTTTTGCCGAAGCCCGGGCCCGGGTCGACGCAGATGCGCTCGCGGGCGATCCCCGCCGTCTCCAGCTCGGAAGCCCGAGCTGCCAGGTAGTCGCGCACCTCCGCCACCACGTCGTCGTAGCGAGGGTCGTCCTGCATGGTGCCCGGCTCGCCCTGCATGTGCATGACCACCACGCCGCAGTCAAATTCGGTGGCCACCTTCACCATCTCGGGATCGCGGAAGCCGGACACGTCGTTTATCACCGAGGCGCCCGCCAACAGGCAGGCGCGGGCCACTTCGGGCTTGCGGGTATCTACGCTCACGCACAGCCCCTCGGCCGCCAGCGCCTCGACCACAGGCAGCACGCGAGCCAGTTCCTCGGCCGCATCCACCGCCGCAGCGCCCGGCCGCGTGGATTCGCCGCCCACGTCGACGATGCGCGCCCCCTGCTCCACCAACGAAAGCCCGTGGGCTACGGCCTCCTGCACGTCGGCGAAGGAACCGCCGTCGGAGAAGGAGTCGGGCGTCACGTTCAGGATGCCCATGATCACGGGCACCGAGGTGTCGAAGCGAAAGCTTCCGCATGTCCAGGTCATAGAGGGCCTCCCTGCCAAACGAAGCAGGCGCCCCGCATGGAGGCGCCCCGCACTCTGCCCGCAGGCGCGGGCGGTTACTCGCCAGAATCGTTGCTGCCGTCGTCCACGCGCCCGTGCTTCGGCTGCTTAGGTGCGGCACCCGAAGGAACCTCGGCCTGCTTGGGCGCGGGAGCCAGCGGCGTGGCGTCCATCACGTCCTCGCGGCGAACCTCGGCGTCCACCTGGGCCTGCGTGGGCATGTCGGACCGGTCGGCATTAGCGGCAGGCGCACGGTAAGGACCGCTCGGGTCCTGGTCGCCCGGCTCCACCGGCTCTTCGCGCCAGTTCGGGTCGGCCAGCTGGGCATCGCGCTCGCGGGCCGCTTTCTCCTCCGCCTCGCGCTGGGCGATGATATCGCCCTCGCGCTCCAGGTACTCGCTCCACCGGTTGTCCAGCAGCGCCTGGCACGCCTCGCCCTCCACGGTCTCGCGCTCCAGAAGCACGCTGGCCATCAAATCCATCTGATCGCGGCGCGCCTCAAGGATGGCATGGGCGCGGTCGTGGGCGTCGCGCATGATGAGCGCCACTTCCTCGTCGATGCGCCGCGCCGTCTCCTCTGAATAGTCCTGGGTGTTGCCGTAGTCGCGGCCCAGGAACACCTCGTGGTTGGGTTGGCCGAACACCTGGGTCCCCAGCGGGCTCATGCCGTACTGGGTGACCATGGCCCGAGCCATCTTGCTCGCCCGCTCCAGGTCGTTGCTGGCACCGGTGGTCACGTCGTCGCAGAAGATCTCCTCGGCAACGCGCCCGCCCATGAACACCGCCAGTTCGTCCAGCATCTCGTTGCGGGAGTTGAGCACCTTGTCCTCCTTGGGGATGGACAGGGTGTAGCCCAAGGCCCGCCCGCGGGAGATGATCGAGATCTTGTGCACCGGGTCGGCATGGTCGAGCAGATGCCCCACCAGGGCATGGCCGCTCTCGTGGTAGGCGATGGTGTGCTTGGTATGCTCGTCGAGCACCCGCCCCTTGCGCTCGGGGCCGGCGATGACGCGCTCCATGGACTCGCTCACCTCTTGCTGGGTGATGATCTTCTTGCCGCGGCGGGCGGTCAGAAGGGCGCTCTCGTTCATGAGGTTCGCCAAATCAGCGCCGGTGAAGCCGGGCGTGAGCTTGGCCACAGCCTCCAGATCCACGTCGCTTCCCAAGGGCTTGTCCTTCGAATGCACCTTCAGAATCTTCTCGCGGCCCTTCACGTCCGGCGCGTCCACCACGATCTGCCGGTCGAAGCGGCCGGGACGCAGAAGCGCCGGGTCGAGCACGTCGGCGCGGTTCGTGGCGGCGATGAGCACCACCGAGTCATTGGCCTCGAAGCCGTCCATCTCCACCAGCAGCTGGTTGAGCGTCTGCTCGCGCTCGTCGTGGCCGCCGCCCAGGCCCGTGCCGCGCTGACGGCCCACCGCGTCGATCTCGTCGATGAAGATGATGGAGGGGGAAGCCTCCTTGGCCTGCTGGAACAGATCGCGCACGCGGCTTGCGCCCACGCCCACGAACATCTCGACGAAGTCCGAGCCCGAGATGCTGAAGAAGGGCACGCCCGCCTCGCCGGCCACGGCCTTGGCCAGCAGCGTCTTGCCGGTGCCCGGAGGGCCCACCAGCAAGCAGCCGCGAGGAATCTTCGCGCCCATGGACTGGTACTTCGCCGGATTGGCCAAAAAGTCCTTGATCTCCTGCATCTCCTCCACGGCCTCGTCCACGCCGGCCACGTCGTCGAAGCGCACGTCGGGTCGCTCCTCCACCGACTTCTTGGCCTTGGCCTTGCCGAAGCTCATCTGGGAGTTGTTGGCCTTCTGCATCTGGCTGAACAGGAAGAACAGCATGACGCCGATCAGCAGGATAGGCAGCAGCGACAGCAGGATGTCGCCCAAGGCGCTGGGCAGCTGCACCTCGTAGGGAACGTCGGGATGGACCGCCATGAGCTCGGTGATCGAGCCGCCGGCGTAGGTGGACACGAAGTTGTGCTCCTCGCCCAGCTGCACGATGTCGATGTCGGTGGTGCCGATGCCCTGGGCCGCCTGTCCGGTGTCAGGGTCCCTCAGCTGCGCGATGGCCGCATCAAGGCTGCTGATGGCGCTGTTGAACGCATCAGCCCCCGTGGCGCCGGCGGTAACGGCCGGATAGTAGGAGCCCGACACCGTGCCGTCCCCTGCGCTGTAGACCACCTTCGTCACGCGGTCCTGGTTCACCGCCTGGACGAACTCGGAGGTGATCAGCTGATCGGTGGGCTTGGCGTCCTGGGGGTTCGACGCGAACAGCTGCTGGCTGACGAACAGCGCCACCAGCAAGAACAGCAGCACCGAGATAATGGTGGTCCTCACGTTGGGCTGCTGCAGCTGGGGCGGGATCTTCTGTCCGCCTTGCTTGTTGTCGTTATCTGCCATGGTTGAATCTTTCTTGGGTTCAGGCCCTAGTCGGCGTAGACCGAGGGCTTCAGCACACCCACGTAGGGCAGGTTGCGGTAGCGTTCCGCATAGTCCAGCCCGTAACCCACAACGAACTCGTCGGGGCAGGTGAAACCGAGGTACGGACAATCGATGGGCGCCTGACTGGGAACGTCTTTGCGCAGAAAGGCGGCCACGGTGATGCTGGCGGGATTGCGGCTTGCCAGCATGTTCAGCAGGTACGTGAGCGTCAGGCCCGAGTCGATGATATCCTCGGCCATGATCACGTGCTTGCCTTCGATCTGCGACGAAAGGTCCTTCACGATGCGCACCACGCCGGAGCTTTTGACCCCGCTGCCGTAGGAGGAAACCGCCATGTAGTCCATCTCCAGGGGAAGGTGGATCTCGCGCGCCAGGTCGGCCATGAACAACGCCGCGCCGCGCAGCACCGAGATAAGGATGATGCCGTCTTGGGCCTTGTCGGCGAAATCCGCGGTGATCTGGGCCCCCATGTTCCGGACGCAGGCCTCGATATCCTCCTGGGAGTACAGAATGTAGTCGATGTCCTCGTGCACGCTGAGCCTTTCGCGAAGCAAACCGCTTACTTTTTCAACGACCTAGTGTACCATTGACCCGAAAACCGAAGGATGCAATATGGTAACGCCCAAGGTTTCATCATGGTGCTTATCATGGTTGCGAACCGTCCCGAACCGAAAGGGCTCCCGATGAAGCTGCTGCTGCACGCCTGCTGCGGACCGTGCTCGCTCGAGCCCGTGCGCATGCTGCTCGCCGAAGGCCACAGCCTTACCATCTACTACGCGAACTCGAACATCTACCCTGCCGCCGAATACGACCATCGGCTGCAGACGCTGCTCGATTGGGCGCGGGCGGAAGGGATTGCCGTGGTGGAAGGCGCCTACGAGCCAGACCGCTGGGAGGCGTCGGCGGGCGCTGTGGGGGAAGCGCTGCGCAAGCGGTCGCAAGCGGCCGAGGGCGGCGGAGCGACGGACGCCCAGAACATCGCCGAAACGAACGCCCCCACCGAGACGGCCGCCCACCACGTCCCCTCGCCCGACGCGCGCACCGAGCCCCGCTGCCGGGCCTGCTACAGGCTGCGTTTCCAGGAAGCCGCCCGCTACGCCGTCGACCACGGATTCGACGGCCTGGCCACCACGCTGTCGGTCAGCCCCTACCAGCACACGTCCGCCATCGAGGAAGAGCTTTCACGGGCGGCGCAGCAGGCGGGAATCGCAGCGGTGTTCGAAGACTTCCGCCCCTTCTACCCCGCCGCCACCGAGCGCAGCCAGGCTTTGGGGATGTACCGCCAGAACTACTGCGGCTGCCGCTTCTCCTTGGACGAGATGCAGGCCCAGCGCCAGGAACGCAAACGCCAGCGCGACCGGGAACGCGCCCGCCATCAGGCCGAAACCGCAGAAGAACGCGCTCGCGAAGCAGAAAGGACCGCAGCCCGAAAAGCCGAGCGCACCGCCTACGACGCCAAGCAAGCCCGCAAGCGCGCCATCCTGAAAGAACTGCGAAACCGCAACGGCTCTGCTGGTTAGCGAACCGAGCTACAGGCCCTCGTCCTCGAAGCGCTCCTGCAGATACTCCCGGAAAAAGGGGAGCTCGAAACCAACCACGCCCCGAGCCCGACGCCCGATGACGCCCGCATCCATAAGACGCCTGCGATACTGAGCAACCTGGGACGACGACCATTGCAGCCGCTCGCACACATCGGCGATTGCGCTATCACCCTCATCAACAAGCATCGCTCGCAGAAACAGCACGTCGGACGCGGACAGCTCGGCTAGCGTTGCTGCGAAAACCCGGCTGTTCATCTCCCGACGGGATATTTCTATTGCATTTTGGAAGCCTTCGATACCGACAACCTCACCACTGGCCTCTTCCCAGGCATGGTATCCCACGAGCTGCAGCATATAGGGGAATCCGGCGATGGCGTCCGCCGCCACGGAAAGCCCTCGAGGGTCGACGCTACGATGACCGTCGGCCATGGTGCGAGAGAGTGCCCGTTCAATCTCGAAATCATCGATAGGACCGAGATGAATCTGGTTCGCTCGCCGCAGGAACGAGACGGTCTTGTTGGTTATCAGGGACGAAACGTTATGGGGAAGCCCGGCCATAAGCAGAGCGACCTTCCGCTTATCGACAACGAACTGCTGATACACCGCGGCAGTTTGGACCATCTCGTCCAGAGAGGGATCGACTTCATCCACCACCATCACCACGCCCGTGTCGCTGGCTGACAGCTGGTCGAGCATGTCCTCCATGCGAGAGCGCCAATTACTCGAAGCCGGAGCCGTCTGACGAACCTCGACGGAGAGAAGGTCGGGTATGCCGATAGAGCCTATGGACACCTTCGCCTGGTCACCCAACAAATGAGCAGCCTTACGCCGAAGCTGGATCTCGATATCCTCCATCATGCCGGGCAAAGCCGTGGTGCGCACAGCAATCCAACCCGACCGATCGGCGCAGTCCGCCAAGTACGCCATAAGCGCGGTCTTTCCGGTACCCCGAGCGCCGGAGAAGATGGTGGTAAGCTCGGGCCTGCGGTTGCCGCTATCGAAGGCACGCTGAAACAGCCGTATGGTCTCAGCACGCCCAGCCAGATGAAGCGGCACCTCTCCGAAGCTCGGTGTAAACGGATTCTCACCCATGGAGCACCTCTAAGTTCCTCTAAGTTCCTCTAAGTTCCTCTAAGTTCCTCTAAGTTCCTCTAAGTTCCTCTAAGTTCCTCTAAGTTCCTCTAA
>NZ_CALPDA010000010.1:0-132925 GCF_943193145.1 Adlercreutzia aquisgranensis | reverse complement strand
AGCGGACAACGGGGTTCGAACCCGCGACCCCCACCTTGGCAAGGTGGTGCTCTACCAGCTGAGCCATGTCCGCGTTGCGACGATATATATTAGCGGAACGTCTAGGCCGGCGCAAGAACTTTTTTCGAAAACATAGCAGCCAACCATCCCTCGCCGCACCGCAGGCAACAAGATGGCCGGAGCGCGTCCGCGCGATGCGCGAATCCGGGCGAAGAAACGCGCTGCAGCGAAAAACAGGCCGCAAGAACAAGTCTTGCGGCCTGCGGCTTTCATGGTGCGCGATGCAAGATTTGAACTTGCGGCCCCCACCGTGTCAAGGTGATGCTCTCCCCCTGAGCTAATCGCGCGTATACAGGGACTGCAGTAAGCAGCGACTAGAAATTTTACCAGAACGGCAGCGTAACGCAAGAGGTGAAAATACGGACTCTTTGTGACGACGGTCACGCGAGCGGTATGCGCACCACCAGCTCGCCCCTAGACACCTTGACCGACGGGCGCACGTCGGGCGAGAGGTAGTAGGAATCGGCCAGACCTTCGAACGCATCCGCCACGCGGTCGCCGAACGCCTCCAGATCGGCGTCGGAGATGCGGGGGGCGGTGCTGCGCGCCGCAGACCGACGGGAGCCGCTAGGCGCTCCTTTCCCGTCGGACGCGACCTCGGCCACCGACGCAGGCGCGCCCGAGCCATCTCCATCCGTCCTGAGCTGCCGGGCGATGAGCTCGGCCAGGGGAAGCGGCGGCTCGATGAGGCCGTCAATGATCCTGCGGGCGCTGCGCGCGGACATGCGAAGGCCCAAGCCCGCGGCAACCGACGCGAACTCCTCGGGGCCGGACGCCAGGCGCAGGCGCTCGCATAAAGGCGCGGTGCGGGGGTTCGCCCCCAAGCTGCCCGCCGACCGCCCCTCGGGGCTCGCTGCCGCGTACAAGGCGGCGGCGATTTCGGTGGGAGACCCGAAGAACACCTGGTAACGTCCGCGGGAATCCATGGCGAACTCGCATGCGGTCCTCACGATGTTGCGCGGACCGGTCACCGCGACGCTGCCCGTCGAAGCGTCCAGGCGAAACACCGGAAACGTCGACTGGTCCTTCCGCTCCTTGAGCGCGCGCCCGTCGACGTCGACGACGATGGAGGTTCCGCCCCCCTCGGCGGAATCGGCGACGGCGGCGCTCTTCGCGTTTACCGCAATGGAGTACAGCGCCATGCCGCGCCCGTGAACCCCCCACTTGTCCATATGGACCGTGTCGAGCTTGGAGGTGACCCTGGGCTCGAAGATGCGGGAGAACAGCTCCTGCGGCACTCCCGCGCCGTCGTCGATCACCACGATGCGTCGTTCGTCGAGTTCCCGCGACGTTGCCAAGAAGATTCGACGGGCCTGCGCATCCCGTGCGTTGCGCAGAAGCTCTATGACGACGTCCTCGCACGAACGGATGTCGTGGGCCGCCTGACGGCGCTCGGCCTCCGCCGTCAACAAGCGGACGAAGCCGTGGCCCAGGTCGGTCTCGACCCTCAGGCTCACGGCTTCGCCTAACGCGCCGTTGTCTGCCAAGCGACCCACCGACGGCTCTACTTCGCGATACCGATAGCGCGGCTCTCGCGGATGACCACGACCTTCACCTGGCCGGGATACTGCAGCTCGTTCTCGATACGCTGGGCGATGTCATGGGCGAGCACCGTCGTGGACGCCTCGTCCACCTTGTCCGGCTCCACCATGACGCGCACCTCGCGCCCTGCCTGGATGGCGTAGGTGCGCTCGACGCCGTTGTAGGAGTTCGCTATCTCCTCGAGCTTCTCCAGGCGCTTCACGTACGCGTCGAGGGTCTCCTTGCGCGCACCCGGCCGGGCGGCGGAAACCGCGTCGGCGGCCTGGACGAGCACCGCCAGCACGCTCTCGGGCTCCACGTCGTTATGGTGCGCCTCGATGGCGTGCACGATCTCGGGCTTCTCGCCGAAGCGGCGGGCGAGGTCGGCGCCGATGACCGCATGGCTACCCTCGACCTCGTGGTCGACCGCCTTGCCCAAGTCGTGCAGAAGGCCGGCCCGCTTGGCGGGAATGGGGTCGAGCCCCAGCTCGGAAGCCATGACCGACGCCAGGTAGGCGACTTCCAGCGAGTGGTTGAGCACGTTCTGGCCGAAGGAGGTGCGGTAGCGCAAGCGGCCGAGCGTATGGATAATCTCGGGATGCAGGTCATGGATGCCGGTATCGAAGGCGGCCTGCTCGCCCGCCTCCTGAACGCGCTGGTTCACCAGGCTCTCCGCCTTGCCGAACATCTCCTCGATGCGCGCCGGATGGATTCGCCCGTCTGCGACGAGGTTCTCCATGGTGACGCGGCCGATCTCGCGGCGAACCGGGTCGAAGCACGAGATGGTGACGCATTCAGGCGTATCGTCGATGATGAGGTTCGTGCCGGTCAGCTGCTCGAAGGAGCGGATGTTGCGGCCCTCGCGACCGATGATGCGGCCCTTGAGGTCGTCCGAGGGGATGTGGATGGTGGACACCGTGGTCTCGGCCGTGTGGTCGGCGGCCACCCGCTGGATGGCCAGGCTCAGGATGGAGCGGGCCTTCTTGTCGGCCTCGGCCTTGGCTTGGGCCTCCGCATCGCGGATGATGGCAGCGGACTCGTGGGCCACCTGGTCCTTCAAGGAGTCGAGCAGCTCTCGCTTGGCCTCCTCGGGGGTCATGCCCGCCACCTTCTCGAGCTTGTAGCCCACTTCGCGCTGGGCTTCCTCAAGGTCGCGGGAGCGGCGGTCGAGCTGGCCTTGCAGCGACGAGATCTGGTGCTCGCGGTCGTTGAGCTTGTCGTCGCGCTGGTTCAGGGTCTCGTCGCGCTTGTCGAGCAGGCGCTCGCGCTGGTCGAGACGGTCCTCGGCCTTGCGCACCTCCTTCATGCGCTCCTTCTGCTCCGCCTGCATCTCCTGCTTGAGACGCATGGCTTCGTCCTTGGCCTCGAGCTTCGCCTCGCGCTTGAACGTTTCGGCCTGACGCTTCGCGTCCTCTACCAAGGACTGGGCCTCGGCCTGCGCCCGCTGGGCTGCCCCGTTGGCGCGCAGCTTCATGATCGCAAAGCCGATACCGGCGCCGCATGCGACGCACACAACGGCGATGATCGCTGTGATTTCGACTGGCATGTTGTCCCCCCTTCATCATACGTGCTGGTCAACGTAGTCTTCATGTCATGGTTTCACAACGTAAAAAATACCCGACGCAACGTCGGGCATGAGAAAACGCACGATAAGGGACACCGTATGCTGTTGTCTATAAGAAGCATCCCGAAAGATGCGTTTACTCAGGCCCTGTAATCATAATGGGACAGCGGCGGCGTTTCGGCCGCGATGGGCAATATATGCGAAAAACCTAAAGACATGCACAGTCCGACAGGCGACGAGGCGGCTAGCGCAGCTCCTCGCAGAAAAGCGTAGCCGCCTCTGACGCGACGGAAGGCGTGAAGCCGGCCGATACGAGTTTGCGATAGGCGCCGTCATGCAGGTTCTTCGACTTCGGAGGCTTGGCAGCCAGAAGCTCGAGCGCACGGTCGACCTCGGTTCCAAGGCCTGCATCCTGCCGTTGCTCCTGCACGAGGGCGCGCACGTAGTCCTCTTCGTACCCCAGGCCTTTCAAAGTGAAGAGGATGCCCGCCTCTCCTTTGCGCTGGGCAAGACGGCTGCGCACGAACACGGACGCATAGCGCTCGTCGTCCACGAGCAGGCAGGCCCTCGCACGCTCCAAAGCCCCCTCCACCTGCTCGGCCTTCCATCCCTCCTGCAGCAGACGGCTTCGAAGTTTGCCGCTGCATTGCTCAGAGACGTTGGCCAGGCGCTCTATGCGTCGAAGGGCGCTCTCCTCGCTGAAATCGCGCTCCCCCGACGACGACCCCTCGCCGCCCTTGCCGTTTCTCGCACCCTTGCTCCGGGCGCCTCTTTGCAAACCGACGAAGGGCGAGCTGCCGGCATCGCGAGCCGCGCTGCCGGCACTGGGGCCCGGCGGGTTCGGCAGGCCGCCGCGAACGGAGACGGGGCTTGCGGAACCTTCCGACTCGATGGAGGCAATCCTCGCCCGGAGGCCGGCGAGCACGTCGCTATCCGCCACGGCGCTACTTCTTCGGCTTCGGCTTCGCCACAGGGCTTACCTGTTCGGCCTGTTCGGCCGTGCGGGATATGACCGGCACGCCGTAGGCCTCGCGCACCTTGACCTCGATCTCGTCGCGCAGCTCGGGGTTCTCGCGCAAGGTGAGCTTTGCCGCCTCCCTGCCCTGGCCGAGCCGCTCCTCGCCGTAGGTGTACCAAGCGCCGCTCTTCTTGGCGACGCCCGCCTCTACCGCCATGTCCACGATGCACCCCTCGCGGGATATGCCCTCGCCGAACATCAGATCGAATTCCGCCTGCTTGAACGGGGCGGCCACCTTGTTCTTGACCACTTTGGCCTTCACGCGGTTGCCGATAATCTCGCCGTCTTTCTTGATGGCCTCGCCTTTGCGCACGTCGATGCGCACCGAGGCGAAGAACTTGAGGGCGCGGCCGCCGGTCGTGGTCTCCGGGTTGCCGTACCCGCCGATCTTCTCGCGCAGCTGGTTGATGAAGATGCAGAGCGTGTTCGACTTGGAAAGGGAGCCGGCCAGCTTGCGCAGCGCCTGGGACATGAGCCGGGCCTGCAGGCCCACCGTAGTGTCCCCGATCTCGCCCTCGATCTCGGCCTTGGGAACCAGGGCGGCCACCGAGTCGATGACCACGACGTCGATAGCGCCCGAGCGTACGAGCATATCGCAGATTTCCAGGGCCTGCTCGCCATAGTCCGGCTGGGAAACCAGAACGTCGTCGATATCGACGCCCAAGCGCGCCGCGTACACAGGGTCGAGCGCGTGCTCGGCGTCGATGAAGGCGACGATGCCGCCAAGCGCCTGGGCCTCGGCGATGATCTGCAGCGCCAGCGTTGTCTTGCCGCTGGACTCGGGGCCGTAAACTTCGACGATACGGCCCCGAGGGACGCCGCCAATGCCCAAGGCGGCATCGAGCGGAAGCGCTCCGGTGGGAATGGCGTCGATGACGAGGTTGTGGTCGGCATCCCCGTACTTCATGATGGAGCCTTTGCCGAACTTGGACTCGATCGTGTCCGTGGCCATTCTGACGAGTTGGTCTTTTGTCTCTGCCATAGGGTGCGCCTTCCTGCTTCTCTTCAGCATCTCCGTTGAGATTACCGAACACCTGTTTGCATGTCAAGGGATATTTTCCCTTGCCCGCAAAACATCATAGCGGCACGCCCTGCCAAGACCATGACAGGGCGTTACATCCGACGTCTCTGGTCAGCTTGCCAAAATGCCCGCGCAACCGAAAGCCGTTGTTGCAGGCATAGCGAACAAATCTTCTTGTATCTGACGTCCGTCTTGCAGCACCGTCGGTCGACTCGTACGCGATCGCACCGTCAACCTTGCAGGAACCTTGCAAAAAGCAACGCCGGACCGTAGCCGCCCCCTTCGCCCGGCGTAGCCGTCCGGGAGGTACCAGCATGCAGAGGCGTCGGCGACACGACCTCGAGGGAGACGACCGGAAACTCCTATTCGGACACGGCGACGACGGCGCATCGGATGCGCTCGAGAGCTGCGTTCACCGTCTGCTCGCGCACCTGCTGGCGGGTTCCGGCAAAGCAGAACTCGAACGCCTCGGTGCCCGAAGCCGTCGCAAGGGCCATCCATACGGTGCCCACAGGCTTTCCCGGCTCGGCGCCCCCCGGTCCGGCAATGCCGGTCACCGCCACGGACACGTCGCAACCGAGCTGCCGCCGCGCACCTTCGGCCATGGCGCACGCGGTCTCGGCGCTCACCACGCCCTCGTCCCGCACCGTGGCGGGAGGAACGCCCAACAGCGACTCCTTGACCTCTGCCGCGTAGCTGACGACGCCCCCGCGAACCACGGCCGAGCTTCCGGGCACGCTCGTGAGCGCCCCGGCGATCAACCCGCCCGTCAGGCTTTCGGCGGTGCCCACGCTCACGCGGCAGCGCACCGCGTCCGCCACCGCGGACGACGCGAGCGCCAGCGTCTCGGCTCCCAGCTCGGGCGCAGGCGAAGGGGCCTCGGCTCCGGCGCTCCCGCCGACATCCTCCGCCTCCTCGGCGGAATCCGCAGCGACCGCATCCCCCCGAACGCCCGGCTCATCCAGCGAGGCAGCCTCCTCCCGACCGAACCCCAGCAGGAAGCGAGCCTTGGCAACGTAATCGACCATGGACACCACCGTGAGCGCCAACGCAACCAGCATCACGGCCCAGCTCGCGAGCCACAGCATGTCGCCGAACGCCTCGCCGGCGGTGCCGACCATATGGGAGTCCTTCACGGTGAACATGACCACGGCGACCATCTGGAACACCGTCTTGAACTTGCCGTAGTAGCTGGCGGCTATGACCACGCCCTCGCTGGCGGCCACCATGCGCACCCCCGAGACGATGAACTCCCGGGCGAGGATGACCAGCACCACCCAGCTGGGCAGCGTCCCCAGCTCGATGAGGGCGAGCAGCGCCGCCGTCACCAGAATCTTGTCGGCCAGTGGGTCCATGAACTTCCCGAACGTAGTCACCTCGCCGCGACTGCGGGCCAGATAGCCGTCGAGCCAGTCGGTGCAGGAGATGACGATGAAGATGCCGGCGGCGATGATGGACTTGTCGCCGTCGGGAAGCCAGTCGAAGCCGAACCACTCGGGCCATGGGCTGACGAGCGCGACGACGAACACGGGGACCAGGCAGATGCGCACCATGGTAACGATGTTCGCCGGCGTCCACAGACGCCCTTCGGCGGATTGCATTCTGCCCTCGGAAGCACCCATGGCCGCTCTACTCGCTTTCCATCTCGTAGAGCAGCGTGTCGGCGATCCTCACGCTCGCGAACTGCCCCACTTCGCCCGACTCCAGGTAGACCACTCCGTCCACTTCGGGTGCCTGGCATCGCGCGCGTCCGTACAGCTGGCCGTCTTCCTCGTACCCTTCCACCAGCACCTCGCAAACCGACCCGACGCGCTCGGCCACCTTCGCCGTACAGACCGCGTCCGCCACGTCCCGCACCGCCTGGGCGCGTTCGCGTTTCTCGTCCTCGTCCAGCTGGCCCGGCAGCGACGCTGCGGCGGTTCCCTCCTCCGCGGAGTAGGCGAACACGCCCACGTAATCGAACAAGCCCTCGGCCACGAAGTCGCACAGCTCCTGGAACTGCTCGTCGGTCTCCCCGGGAAAGCCGGCGATGAGCGTGGTGCGCAAGGTCGCCCCGGGAACGGAGGAGCGTATGCGACCGACCAGCGCGCGAAACGCCTCGGCGTCGCCCCGGCGTCGCATCGACCGCAAAACGGTCGCGCTCACATGCTGCAGCGGGATGTCGAAGTAGGAGCAGACGTTGTCGCGCCCGGCCACCACGTCCAGCAGCTCGTCGGTGATGCCGTCGGGCTCGGTGTACATGACGCGGAACCACACGTCGGGGTGCGCGGCGGCCACGCGGTCGAGAAGGGCCGCCAGCGTCGTCGGCTCGTCGAGATCATGCCCGTAGCAGCCCGTGTCCTGGGCGATGAGCACGATCTCGCGGGCGCCGCGCTCCACCTGGCGCGCCACATCGCGCGCTACCGTCTCCACCGAGAAGCTTCGGTAGGGCCCGCGGATGTCGGGGATGGTGCAGAAGGAGCAGCGCCGGTCGCATCCGTCGGATATCTTCACGTAGGCAAACGGAGCACCTGCCGGCGACTCGCCTTCCAGCCCGCAGCCCAACGGCTGCCGCCAAGGCGCGCCGGACGGGAGCCCGCCCAGGCCAAGCGCGCGCGACACCACCTCGGCGATATCGTCCTCGCGGCTGCACGGCAGAAACGAGCGGGCTTCGGGCAGCTCGGTGGCGAGCTCGTCGCCGAAACGCGAAGGCATGCATCCGGCGACGATGAGCGGGGCCCCTGCGACGACGTTGGGCAGGTCGGCCGCGTCGAAGATGGCGTCCAGGCTCTCCTCGATGGCGCTCTGGATGAACGCGCAGGTGTTCACCACCACCGCCTGGGCCCGAGCAGGGTCGTCGACCACGGCGAAACCGGCGTCGAGCAGCCGCTCCCCCATCTCTCTGGTATCCACCTCGTTCTTGGCGCATCCCAAGGTCACGAAAGCAACCGCAGGGGACGCCCCTTCCCCCAACACGCTCATAGGGCGGTCACCGCCACATCCACCGAACCCACGACAGGCCCTAGCGGTAGTTGGTGAACTGCAGGGGCTGGCCGTAGTCGTTGCCCTTCACAAAGGCTATGACCTCCTGCAGCGTGTCGCGCGAAGGGGAGCTCACACGCAGCTTGTCTCCCTCGATCTGCACCTTCGCCTTGAACTTCTGCGCCTTGATGTCCTTGTTGATGGTGCCGGCGCACTCCTTGTCGATGCCCTCCACCAGGCTTCCCACCACGCGCACGCTCTGGCCTGTCGCGGCCTGGGGGTCGCCCCACTTCACCGAGCCCAGGTCGATGCCGCGCTTGATCAGCTTGCTCGACAGCACGTCGATGACCTGGCGCGCCACGAAGTCGGCCGGCGCGCTCACCGTCAGGGTCTTGCCCGCCTTGTCGAACGCGATCGACGCCCCGGAGTCCTTCAGGTCGTAGCGCTGGGCAATCTCCTTCTTGGCCTGCTGGTAAGCGTTGTCCACCTCCTGCAGGTCGATGGTGGACACGATATCGAAGCTACATTCCTTCGCCATGGGGATACCCTTTCCTTTCAACGAGACGAGCGGTCGGCGAAGCGCTCGGGCGCCGCGCTGCCGCGAATGAGAGGTCGAATACGATACAGCGGTTACTGCTGGTCTGAACCGGCGCCCCCTGCCGAACCGGTATCGCCGGAGGTGTCGGAGCCGTCGTCGCCGGAGGCACCGCCGTCCCCTGCCGCGCCGTCGTCGCCGGAGGCACCGGAGGCACCCTGGTCGCCGCCAGAGGTTCCGGAGTCGCCGGAGGACTTGCCCGGGCGCTGCACGTTGGGATGGTCTTCGTACCACTGGTCGAGGTAGTCGGAGAACTTCACCGTAGCCGTGGGCATGCCGCTCTCGTCGGTTCCGTCGAAGGAGACGTTCTCGCCGTCGCAGGTGATGGTGACCGCATCGGTTGCCCAGGTGCCGAAGGTCCAGGTGTCGGTGACGTCGACCTCCTTCTCCACGGGACCGGTGATCATCTCGGGCTCCCCGTCCACGGAGGCGTAGATGCCGTCGGGATAGTCGGCGCTGGCCGCCACCTCGTAGGTCACCGTGACGCTGGTGGGGGCCGTCTCGGTCACCGGCGAGTTGTAGGCGGACGGCGCGGTGGTGGGGTCTTGGTCGGGACCCGTGGTGTCGTTGAGGCCCGATACCGGCTTGGTGGGGGCGTCGGAGCCGCTGTCATGACGGCACATGGTGAAGGACAGCACGATGGCCAGCAGCACCAGCACCACCAGAATGGCGATGAAGATGGGCAACCGGGACATGACGGCGTTGGTGTTGCTGGGGCCGGCGTAGAAGTTGGAGTACTGCGTGTTCAGCGCCGGCCGATGGCTCTGATGGGTGCTGTCCTGGGCGTGGATGCGGTCCATGTTGCGCTGGCCGTAGTCGCGGCCGTACTCGCGCCGGTCGTCGTAGACCATGCGCCCGAAGGCGTTGGCGCGGGCCGGGCGGCCGCCGGCCTCCTCGTCCTTGCCGCTGCGGGAACGGCTGCCCAGGCGCGCGCCGCCCAAATCGACGCGGCCCGTGGAGCGCGGAGAGCCGCTGCGGGCCTTGCCAGCGCGATAGGCGTAGTTCGCATCCAGGAACATCTTGGTAATCTCGGTGGGATTGAGCCCCACCAAGCGGGCGTAGGCGTTGACCATGTTGCGGGTGTAGCCGTGAGGAGGCATGCGCGTGAAGTCCTCCTCCTCGATGGCCAGAAGGATATCGGGGCGAATGCGCAGGCGGCGCGCCGTCTCGGTCAGGTCGTAGCCGCGACGCTCGCGCGCTTCGCGCAGGATGTTTCCGAATGAGATCTGGGGCATGGCAATCGCCTTCCTCGTTGTTCCTCTACTCGTCGGTCGCCTCGAAGGCCTTCAAGGTCTCCAGCTCCATAGCGTCCACCAGCACCTCGCGCGGCTTGCTGCCGTTAGGGGCGCCGACAACGCCTTTCTCTTCGAGCATGTCCATTATACGTCCGGCTCGCGAATAGCCAACGCTCAAGCGCCTCTGGATGTTGGAAGTGGACGCTGACCCCATGGAAACCACAATTTCCGCAGCTTCCCACAGAAGCGGGTCGTCGGCCGAGCACGAGCCGCCGGAGCCGTCGGGCTGCGATGCGCCCAGCGTGATGAGGTTGGTCTGCAGGATCTCGGAGTGGTACTCGGGCTCGCCCTGGCTCTTCCAGAAATCCACCACCGCGGCGATCTCGTCGTCGGAGACCCACGGGCCCTGGACGCGGACGGGCTTGGCGTACTCCGGCTTCGAGATGAGCAGGTCGCCGTGGCCGCAGAGGTTCTCGGCGCCCGTGGAGTCCAGGATGACGCGCGAGTCGATGCCGCTGGCAACGGTTAGGCCGATGCGGCAGGTGATGTTCGCCTTGATGAGGCCCGTCACCACGTTGGTTGAGGGGCGCTGGGTGGCGATGATCAGATGGATGCCGGCGGCGCGGGCCAGCTGGGCGATGCGGCTGATGGAGAACTCCACCTCCTTGCCCACGTTCATCATGAGGTCGGCCAGCTCGTCGATGACGATGACGATGTAGGGCATCTTCTCCCCCACGTCGCTTGCCGGCGCCTCCTCGCCCGCCGCTTCGGCCGCCTCGCGCTGCCTCTGCACCTCTGCGGCCTTCTCGTTGTAGGAGGTGATGTTGCGCGCGCCCACCTTCGCGAACAGCTTCAGCCGCCGTTCCATCTCGGCCACGCCCCAGGAAAGGGCGCTGGCGGCCTCCTTGCACTCGGTCACCACCGGCACGTACAGGTGCGGGATGCCGTTGTATCCGCTGAACTCCACACGCTTGGGGTCCACCATGATGAAGCGCACCTCGGCAGGCGTCGCCCGCATGAGGATGGACATGATCATGCCGTTGATCTCGACCGACTTGCCCGAACCGGTGGTGCCGGCGATGAGCAGGTGGGGCATCTTCGACAGGTCGGAGACGATGTCGCGTCCCTCCACGTCCTTGCCCACGGCCACCTCCATGCAGCTGTCGCCAGCGCTCTTCAGCACGTCGGCCAGGTACACCGTCTGCCGCTCGCGGTTGGGCACCTCGATACCCACGTAGTTGGTGCCGGGGATGGGAGCGAAGATACGCACGCCAGGCGCGGCAAGCGCCAAGGCGATGTCGTCGGTCAGGTTCGTCACGCGGCTCACACGCACGCCGGAAGGCAGGCTCACCTTGAACAGCGTGACCGTGGGACCGCTCACCCAGCCGACCACCTCGGCCAGGATGCCGAAGTCCTCCAGCGTCTCCTGCAGCCGCGCCGCCGTCTCGGACAGCTCCTCGTCGCTGGCGCCCTGGGGCCCGCGCCCCTTCGACGAGGCCAGAAGCGACGCCGGGGGCAGCTCGTAGCCGTCCGAGGTCTTCTTCGGCTCGGCAGCGGCCGCCTTGCGCTTCTTGGGCTGAGGCTGGGGCCGTGCCTCCTCCCCCGCCGCGTCCGGCTCCTTTCCGTGGCGTCCCAGCTTGCGGGTGATCGCCTGCTGCTCGCCTTGCGGGCGGGCCTGGGCGAAGTCGGGCAGCTCGTCGCTGGTGAACCGGCGGGTCCGGGCCGACGCATCCGCCCGGGACGCGCGGCCGGGGCGGGCTGGGGCATCCAGGGCAACCGTGTTCGCGGCGTCTTCCTCGGCCGTCGGCCCGTAGAGGCTCTCGTCGAACCCGTTCGGACCGTAGTAGTCCGCCTCCGCCGCCGCAAAATCCCCCAGCGGCGCCGTCGGAACGGCGCTGCCCACGGCCCGGGTTGGCTCGCCTGCAGAAGCGTACCCGTCGTAAGGGGCCGCAGCGGGATAGGCGGCGCGCATCGGGCGCGACAGACGCGGGAAGGCCAGGGGCGGGGCGGGCATCACCTCATCGTCGGCCGGCCACGCCTCGCGATGCTTGGCCCGCAGGCGCTCGACGATCCCCGAGAGCGAAAACCCAATCACCACGAAGCCCACGACCATGAGGCCCAGCAGCAGGATGCAGGAGACCACCTGGCCCAGAAGCGACTGGAACAGCCATGCCACGCCAGCTCCCACGTACCCCCCGCGAAACATCAGCTCGGACGGAGCGAACAGCCCGAACGCCTCGTCGGAGGGAAGCTGGGGCGAGAACAGCGCCAGCAGAGCCAGGGCGCAGACGAAGACGACGAGAAGCCCGATGCATACCCGAGCCGGAATCCGCTGCTGCTCCACGCGCACGAGCAGGCCGATACCGGCGACCGCCAGCAGAAGCGGCAGGATGTAGGCACCAAGGCCCAGGCCCATGTGCAGGGCGAGACTGAGGAACGAGGTCACCGGAGCCGTAGTGGGAAGCACCGCCGCCACGAACAGGGCTACGCCCAGGATGATGAGCACGACGCCCACGATGTCGCGGCGGGCGCGCTCGTCGACGAAGGGCTGGGAAGCGCGGGGCGCCGGTGCTTCCTTCTCGGATGCCTTGGAGGCCTTGCCGCTTCGCGACGAGGGCTTCGACCCCTTGGCCGAGCCTTTGGCGGCCGTCTTTCCCCGCGCCGCGGTCTGGGTGCTTTTCGGCTTGGAGGCCGAGGACTGCTTCTGAGCCACGTTCATGCTCCTTGGGAGTGGTCCGTTTCAGCTGCGATTCATGAGCATATATGAAAGAAATTATACCCGAGCAAACTCGCCAGGCGTCAAAACACCGCCAAAGACCAAGATTGCGGGGCGAAAGCGCCCCGCAACCGGAGATGGGCCTTGTCGATCGCGGCCTAGACCTCGATGATGCTGACCACCACCATGGGACGGGTCTTGGTGGTCTCCCAGAGCACCTGAAGCAGCGCGTCCTTGGCGGCCTTGCGCAGCTCCTTGGGACCGGCTTCCTTGGCCAAGGTGCGCTCCATGGCGCGGCGGACGGCCGATGCGGCCTCGTGGGCGATGTAGTCGTCGTCGCCGCCCGAGATGCCGTGCGTCTCCACCTGTACCTCCCCCGCCAACGTCCGCTTGCGTCCGTTCACGGCCACGGCGATAGTGGCGAAGCCCTGGGACCCCAGGGACGTGCGCTCGTCGAGCACCTGCTGGGAGGTGTCGCCCACCGACAGGCCGTCCACGTACACGATGCCGCTCTGCACCACCTCGCCACGCGAGACGCTGCCGGCCCCAAGCTCCAAGCTCTCGCCGTTCTCGCAGATGAAGATGTTCTCGGGACTCACGCCCGTGGCCTCGGCCAGGCGCGCGTGGGCCCGAAGGTGGGTGGCCTCGCCGTGCACGGGCATGAAGGCGGTGGGCTGCACGATGGACAGCACCAGCTTCAGCTCCTCGGCGCCGGCATGGCCCGACACGTGCACCCGGGCGCGGCTCTTGTCGTAGACGTCGGCGCCGATCTTGGCCAGGGAGTTGATGACCCGCGTGACCGCCTTCTCGTTTCCGGGAACGGGCGTGGCCGATATGATGACGGTGTCGCCCTCCTCGATGTCGATGGTCTTGTGCTCGCCGTTGGCGATGCGGGCCAGGGCCGACAGCGGCTCGCCCTGGCTTCCCGTGCACATGATGACCACCCGCTCGGGCGGGATGCCCTTCAGGTCGTAGGCATCGATGAGGTTATCGTCGGAAATGCTCAAGTACCCCAGCTTGCGGGCGATGTCGGTGTTCTGGATCATGGAGCGCCCGGTCACCACCACCTTGCGCCCGTTGGCCACCGCCGCGTCGCAGATCTGCTGCATGCGGTGGATGTGGCTTGCGAACGACGCGATGATGACGCGCCCCTTAGCCTGGGCGATGATCTTCGAGAGCTCCTTTCCCACCTCGGCCTCGCTGGGAGTGAAGTTGGGATTGGTGGCGTTGGTGGAATCGCTCATCATGAGGTCCACGCCCTCCTGGGCGAACCGCGCCAGGGCTCCGAAGTCGGTGGTCACGCCGTCGATGGGGGTCTGGTCCAGCTTGAAGTCGCCGGTGTGCAGCACGTTTCCGGCCGGGCAGCGCAGAAACACGCCCACGGCGCCGGGGATGGAGTGGTTCACAGCGAAGAACTCGGCGGTGAAGCAGCCCAGGTCGATGGTGTCGCCGGGTTTAATCTCCACCAGCTTGGCGTTCTTGATGCGGTGCTCGGCGAACTTGCCCTCGATAAGCCCCAAGGTCATCTTGGTGGCGTAGATGGGCACCGGTCGGTCGAGGTCCTTCATCAGGTAGGGCAGCGATCCGGTATGGTCCTCGTGGCCGTGGGTGATGATGATGCCCCGCAGCTTGTCGGCGTTCTCCAGCACGTAGGTGTAATCGGGCAGGATCAAGTCGACGCCGGGATGGTTGTCGTCGGGAAACATCAGGCCTGCATCGTCCAAGATCATGTCGCCTCCGCACCGGAAGGCGGTCATGTTCTTGCCGATGGCGTCGAGACCGCCCAGGGGGATGATCTTGAGCACCGGGCCCGACGGGCGCTTGGCTTTGGGCTTGCGCTTCTGGCGCTCGCCTGCGGCAGGGGCTTGGGAGCGCTTGCCGTCCTCCTTGGAAAGGGAGGGGCGCTTGCGCTCTATCTGCACGTGCTTGTAGGACTGCGTCTGCTGCTCCTGAGCCCCCTGCCGAGGCCGGCGCCGGCGACGGCCGTCCGAGGACGAGCTCTGTTCGCCGGCGGCGTTCTGGGGTTGCGCGGCCTTTTCGGTACGAGGCTTGGCCGCCCGCGCGGCATCCTTCTTCTTGCCGTCGACGTTCGCGCGCGCCGTGCGCTTCGAGCCGTCGCCGCTCTTAGGTTCGGTCTTCTTAGGTTCAGTCATAATGCCAATCTTCTTCAAACGGCGCGCTCTAGAGCACGCCAACTTCTCTCATAAGGGACGCAAGGCGCTCGGACTGAGCAGCCGTCGCGTCCACCAGGGGCAGGCGAACGCCGCCCACCGGGAACCCCGCCAGCTTCAGGGCCTCTTTGACCAGGATGGGGTTGGACGTTTCGAACAGGCCCTCCATTAGGGGCATGAGCCGCTCGTTGGCCGCGGCCGCCTCGTCCCAGCGACCGGCTGCGGCAAGGTCGACGATCTCCTTCATGCGCCCGGGCGCCACGTTGCCGATGGTGGAGATGACGCCCACGCCGCCCCGGGCCATGATGTCGAGGGTGGCCGAGTCGTCGCCGGAGTATACGTCGAAGCCTGCAGGCGCGTCCTTCACGATGGCCTCCACCTGGTCCAGCTTGCCCGACGCCTCCTTGATGCCCACGATGTTCTCGTGACCGTGCGCCAGCGCAAGCGTGGTTTCCGGCAGCATGTTGATCACGCAGCGGCCCGGGATGTTGTACAGGATGATGGGCAGCTCCACGGCCTCGGCGATGACCGAGAAATGCCGCAGCAGGCCCGCCTGGGGAGGCTTGTTGTAGTAGGGAACGACGCACATGAGGCCGTCCACCCCGAGCTTCGCCACATCCTGGGCGAAGCTCACCGTGTCGGCCGTGCAGTTGTCCCCGACGTTGGCGATCACGGGAATGCGACCGCCGAGAGCCGAAACCACCGCGCCGAACAGTTCCATCTTCTGGGGGTAGAACACCGTGGGGCTCTCGCCGGTGGTGCCGTTGACGATCAGCGCGTCGGCGCCGCCGTCGGCCAGGCGGACCGCAAGCTCCTGGGCGCGGTCCAGATCGAGCTCAAGGTTCTCGTCGAAGGGGGTGACCATGGCCGGGATCATCCGACCGAAGCGAGGCGTCGTCATAGCAACCTCCTAGTCGTCTACCGAAGGCCCCGAAGGCCTACATCAGGTTTTCCAAGCCGACCACCAGGCCGGAGAGCCCCGACACGCTGCGGATGCCCAAGAGCACGCCGGGCATGTAGGAGTGGCGGTCCCAGGAATCGTGGCGGATGGTCAGCGTCTGCCCGAAGCTGCCGAACACCACCTCCTGGCTGGCCACGAAGCCCATGGAGCGCACCGAATGGACGGGGATGCCCTCCACGAGCGCCCCGCGGGCGCCCTGGCAGCCGTCGATCTCGGTCTCGCTGCCGGGAGCCTCGCTGGGGCTGCCCTTGCGCGCCTCGGAGATGAGCTGGGCCGTGCGCACGGCGGTGCCCGACGGTGCGTCCTTCTTGTTGCAGTGGTGGTACTCGATGACCTCGGCCTGGGGGAAGTACGCCGCCGCCGCCTTGGCGAACTCCATCATGAGCACAGCGCCCGTAGTGAAGTTGGGGGCGAAGAACAGGCAGGTTCCCTCGGAAGCCTCCCGGGCCAGCCCCTCCAAAGCCTCGGCGCCAAGACCGGTGGTGCCCACCACGCAGTCCACGCCGGCCCGAAGCGCCGCGCGGACGTTGTCCGCCACGGCGTCGGGCTGGCTGAAGTCCACCATCACGTCGAAGTCGCACTGCGCAAGCGCCTCGGCCACGGAGGCGTACACCGGGAAGGGCTGCTCGGCACCCTCGGCGCCGGACGGGTCGATGCCGCAGGCCACCGCCATGTCGTCGGCGGCGGTGACGGCCTCGACCACGGTGGAGCCCATGCGGCCCCAACAGCCGCTTACCGCAACGCGCACCATGGCGCTACTCCTCGCCGGAGGACTCGTGGCGGCGCCGCGGCGTGCGGTTCGAGCGACCGGGACGGTTGTCGCCCTGGTGGCCGGAACGGTTGGTGCCCTTGCCGCCATCGCGCGGGGCCCGCGGGGCGCGGTCGCCTTCGGCCGGAGCCGGGGCGTCGGGCTTGTCCAGACGGTCAAGGGAGATCTTGCCGGAGTTGGGGTCGACCTCGAGCACCTTCACCTTCACGATGTCGCCCAGGCTAAGCACGTCCTCCACCTTGCCCACGCGCCCGTTGGCCACGCGGCTGATGTGCAGCAGGCCGTCCTTGCCCGGGGTCAGCTTCACGAAGGCGCCGAAGTCCTTGATGCCCACGACCTCGCCATCGAACTCCTCGCCCACCTCGGGCTCCTTCACGATACCCAAGATCATGGCCTTGGCGGCCTCGCCGGCCGGCCCCTCGACGGCAGCGATGTGGATGGTGCCGTCCTCCAGGATCTCGATCTGGGCGCCGGTCTGCTCCTGGATGCCGCGGACCACCTTGCCGCCGGAGCCGATGACGTCGCGGATCTTGTCCACGGGGATATGGATGGTCTCGATGCGGGGCGCGTACTTGGACAGCTCGGCGCGCGGCTCGGCTATGGTGTCCAGCATGGCGTCAAGGATGAAGGCTCGGCCTTCCTTGGCCTGGGTGAGGGCACGGGCCAGAATGTCCACGGACAGGCCGCGGGCCTTGTTGTCCATCTGCAGGGCCGTAATGCCCTTGGAGGTGCCGCACACCTTGAAGTCCATGTCGCCCAGGAAGTCCTCGATGCCCTGGATGTCGGAGAGGATGACCACATCGTCGCCCTCCTTGATGAGCCCCATGGCGATGCCGGACACGGGAGCCTTGATGGGCACGCCGGCGTCCATGAGGGCCAAGGTGGAACCGCAGGTGGAGGCCATCGAGGAGGAGCCGTTGGACTCGAGCACCTCGGAGACCACGCGGATGGCGTAGGGGAACTCGTCCTCGGTGGGGATCACCGGCAGCAGCGCGCGCTCGGCCAGCGCACCATGGCCGATCTCGCGACGCTTGGGGGCGCCCATACGACCGGTCTCGCCCGTGGAGTAGGGCGGGAAGTTGTACTGGTGCATGTAGCGCTTGCCCTCGGCCGGATCGATGGTGTCAAGACGCTGCCACTCGTTGAGCATGCCCAAGGTGCAGATGGACAGCGCCTGGGTCTGGCCGCGCTGGAACAGGCCGGAACCATGAACGCGGGGCAGATAGCCCGGAACGATGTAGAGAGGACGGATCTCCTCGGGGGTGCGGCCGTCGGCACGCTCGCCGGTGGCAAGCACCATGGAGCGCATGGCCTTCTTCTCGAGGGACTTCAGGGCTGCGGCGATGTCGGCCTTCCAGGCAGCGCGCTCCTCGTCGGTGAACTGCTCGGCGGCGATGGAAGCCTTGAGCTGCTCAACCTTGGCCATGCGGGCGGCCTTGTCGGCGTCGTGCAGGGCCTCGCTCATGGCGTCCAAGAACGGCGTCACGCGCTCGGCGATGGAGGGATCGGCCACATGGACCGGCCATTCCTTCGGCTCGATGTTGCAACGGTCCAGGAAGCGCTGCTGCACCTCGCAGAAGGCGGCGATGGCCTCCTGGCCGAAGGTCATGGCAGCGAGCATGTCCTCTTCGGAGATTTCGTCGGCACCAGCCTCAACCATGGAGATGTAGTCGGCAGTGCCGGCGATGGTGAGCTCAAGGTCGGAGTTGTCCTGCTCCTCGAAGGTGGGGTTGACGATGAACTCGCCGGTTTCCTTGTTGCGGGCGATGCGCACGCAGGCAGCCGGGCCATCGAAGGGGGCCGCGCCCAGCATGAGGGCCGCCGAAGCACCGGCGACGCAGATGCAGTCGGGCGGGTTGATCTGGTCTGCGACCAGCGTGGTGGCCACCACATGCACCTCGCGCTTGAAGCCGTCCACGAATCCGGGACGGATGGGACGGTCGATCATGCGGGCGGTCAGGGTGCCCTTCTCAGAGGGACGGGCCTCGCGCTTCAGGTAGCCGCCGGGGATGCGGCCCACGGCGTACATCTTCTCAATGAAGTCCACCGTCAGCGGGAAGAAGTCGAAGTCGCGCTCCTCCTTGGAGATAACGGCGGTAACGAGCACCGTGGTGTCTCCCTGGGTTACCACCACGGCGCCGGTGGCCTGCTTGGCAAGCTCGCCGGTTTCCAGACGGTAGGTTTTGCCGTAGAGCTCGAACTCCTCGACGATTTTCTCGATCATAGTGCTTTCAACCTTTTCTCTTCTCCCCGACGCCCTATGCGCCGGAGCTTCTTCGAGCGGCGGGCACAACGCCCGCCACCCGCGGGCGAGGGCGCCCTTGCGCCTTCGTCCGCTTTAGACGAAAGCCCGCTTACCGCGGGCTTTCGTAATCAAACCAACTTCGCTTTAGATGTTGTCGCGAATGCCGAGCTTCTTGATGAGGGCGCGGTAGCCGTCGATATCGCGCTCCTTGATGTACTTCAGCATCCCGCGGCGCTTACCGATGAGCATCATGAGGCCACGGCGGGTGTGGTTGTCCTTCTTGTGGGTCTTCAGATGCTCGGTGAGGTTACGGATGCGCTCGGACAGGATGGCCACCTGAACCTCGGGGCTGCCGGAATCGTGCTCGTCCTTGCCGAACTCCTTGATGAGCTCCGCGGTACGCTCCTTGCTGATGCTCAGCTTCTCTGCCATGGTTCGTTCCTTTCCCAAATGTCGCCGGCACGTATCCGACGGTAGTTCCTTAACGCCAAGCCGAGTAGCCATGGGGGAATCCGTGGCCACCAGGCAAAGCGCCCCTGCCCTTTTGGCAGTCTACCTATAATAAGAGCGATCGCCGAGGCAAGCAACGGCGATCGCGCAACCACACAGCTTTGGCATAACCTCGCCGAACCGTTCAGGCGAAGCGGTCCTTCCCTACTGGCCCGGGGTGATGGTGCCCTGAGGATAGACGATCATGAGCACGATCAGGGACACGAAGAACACGATGGCCAGGATGATGGTGATGCGGTCGAGGTTCTTCTCCACGATGGAAGTGCCCGTCTGGCTGGAGTAGACCGAGCTGGCGATCATGTCGGACACGCCGGTACCCTTGCCGGAGTGAAGCAGCACGAAGATGATGAGCCCGATGCCGGAGAGCACCAGCAAAATGCACATGATGATAGCGAGGGGATTCAACGAAACACGCTCCTTGGTAGTTTTGATCGGCGCAAGCCGACAGACCGCATACGAAACAGTCATTTTAGCGGTACGAACCGGCCATTGCAAGCAACTCCCGAAGTCCGCACACAACCGCCCTCAGGCTCTTCCGTGGGCGCTCTGCCGCTCGACCAGCTGGGACTGCAGCACCGAGGCCATCTGCAGGAAGACCGCCCGCTCCTCGTCGGTGACCCCCGTGGGGGCCGCAAGCGACGCCCGTATCCCCTGCAGCTCGTCGCGAAGGTCGCCGATGGAAAGCTCGTCGGCAACGAACTGCAGCGTGTCCAGGTAGGACCGCTCGGCGAAGTCGGTCGCCTCGCTGCCCCCCACCCCGCCGGCAAGCACCCGGTCGGCCACGGGGGCGCGCTCGACGACGGCGGCCGCGAAGCGCGAAGGCGACAGGGACGGCTGCTCGGCAAGCACCTCAAGCATGGCCGAGGCGACGTCGCGGTGGGCACCGTCGTGCCAGCGGGTGGACGCCAGCGCATCGGATCGGTCCAGGGCCGCCTGGGGATTGGTCGACAGCTGCCGCAGGAACTCCCGCTCGAAGCTCAACCGGCTGCGCTCCGCCGCAGAAAGCCTCCGGGGACGAGGCGCAGCGGGCGCCGGCGGCGGCACGGACGGTCCCGCAGCGGCAAATCCGAGCGCCTCCTCGTCGGCCGTCTCCGTCCTGCGCGGAGCCTTGAGCGCTGCCAGGCGCGCGAGCACGTCGGCCTCGCTCGCCCGGGTGCGCCCGGCCAGCTGCACCGCGTAGTCCTTGGCCAGAAACGAGCCCTTGATGGGGGCGAGCACCGACAGCGCGTCGGCCAGGGCGGCCGAGCGTCCTTCGGCCGTGGACAGGTCGTGACGGGCGAGCCGCCGGTCGATGCCGTACTGGATGAGGGGGACGGCCTGGTCTATGAGCTCGCGCAGGGCATCGGCCCCGCGCTGCGCCACGAAGTCGGCCGGGTCCAGGTTGTCGGGCAGCGTGACCGCGCACAGCTCCACCTGGGAGCGGCCGGCCTCGGGCGTCATGGACTCGTCGATGAACCCGAGCGCCCGGTCCGCGGCGCGCTTGCCCGCCTCGTCGCCGTCGAACAGGTAGACGATGCGCTTGGAGGCGTGGCGCGAGAGCAGGCGGATATGGCTCAAGGTGAGCGCCGTGCCCAAGGTGGCCACGGCGTTGCGGATGCCGGCCTCGTGCAGGGCGATGACGTCGGTGTAGCCCTCGGTCACGATGGCCACGCCCGTCGAGGCCATGGCGGCCTTCGCCTTGTCCAGCCCGAAGAGCACCTTCGACTTGTGGAACAGCGGGGTCTCCTGGGAGTTGAGGTACTTGGGCTCCCCCTGGCCGATGACCCGGCCGCCGAAGGCGATGGCCGACCCCCGCTCGTCGAAGATGGGAAACATAGCCCGGTTGAAGAACCTGTCGCGCAGAGGGCCGCCGTCACGCTGCAGGGCGACGTTGGCCTGCACCATCTCCTGAGGCGTGAACCCGAGAGACCCCAAGTGGCGCACGAGGACGCCATGGCCCGGCGCAAACCCCAGCTGCCAGCGCTTGGCCACTTCCCCGCCGAGTCCCCGTCCCCCCAAGTACGAGCGGGCGGCGTCGGCCTCGGCGCCCTTCAGGCACAGCAGCTGGCGATGGTAGAAGTCGGCCGTGGCCTTGCACACCTCCTGCAGCCGCCCCTTTCGGTCGCGGCTGACGGCAGGACGGCCGCCTGAAGTCTCCTTGATCTCGATATGGGCGCGCTCGGCCAGAGCGCGCACGGCCTCGGGGAAGGACAGACTGTCCAGCTTCATGAGAAACGAGAAGGCGTCGCCCCCCTCGCCGCAGCCGAAGCAGTGCCAACGCCCCGTGGCGCCGTCGATCTTGCACGAGGGGGTCTTCTCCTGATGGAAGGGGCAGCAGCACCAGAAGTCTCGGCCCTTCTGGCGTATCTGGGTGCGCTCGCCCACCAGGGCCACCAAATCGGTGGCCTCGCGTACCCGCTCGACGTCCTCGTTGCTAATCTGCGCCACGGCCTACTCCCGGCCCAAGTCGGCGCAGTAGCCGCGCGAGACGATGGTCTTCACGCTGCGGGGGAACAGGTGCTCGTAGAGGGCCATGAAGTAGCTGTCGGTCATGGAGGCCAGGTAGTCAACCACGATCTGGTTCGGCTCTCCGGCCATGTAGGCGTCCGCGTCGATGCTCGAGGAGCAGCGAGCGAGGTTTCGGGCGTGGTGGGCGAACACCGGGGAGGACTCGTCGCCCGCGACCACGTCGTCGTACAGGCGCGCGTACATCTCCTGGAACATCTCCTCCACCACGTTGCCCGACCCGTCGGCGAACCCCTCGCGCTCGTAGATGAGCCGGTAGTTCTGGCGCTTGGCCCGCTTGAGGTCCTCGAAGGCCTCCTGCGACATGGCTATGCAGTCGCGCCCGTAGCTGTTGTTCACGATGTCCACGGTGAGGTTGTTCAGTATCTTGGCGTTCTCGCGGCCGATGTAGGAGCTCTCGAAGCACTCCAGGTCGTCCAGCACGCCCATGGCCAAGGCGTCGGCGCGGTCCTTGCCCAGGTAGGCGACCATGTCGGCCACGCGCACCACGCACCCCTCCAAGGTAGCCGGGCGCAGATGGGCGATGACGGACTCGTCGGCGATGCAGGACTCCACCGTGGCGTCCAGGGCGTCGAAGTCGTCCATGGGCGCGCAGGCCAGCTGCTGGCAGGCAAACTCGCCGTTATGGGCGAGCACGCCGTTAAGGGTCTGCAGGCTGACGTTTCGCCGGTAGAGCTCGTCGAGCACCCGCACGGAGTGGACGTTGTGGTTGAAGAAGCGGCCCGTGCGTTCGTGGTAGCACTCGGAAAGGAAGCGCTCCCCCGCATGCCCGAAGGGCGTGTGCCCCACGTCGTGGCCCAAGGCTATGGCCTCGATGAGCTCGGTGTTGAGCCCCAGCAGCCGGCCGATGTTGCGCGCCACGCGACTGACCAGCTGCACATGCAGCCCGCGGCGGCTGATGTCGTCGTTTTCCACGAAGGAGAACACCTGGGTCTTGTCGGCGTAGCGGTTGTAGGCCGGGACGTTGATGATCTTCTCTATGTCGCGCGCGAACCCCGGGCGCAGGAGCGTCGCGCGGTCGTGGGGCAGATCCTCGCGGCGCACCAGGTCCTCGTCGCAAAAGCGCAGCGGGTGGAGCCGTCCCGATTCCCTGTCGGCGCGTATGGCCGCCTCGACGGCGGGGTCGAGGCTTCTGTAGGGGATGGCATCAGAGCTTCTGGTCATAGTCTTCGCAATCGTCCGTAGCAGGCGTCCGTTTTCCGCCGTCAGTATACTACGGGTCGTGGTCGGGCGCCGAGCCGTCGGCGCCCGACCACGGAATAACTAGCCGGCAATGCCCATGCCGATGACGATGAACGCGGCAACGACGCCGACGATGGACTCGCCGCCCAGAAGGCCGCTCGACACCACCAGGCCGGTCTCGGCCTGATCGAGCTGGCGACGTTGCCGCTCCTGCTCGGAAAGGTCCTTGTCGCGGCGCTTGCAGACGGCATCGTAGACGAGCTTGGCCATGGCGCCCAGAAACGCCGTGAGCGACATGTAGAAGGGCAGGTAGACGCCGAGCCCCAGCATCATGGCCGGGAACCCGACGAAGTACAGCGCCACGCCGACGACAAGCCCCGCGGCGAAGGCCGGCACCGACGGGATGCCCGAGACCATGGTGGCCACCACGCTTGCCTGGGCGGAGACGAACTCCTTGCCCACGCCGAAGGCATCGGGGCCGTAGGCCCCCACGAGGGCGACCATGACCGCCACCGCCACAAGCGCGCCCACCACGGCCCCGATGGCCTGGCCGACCCACTGGGCCTTCGGGGACGTTCCCAGCACATGACCCGCATGGAAGTCGTTCATGACGTCGCCGGCAAGGCCGCAGGCCACAGACACCACGGCGGCGACGAAGAACAGCTGCACCTGGGGCAGGTCGGAGGCCGCAGCCACGGCCAGAAGCACGATCAGCCCGAAGATCTCCATGGGGTCGATGCCCGTTTGGCCGACGCTCTGGGCGCTCATGGCCGTGGCCACCCAGGCGAGCGCCACCACGATGACGGCAGGAACGGGACCGAGCCCCAAAGCGAAGCACAGCACCAGGGCGACGGCCGCAACGACCAGGGCCATGACGCCGGCACCCAGCCTGGCGCGCCGAGGGGCTTCAGCGGATGCGGACGAAGCGGCCTGGCGGCGCAGCATCGAGGCCGCCTTCGGGACGATGTTCTTGAAGATGACCCCGAAGCCGGCTCCCATCATAAGGCCCATCCCCAAGCTGGAGACGATGCTCTGGCCGTCGGATACGTCCCACAGCCCCGCAGCCGAGCCGCCCACGATGATGCCGAAGTTGGCGAACAGGCCGCCGGCGAACCACACGGCCACGGCCCCGGTGCCCACGAGGAAGCCCACTGCCAGCATCATGGGCGAGTTGTAGATGCCGAACACCACGCCGGGGATGGAGACGTTGCCGAGGAACATGGAGGGGATCGCACCCAGAAGGTCGCGCAGCACCGTGTAGACCCCGGCGAACCCCATGGCGCCGAAGAGCTTCGCGCCGGTCTTGCCGCCGGCGTCGCCCGCTTTGAGCGTTTGGGCGGCCGCTTCGCCGATGGGAAACTCCAGGCCGGAGTCCTCGATGAAGTGACGGCGCAGCGCTACGGTGCACACGAGTCCTATGGCCACGCCCGACAAGGCTATGAGCAGCATCTCGGCCCAGCCCACCTGGTCGGCGTAGCCCAGCATCCAGATGCCGGGGATGGTGAAGCACAAACCGCCGGCCACCATGGCGCCGGCGCTCATGACCGTATGGGTGACGTTGGCCTCGTTGAGCGTGGATTTCCCGCGGCTTACGGCTTTCAGGAAGAACAGCGAGATGATTGCCGCGAACACGATGGGCCATGGCAGGGCCCCCATTCGCAAGGCGATGTAGACGGAAGACGCGGTGATGAGCGCGCAGCCTATGCATCCGATGACGATGCCGCGCAGGGTCAGCTGCCCTTTGACAGAGTCCATTCTCTCTCCTTTTCGTATATCCGCTCCCCCGCAATCCAGGGAGTCGGGTTACCGATGGACGGTGGAACAGTATAATGAAACGAGCGAGGAAATCCAGCCCCGCCCCGGGGCCGACAGAAAGGCTGCAGCATGGCCGGCAATGCAGACAACCGCCAGGACGCAACGGCTCCCCTCCTGGTGATCGACGTGGGCAACACCCGCGTCAGGCTGGGCTTGGCCCGAGACGGACGCCTCTTGCGCGTCTGGAGCGCCTCCACGGCGCCGGGGTGCACCCGCGACGAAGCCGTGGCCACCGTCCTGTCGCTTGCGGCCTGCCCCGGCCAACCTGCGGGAAGGCCCGACGGCGCGGACGCCTTCCAGCCGGCGCCCGCCCGCTGGAAGGACGCCGTGGTGGCCTCGGTAGTGCCCGACCTCACCGACGCCTGGGTGCAGGCCGCCGCACAGCTGACCGGGCGCCGAGCCCTGGTGGTGGGACCGGGCATCAAGACCGGCGTGCCCATGAGCTACAACGACCCCGGCGAACTGGGGGCCGACATCGTCGCGAACCTTGCCTGCGCCATGGCCTCCTACGAGGCGCCGTTCATCGTGGTTGACCTGGGAACCACCACGACCTTCGCGGTTGTGGATGGAAAGGGCCGCTTCGTGGGCGGCATCATCGCGCCGGGGCTTCAGGTAGCCGCCCATGCGGCGGCCACGGCGGCGGCCAAGCTGCCCTCGGTCGACCTGCGCGCCCCCAGATGCGCTATCGGCAAGAGCACCCGCGAGGCCATGCAATCCGGATTCGTCCTGGGGCAGGCGGCCATGATCGACGGGCTGGTGGAGCAGTGCCGACGCGAGCTGGGAGAGCCGGCGCAGGCGATCATGGCCGGCGAGAACGCCCGCGCCATGGCCGCCCTCTGCAAGACGGTCGGCGAGCATCGGGAGCACCTCACGCTCGAGGGGCTCGTGCGGCTGCATCTTCTCAATCGTCCCGCGTAGAGCGGCCTCCTTGACGCTACGAGCAAAAGCGAGAACCGCCACGCGAGACGCAGCCTTGTCGTGGGACAATAACCCCAAGCATCCAAGAAGCAGGAAGGAAGGCGCCCTCCTTGAGAACCGACGATTTCGACTACGAACTGCCCCCCGAGCTCATAGCCCAAACGCCGGCAGCAGTGCGCGACCGCTGCCGCTTGCTCAAGATGGACCGGCAAAGCGGCCAGATTGAGGACAGGCTGTTCTGCGACATCTCCGACTACCTGCGCCCGGGCGACCTGCTCGTGGCCAACGAGACCCGCGTGCTGCCCGCGCGGTTGCTGGGAGCCAAGCGAGGCACGGGCGGCGCAGCGGAGGTGTTCCTGCTGCGCGAATGCGGCGGTCCCGAGCCGCGCACCAACCGCGTTGCCTTCTGGGAGGCGCTCGTGCGCCCGGGCAAGCGCCTGAAGCCCGGCACCGGGGCCGTGGTCGACTTCTTCGACGAAGCGGGGGACGTGGCCATGAGCGCCGAGGTGATAGACTGGGCCGAGGGCGGGAACCGCGGCGAGCGGAAAGTGCGCCTCTCCACGCCCCTCCCCTCCCTCGACGAGGCGCTCCACGCGGTGGGAAAGACGCCGCTGCCCCCCTACATCCGCGACTACGCCGGCGACGAGGAGCTGTACCAGACGGTGTACTCCCAGCGCGAGAGCTCGGCCGCCGCCCCCACGGCTGGCCTCCATTTCACGCCAGAGCTCATCGAGCGCCTGAAGGACAGCGGCGTCGGCTGGGCCTGCGTCGAGCTGGAGGTGGGCCTGGACACGTTCCGAACCGTGGACGAGGACGACCCCGAGCAGCACGTCATCCACACCGAGTACTACACCGTTCCCCCCGCCACCGTGGAAGCCGTAAAGCGCACCAAGGAGGCCGGCGGGCGCGTGGTGGCCGTCGGCACCACCAGCGTCCGCAGCCTGGAAAGCGCCTGGGACCCCAAAACCGACGGCGACCAGGGCGGTCTGCGGGCGCGCCAGCGCGAGGCCACGAGCCTCTACATCCTGCCCGGCTACGACTTCCACGTAGTGGACGGCCTGGTCACGAACTTCCACGTGCCCCGCTCCACCCTCATGATGCTGGTGAGCGCCTTCAGCAGCCGCGAGAACCTGCTGGCCGCCTACGAGCACGCCATCCAAGAGCGCTACCGCCTGCTCTCCTTCGGCGACGCCATGCTTATCCTGTAACGAGTGCACGCTTGGGCCCGCCCGGCGCAGGATGCCACGCGCAGTTCCGCACGAGCGTGAGCGCGAAGCGCTCGTAAGCGAGCAGGACTGTCCGAGCATGGCGTTCTGCGCCGGGCGGGCCCAAGCCCCATTGCTTGCCGGCGGAGCGGCTTCGATCCGAGCGTGAGCGCGAAGCGCTCGTAAGCGAGCAGGACTGTCCGAGCACGGCGTCCTGTATGTCGCGTCGATGCCGGGGGCGCAGGGGTCCACGCTCAGTTCCGCACGAGCGTGAGCGCGAAGCGCTCGTAAGCGAGCAGGACTGTCCGAGCACGGACCCCTGCGCCCCCGCCCTCCACATCAAAGCGCAAAAGAAAGGCGGCCCCGTTTCCGAGACCGCCTCAGGCATTTGAGTTTGAGAGCGCGAGTTAGATCTTCTGAACGTTGCTCGCCTGCTTCTTGCCGTTCTGGCCTTCGGTCACGTCGAAGGACACACGAGCACCCTCGTCAAGGGTCTTGAAGCCGTCCATCTTGATCTCAGAGAAATGGACGAACAGATCTTCGCCCTGGTCCTGAGAGATGAACCCGTAGCCCTTTTCGGGGTTGAACCACTTCACAATACCTTCCGCCATTTTATTCCTCTTTCCTTTCCCCGCTTTTTGGAGGGAAGTAACAATGCGTGCTGCATGGCGGCAACACTTGCCTTCGCTCCGAAGGCACGGGGAATACAATACACTAAAACGCGTGCTTGTCACCCCTCATTTTGGCAACCACGCCGATTTTGCCGAATCGCCCCGAAGCCGGATGCAACCGCGCGGTTTACGCCAGGTTGCACGCAGCCCGTAGCTCGTCGGCCTTGTCCGTGCGCTCCCAGGTGAACTCGGGCAGCTCGCGACCGAAATGCCCGTAGGCCGCGGTCTTGCGGTAGATGGGCCGACGCAAATCGAGGGCGTCGATGATGGCGCCGGGGCGCAGGTCGAACACCTTCGCGACGGCGGCCTCGATATCGGCCTCGGGCACGTGGTTCGTACCGAAGGTCTCCACCATGATCGACACCGGGCGCGCCATGCCGATGGCGTAGGCCACCTGCACCTCGCAGCGGTCGGCAAGACCGGCGGCCACCACGTTCTTGGCCACCCAGCGCGCGGCGTAGGCGGCGGAACGGTCAACCTTGGTGCAGTCCTTGCCCGAGAAGGCGCCGCCGCCGTGTCGGCCCATGCCGCCGTAGGTGTCCACGATGATCTTGCGGCCCGTAAGGCCGGCATCGCCCATAGGGCCTCCGATAACGAAGCGGCCGGTGGGGTTCACATGAATCTGGGCACCGTCGGCCAGGGCCACTCCCTCGCGGGCCAGCACCGGCTTCACCACGTTCTGAATCACCTCGTTGGCCAGGCGCTCGTGCTCCACGTCCTCGGCATGCTGGGTGGACACGATCACCTTCTCCACCGACACGGGCTTACCGTCCACGTAGCGAACCGACACCTGGGTCTTGCCGTCGGGACGCAGGTAGGGCATCTCACCGGACTTGCGCACCGCCGTCAGCTGCTCGGCCATGCGGTGGGCCAGGTAGATGGGCATGGGCATAAGGGTGGAGGTCTCGTTGCAGGCGTAGCCGAACATCATGCCCTGGTCGCCGGCGCCGATGCGCTCGTAGGGGTCGTCGGCGCCCTCGCCGTGCTGAGCCTCCCAGCTCTCGTCGACGCCCATGGCGATGTCGGGCGACTGCTCGTGGATGGCGTTGATCACGCCGCAGGTTTCACAGTCGAAGCCGAACTTCGCGCGGTCGTAGCCGATCTCGCGGATCACGTCGCGCACGATGCCGGGCACGTCCACGTAGGCTTGGGTGCGGATCTCGCCGGTCACCATGATCATGCCGGTGGTGGCCATGGTCTCGCAGGCGCAGCGAACCTGGGCCGGATCGGCCGGATGTCCGTTGGGGGCAATGTAGCCGGATGCGGCCAGCTCGGTCTCCTTTGACAGGATGGCGTCCAAGATGGCGTCGGAGATCTGGTCGCAGATTTTGTCGGGATGTCCCTCGGTAACGGATTCCGAGGTAAACAGGTAGCTTTGCACAGCGTTTGCCATAGGGCGTTTCCTCCTTCATCGCTGTCGGCTGGACCACCTTGGCTTGCAGGCGCGAAGCCAGGTTGGCGCCGGGATCGGTGAGCCAACTCTCTCCCCCGGCTCTTGATGAGTATGTGCGTCCGAATCGCGGACAGCTAGTCAGTATAGACCATCGCAAACGGCAACGCCGTCCCTCACGAAACGACCACGCCGATGCCTGGCGTCCGCTACTTCGAAGAGTCCCAACGGCCCGTCGCGTCGACGTAGTAGCCGTCCACCCATGCGTCGGTAACCATGGCCCCCGACCCGTCCACATAGTAGCTTCCCACCCAGCAGCTATGCGCCATAGCGCCGGACTCGTGCAGGAAGTACCACGTGCCGCCCACCTTCTGCCAGCCGGTGCGCATGGCGCCGTCATCGGGCGAGTCGCCCAGGTAGTACCACTCGTCGCCCACCTTCTGCCAGCCGACGGCCATGGAGCCCGACCCCGTCAGGTAGTACCACACTCCGCCGATGCGCTTCCAGCCCGTGGCCATGGCCCCGCTATCCTCGAGGAAGTACCACTGCCCCGACACCTTCTGCCAGCCGGTTCGCATAGCGCCGTCATCGGCGGAGTCTCCCAGGTAGTACCATTCACCATCCACTCTCTGCCAGCCGATGCGCATGGCTCCGTCGCCAGCCAGATAGTACCAGCGGCCGCCGGCAAGACACCATCCGATGCACATATAGCCCGAACCGTCGAAGCGGTACCATTCGCCGTCGATAAGCTGCCAGGAGCTTGTCGGGTACGTTCCGTCGGCCCAGGCGTACCACCAGCCGGCAGCGTCACGTTTCCACTCGTTCGGATGCCATACGCCTTCGGAATCAGACCAGTTCCACTCGCCGTTCACCTTGTACCAGCCCGTGGCCATCGCATAGGTCTGCGGGTCGAGCCAATACCACCGATCGCTGACGAGCCTCCATCCTGCGGACAAGGCGCCGGAAGCCGAAGCCCAGTATCGCCGGCCGTCGTGCAGAACCCACCGGTCCGCAGCCATGGCCCCATCGTCCCCAAGCACATAGCTCCTGCCGTCCACCTCAAGCCAGCCCGTGGCCATCGCATAGGTCTGCGGGTCGAGCCAGTACCACAGCCCCTCGACAAGATGCCAGCCCGACGCGAAGGAACCGTCGGCGGTTACCCGGAACCGAGAGGTGCCGTCCTCGATCCACCGCGGCCCCTTCAGCAGCACCCCGGTCTCATCGTCGAAGCAGTAGCGCTTGTCGTCGATGGTTTGGAACCCCTCAAGGGGAAGACCGTCGGAGTCCAGCCGGTACGTACCCGACCCGTCCGTATACCAGGCGTCCTCCAAGGCCACGAAGCTGTTCTTGAAGAAGAACCGTCGGTCTTGGTCCTCGACGATACCGGAATAGCGCACGGGAGCGAAGTTCCTGAACAGATAGTAATGCGGGGAGGATGAGCGGCTCCGCACGCGGTAGCCTTCGACCGCGATATTTGTCGTAAGCCGACCGTCCTCGAAGGTAACGGCAAGGGCGGGCAAGCCCTTTTCGGTCACCACGGCGGAATCGTAGTAGCGATACCCCAGCTTCAGGGAGTCGTCGACCAGCGCCTGCGAGGCTCCCGGGAAATCGGAGGTCTGCATCACGACCGAAGGGCTCAGCGTCCGCAGGTAGTCCGAGGTGTTCGATCCGGCTCCGCCGTGATGGCCCAGCTTGAGGAAGTCCACCTTGCCCACTAGCGGCGCAAGCATTGTTTCGTCCCCGTCTCCGTAATTGTTGATATCCCCGGCAAGAAAACCCGATTTGCCTCCCGCGCTCACCTTGACGCCCAGAGAGAAGTAGTTCGCGTCCGGCTTCGGCGTATGCTTGTAGTCCTCGGAATAGTTCATGACCTCGATAAGCGCGCTTCCCAGCATGAAGACGGGGTTTCCGATGAGGGAATCGCCGGAGTCGTCCGCAGGCTCGCCGAAGGCGACCGGAGCATCCTCGCCAGTACCGGGGGCTCCTTCGGCATCCCCGGGAGAATCGGGTTCGGGCGCATCCTCGCGAGAAGCGGGGATGACGGGGGCCGCCTCGTCGAAGGATTGCACGAGCACCGCCCCGGTATCGGCCGTCGCCTGCAGAACGTGGTCGTAAACGTACAGGTTGTCCCACAGATCGTCGGGCCTCGTCACGTAGGAGTCCTGGTACTCCATCAAATACACCCGCGAGGGCTGAAACTCGTAGATGACCTCGTCCAGCGCGCCGATATGGTCGGAATGGGGATGGGTACCCAGCACGAACTCCAGGTTCCCGGAGGTCACGCCGAGCGACTTCATGTAGGCGATGAGCTCGTCTTCGTGGCCCTCTCCTATGATGATGCCGTCGCGAAGCGGGTAGCGGGGGTCGGACCCGTCCGGATAGTCGTCGTCCTCGCCCGCATCCACCAGCCCGAACCGACCGTCGCTCTCCACCAGGATAGCATCTGAGCTCATGAACGCCATAACGTGAATGGTGACGTTGCCCCCTTCGGCAAGCTCCCGCAGGTAGGACAGACGCTCTTCGGGACTGGAAGCCCCCGGGGCATCGTCCCACGCAGGCGCGCCGGCCTCGTCGGCCCATGCCCGCCCAGGGGCAGATGCGGCCGGCAAGCACAAGACCGAAGCCAGCAGCAGCGAAAGAACGGCGGCGAATGCCGCCCGTGAGGAAAGCGAAGCACCGCCGAAGCGGGCGCAAGGCGAAAGTGTCATCGAGAACCCCGTTCGAGCACTCGCCTGGGCTACGCCAGGCAACATGCTCCTTGTTGCGCGTCAGTTTTCTCGGCTACCCTAGCAAAAACAAAGCTGACATTTCAACACGGCTCACGCAAAACCCGAAACGCCACAGCATGCCGTCGGGCGCAGCGATGCACCGCCTGAAGCCCTACGCCTGCGACGGCTCCCCCGAGACGACGGCCCCCTGGGGAATCCACACGGTGAACGACGTGATGCCCGCCGCGCTCTGCACGTAGATGTCGCCGCCGTGGGCGCGCGTGATCTCGCGCGCAATGGCAAGCCCCAGCCCGGCCCCGCCTCCCGTGGCCGTGGGACGGGCGTCGTCGGCGCGGAAGAAGCGCTCGAAGATGCGCTCGATATGCTCGGGCGACAGCTCGCGACCCTTGTCGGTCACCGTGAGCTCCCACCACAGGAAATTGCCCTGCCCCACCGTAAGCGACGTGCGGACGCGGACCTCGGTCCGGGCGTCGGCGTAGGCCAGGGCATTTCGCAGCACGTTGTTCAGCACGCGCGCCACATGGCTCGCATCGGCGAACACCTCGAAGCTCGCAGGGCCATCGTAAACCACTTGCAGGCCCCGCGCCTGCGCCACCGGGTACAGCTCGTCGATGATCTGGTTCACGAACAGCGCCCCGTCGAAGGACGACCGCTCGATGGGGATGGTCTGCAGGTTGTAGCGGGTGATCTCGAAGAAATCGCTCATGAGCTCTTCCAGACGGTAGGACTTGGAAAGCGCCGTGGCGATGTAGCGGCGTCGAATGTCCCCGGGAAGGTCGGGGGACTCGTCCAGCAGCGCCAGGTAGCCGATGATGGAGGTGAGGGGTGTCTTGATGTCGTGGGCAAGGTAGGCGACCAGCTCGTCTTTGCGTTCCTCGGCGGCTGCGGCGGCGCGCTCGTTCTGCTCCGCCTCCTCCTTCAGCGCATTGAGCACCTCCTGCGCCGGCTCAAGCCCTCGCGGCAGGGCGATGGAGCCTTCCCGCTTGCCCGCGACGTCGGCCATGGCAGAGAACAGCTCGTCGAAGCGACGCACCACGTATCGTATTCCGGTCTTCGCCACCAGATACAGCCCCAGCACCAGGCCGACGAAGGCCAAAAAGGACCAGATACCCAGCACGAAGCGGGCGCCTAGCGCCCAGACGGACCCGAAGATACCGGGAACGACCCACTCGATCAGGCAGTACGTCAAGGTGGCGCACGCGCCGCCGTAGGTGACGAGGAAGAGCAGCAGCCCTGCCAGCACGCGGCGCGACGCCTTTGCCTGGAGGCTCCTGCTCTGATTGGCGCGCTCCCGCGCGATGATCGACCGGTCCACGACGGCAGCCCGCCCTAGGGAATGCGGTAGCCCACGCCCCACACCGTCTCGATGAAGGCTTGGGACGAGTCGATGTCGGCGAGCTTCTTGCGCAGATGGCGGATATGGACCATCACGGTGTTGTTGCTGGATTCGTCCGCCGGCTCGCTCCACACGTCCTCGAATATCGCCTGGGACGAAACGGGGCTTCCCGCGTTTCGCAGCAGCACGGACAGGATGCCGAACTCCTTCGGCGTAAGCGACAGCTCCTCGTCGAAGAGCAGCGCCACGTGCTCCCGCTCCCGCAGCACCAGCCCTCCGCGCTCGAGCGATTCGCCGCGAACCTCGTCGGAGGTCTCGTCGGTGCGCATGCGGGCCCTGATACGGGCCACGAGCTCGCGCGGCTTGAAGGGCTTCACCACGTAATCGTCGGCCCCCAGCTCGAAGCCGACCACCTTGTCCGCCTCGCTGTCCTTGGCGGTGAGGAAGATGATGGGGACGCGGCTCTTGCGGCGGATGCGCCGGCAGCACTCTATGCCGTCGATGCCCGGCATCATGATATCGAGCACGACGAGGTCGAAGGACACGTGGTCGCAAGCCGATACGAGGTCGGCGCCGTTGTAGAACACCGTGGTGTCGAACCCTTGCGTTTCCAGCAGCTGGCTGACCAGGTCGGCGATGGCTTGCTCGTCGTCGCAGATCGCGATATGGCCTTGTGATGACATGACGCCGACAGGCTCCTTCCGCATTCGCAGGCCCCCCTCGGGCCATCGGCCCATTGTAGACCTCGTTCGGCGAAAGAACGGCGCTCCGATAACCTTTACGCAACCCTTAAGGCGGCTTAAGCTTTCCCCTGCGTCTGCGCCTCCCTCAAGGCCCGCACCAACTGATCGGCGCAGGAGGTGGGCCTGTTTCCGCAGGTATTGCCCTCGAGGAGGCGTGCCACTTCGTCGACGCTCATGCCCCGCACCAGCTTGGAGACGGCCTTGAGGTTGCCGTCGCACCCCCCTTGGAACCGCACGTCCGCAACGGTATCGCCGTCAAGGGCCACATCGATGGATCGCGAGCAAACCCCGCGGGTCTTGTAGGTATACATAGAACAGTTCCTCTCGTTACAGCGGCGCCGGCACGGCGGTGCGCAAGCTCAAAGAACGCCGCCGTGGCAGCGCTGCAAGCCGAGCACCAGCTGCTCCAGCGACTTCAAACGGATGCCCGTATGGTAGCCCATCCACAGGTTGGCCAGGCGGAGGAGATCGACGGTTTCCGCAGGCGTCGGCGGGCGGACGGCCAACGCCGAGAACGTCGACTCCATCATCGTCTGGGCGTTAGCCAGGGTGAGGGCGGAGACAGGCTGGGCCTGCAGCTGCGACGCGCAACCGGGGCAGAGCACCCCTCCCTCTCCCACCGAGAAAGGGGCCGACGGAAACGGGTTGCCGGGATAGCCCCCCGCATTTTGGCCATCCCCCCGGGCAAGCGCCACGGGAGCGCCGCACGCAGCGCAAGCGTCCAAGGCGGGACGGTAGCCGAACGTCGCAAGCGCTTTCAGCAGGAAAGCGGCAGCGAGGGCGGCACCCGACGCGGGAGACGCACCCTCCATGACCGTAAGCAGCGCCTCGGTCATGGGGAAGATGCGCTGCTGCTCCAAGGACTCCTGAGCGAGGTGGTCAACTGCGTCGGCCGCCACCGACGCTGCCAGGGTCAGCTCGTAATCGCAGCGCAAAGCGCCATGGCCCCGCACCAGGCGCGCCTCCTTCACGATATCGAGGGTACGACCCCGGGCTAGCAGCACATCGACGCTGCTGAACAGCTCCAACCGAGAGCTGAACGTGCTCGCCGGCTTGCGGGCCCCCTTGGCGACCGCCGCCACCTTCGCACCGCTTTCGTCGAGAAGGGACACCACCAAATCCGCCTCGCCCAAGGCGCGCTTGCGCACCACGATGCCGCGAGTCCTGTAGGTCGGGGACGCCATGGTCCCCTTAGGACGCCTGGGCGGTGATGGTCTCGATATGGTTGTCGGAAGTCCAGGTCATGGCACCGAGAACCGTCCCAAGCTCGCCGGTGAGCGTCTTACCGTCGGCGGTAACCATGGAAGGCGTGGCTTCCAGGGAGAACGCGGTGGTGTTCTCGGCCGTGTACTCGACGAAGTTCACCGAGGAGATGCTGTAGTAGGTGTTACCCACCTCCAGAGGCTCGCCGCTCTGGGCAAGGCTGTTCAGAAGCCCGAGCGCGACCTCCACGAGCTCCGCCCCCCGCGACTGGGAGACGTTGAGGGTGACCGTCGAACCGGGGTCGAGCTTGCTCTCCGCAGACGGATCGGTCCCGAGCACGGTGCCGTCCTCGACGCTGTTATCAGCGATGTAGGCCACCACGGGCACGTAGCCGGCCGACTCCAAGGCGGAGAAGGCCTCGTCGTAGCTCATCCCCTCGACGCTGGGCACCGTGTAGGGCCCGGCCACCACAAGGGACACCTCGTCGGTGGTGCGGGCTCGGGAGTCCGCCTCGGGCGTCATCTCGAGCACCGTTCCCTCAGCCTCGGTGGAAGGCTGGGTCTGCACCGCCACCGTCTCGTAGCCCTCCTCGGCCAAGGCCGACCGGGCCTCGTCGAGGGACATCCCGACGACGTTCGGCACGCGATGCATCACCGAGACGTGGATGATGACCTCCGCGCCATCCTCCAGCCGGCTTCCCACGCCGGGGTCGGTCAGCAGCACGATGCCCTCGGTATCGTCGGAGGGAACCTGCAGCACGCGCACCGCGAAACCTTTCGCTCCCAGTACGTACTCGGCGTCGGTCTGGGTCTTCCCGGTCACGTCGGGCACCGCCTTGCCGCCCCAAAGCTCCAGATGGTAGGTGCCCGCTGCAGCCAGGGCGGCCACCACGGCAACGCACAGGAAAGCAACCCCTATACGGCGGCCAACGGACTTCTTCGGCCGCGCGTCAGGTGCGCGGTAGGCCTTGGCGGAGGGCTGCTGGTCCTCGGAGCCGTGGACGCGGGGGATCTCCATGGTGTCGCCGGCACGCCAGTTCGGGGAGCGGGGGACGTAGGTGGAGTCGATGAGGCACTCGTCCACGCCAGAGGTGTCGGGGCGAACGACGCGGGTCTTCCCTTCCGCATCGAGGTCGTCGGCCGACGAGGACGACTTCTTCGTGGAACGCTCGGCGGACGCATCCCGCTGGGCATCGAGCGGCGCTCCGCATTCGTTGCAGAACTTCGCGCCGTCTCGGTTATCGCTGTGGCAGGAAGGGCACTTCATGCAAAGCTCCTTTTGAACTGGTACGTTTAAGCGACGTTTGCGCCATTGTATCCGAAAGAGCGCATTTTGCCCCTATAACCCCTCGCCGTAACCGAATTTCCGTATCTGCGTTGCGTCTCGGCGCCAGTTCTTCTTGACCTTCACGTTCAGATCGAGCCACACCTTGCAGCCGAGGAGCGCTTCCAGGTCGGCGCGGGCCTCGGTGCCCACCTTCTTCAGCGCCTGGCCCTTGCGGCCGATGATGATGCCCTTCTGCGAGTCGCGCTCCACGTAGATGGTGGCGTAGATGCGGCACAGCTCGTTGGCGGCGGAGCCCACGTACTCCATGCTGTCCACGGCAACGCCGATGGCGTGGGGCACCTCGTCCCTGAACGAGCGCAGGATCTTCTCCCGTATGAACTCGGCCACGATCACCGATTCGGGCTGGTCGGTCTCCATATCCTCCGGAAACCACATCGGCCCTTCGGGCAGGAAGAACACCACCTCCTCGACGAAGGCGTCCACGTTTCTGCCCGATACAGCCGAAAGCCCCACCATGGCATCCCACTGTCCCAGGCCGCGGGCGGCCTCGGCTTGGGCGGCCACCGTTTCGGGGGAGGCGATGTCGGTCTTGGTCAGCACGCACAGCTTGGCGCCGCGGGCTCGAGCCACCTGGGCCGCCACCCATTCGTCGCCGCGGCCGATGGGCTTCGAGGCGTCTATGAGCAGCGCCACCACGTCCACGTCCTCGAGCGCCTTGAGCGCCGAGGTGTTTAGCTCCTCTCCCAGGGCATCGTGGGGCTTGTGCAGCCCCGGCGTGTCCACCATAACCATCTGAAACCCCGGCTCCGTAAGCACCGCCCGAAGACGATGGCGGGTGGTCTGGGCTGTGCCGGAGGTGATGGCAACCTTGCGGCCCATGATGGCGTTCACCAGGGTGGATTTGCCCGCATTAGGGCGCCCCACCAAGGTCACGAATCCCGATTTGAAGCCTTTCACGGTATCCACCGCGGCACTCCCCTTCCCTTCGGCACGAGACTACAGACAAGCAAGCAGGGCCGGCACGAACACCAGCAGCCCCGCCGCGACGGAACCGGCCGCGCACAGGAGCACCGCGCCGGCCGCGCAGTCCTTCGCCCGGCGGGCGAGCTCGTGGTAGCCGGGGCTCACCAGGTCGACCACGGCCTCCACGGCGGTGTTCATGCATTCGGCCGCCATGACAAGCGCAATGCACACTGCGAGCACGGCCATGGAGGTAGCCCCCACCTGCAGGACGAGGCCGGCGACCACCACCAGCACCGCTACAGCCAGGTGTATGCGGAAGTTGCGCTGCGAGGCCAGGGCGCAGCCTACCCCCTTCGCCGCGCACAGAAACGCCTGGGCCAGGGAGAATCCCTGATGGTCGCGCTTCGAGCGCTCGTTGCGCACGAAGGGCTTGGCGCTCGGCGCATCCTCGCAGGCGCAGAAGCCCTCGTCGGCGTCTTGACTCCGCGGGCCGCTACCCATTGCGCGCCGCCGGGTAGAACTGGGTCCATGCGTCCAGGATCTCGGCCTCTCGCGCCTCCATCACCTCGGCCTCGGCCTCTTCGATGTGGTCGTAGCCGCACAGGTGCAGAAGCCCGTGGACCAGAAGCAGGCATACTTCCTCGGAAAACGACGTGCCGAACTCCTTGGTCTGGCGCTGGGCCACATCGGGGGCGATGATGACGTCCCCCAGCTCGAAGGCCATGCCCTCGCCCATAGCATGGGACATCTCGTCCTCCACGCCGTCGCATTCGAAGGACAGCACGTCGGTAGGACCCTCCTTGCCCCGGTAGTCGGCGTTCAAGCGCGCTATAGTGTCGTCGTCGACGAAGCTGATGGAGACTTCGGTGCACTCGGGCCGCTCCTCGCGGGAGAGCACATAGCCGGCCAGCTCGTGCAACGGCAGCATCTCCAGGTCCTCTTTGCGGTAGTCGTAGTTGATCTGGATGTCCATGGCACCTAGCCTTTCCTGCCCGCAGCGCCCTTGGCCGCGCGCTCGTAAGCGGCGACGATTGCGGCCACAAGCGAATGACGTACAACGTCGACGCTGGTCAGATCGCAGAACGAGATTCCGTCGATCCCATCGAGAATACCCCTCACGCCGGCCAGGCCGCTCGTCCCCGACGGAAGGTCGGTCTGGGTGACGTCGCCGGTGACCACCATCTTCGAGCCGAAGCCCAAACGGGTCAGGAACATCTTCATCTGCTCGGCGGTGGCGTTCTGGGCCTCGTCGAGCACGATGAAGCTGTCGTTGAGCGTACGGCCCCTCATGAACGCCAGGGGCACGATCTCCACGGTGCCGTCTTCGATGAGCTGCAGCGCCTTCGGACGGTCCACCATGTCGAACAGCGCGTCGTAGAGCGGGCGTATGTAGGGGTCGACCTTCTCCTCCAGCGTGCCGGGGAGAAACCCCAGGTTCTCGCCGGCTTCGACGATGGGCCTGGTAAGAACGATCTTCCCCACCTGCTTGGCCTTCAGCGCCGCCACAGCCAAGGCCATGGCAAGATAGGTCTTGCCCGTGCCGGCCGGCCCGATGCCGAAGGTGACGGTATGGGTGCGGATGGCGTCGGCGTAGGCTTTCTGTCCGGCCGTCTTGGGACGTATGGCCCGTCCCCGGTAGGTGAGCAGCACGTCGTCGCGCAAGCGCTCCGGCGCGAACTCGGCGGTCTTCGCCAGGGAGATGGCCCGGGCGACGTACTCGGCGGAGACGGCGCCTTCGCTGGCAGCCGTCTTCATCATGTCGCTGACAAGGGCGCGAATCGCCTGGGTCTCTATGGGATCGCCCTCTATGGCAACCTCGTCGCCCCGCACGGTGATGCGGGCCCGAAAGGCCTGCTGCAATGCGTCGAGGTTGCGATCGGCCTCCCCCACCACGGCCGCCATATCGCAGCCTCGGGGAGCGTGGATCACGACGGGGGTCTGTGCGGAAGCTTCGCTGTTCATAGGGCCCATTGTATCACGACCGCATCAGATTAGCGGCACGTCCACCCTTTCGTGAACGATCTCGAAGGTGTCCCTCGCGATCATGGACTCCTCGTCGGTGGGGATCACGATGATGGAAACGGCGGAATCGTCGGAGGAAATGAGCCGTTCGGTGCCGCGACCGCGCTTGTTGCGCTCCAGGTCCAGCTTGATGCCCAGAGGCTGCAGCCCGGTGAAGATCATCCGGCGCATCTTCTCGCAGTTCTCGCCCACGCCGGCGGTCAGCACGATGGCGTCCACGCCGCCCATGACAGCGATGTACTGCCCGATGTACTTCTTCACGGAGTTCGAATACATGTCGTAGGCCAGCTGCGCGCGCTCGTGGCCCTCCTCGGAGGCGGTACGCACGCTGCGCAGGTCGTTGCTGATGCCGGAGATGCCCAGAAGGCCCGACTGCTTGTTCATAAGGTCGCTCATCTGCTGGGGTGTGAAGCCCTCGTGTTCCATCACGAAGGTCACGATGGCCGGGTCGATGGCGCCGCAGCGGGTCCCCATCATGAGGCCGTCCAGGGGGGTGAGGCCCATGGAGGTGTCCACCGCGACGCCGTGGTCGACGGCGCTCATGGAGCAGCCGTTGCCCAGATGGCACGTGATCAGTTTCAGGTCCTCTATGGGCTCGTCCAGAAACGCCGCTGCGCGCTCGGCGATGTAGCGATGGGAGGTGCCGTGGGCTCCGTACTTGCGGATCGCGTACTTCTCGTACAGCTCGTAGGGCAGCGGGTACATGTAGGCCTTCGGGGGCAGCGTCTGGAAGAACGACGTGTCGAAGACGGCCACCATGGGCACGCCGGGCATATGCTTCCGACAGGCGCGGATGCCCATGAGCGCCGCCTTGTTGTGCAGGGGCGCGAGCTCTGCCAGCTCGTCGATCTTGGCGATGACGTCGTCGTCGATGAGCACCGAGCGATCGAAGTACTTGCCGCCCTGCACGATGCGGTGCCCCACAGCGTCGATCTGCCCGAGCGAGTCGATGGCGCGGTCGGGACCGCTCGTCATCGCCTCCAGCACCAGCGCCATCGCTTCGTCGTGGTCGGCCATCTTCGCGTCGATGACGGTTTCGTTGTCGTCCAGGCCATGCTTGTGGAACGACTCGGCGGAACCCACCCGCTCGCAGATGCCCTTGGCAAGGAGCTGCTGGCGCTCGACGTTGAACAGCTGGTACTTCAGGGAAGATGAGCCGGCGTTGATGACGAGGACGTTCAAGGAATACCTCCCGCGCTGATCGGAATCAAACGTATCCCGCCATCTTAGGGGAAGCGGGGCCTTGCCGAACCTTACGCTCGGCAAGCGGTGACCGCAGCGCCGCCATGACCCCTATATTTCGGCAAGCGGCGCTTTAGGACAGGCTCGTATCCCTGGCTTGGTCGTCCATCTCGCCGGCCAGCTCGCCCATAAGCACGTCCACCCGCTGCTGGGCGTCGCTCAGGCGAACCTGCAGCGAGCGCAGGAGCACCACGCCCCGCTCATAGGCCGCAAGGCTCTCCTCCAGGTCCATGGTATTGCTCTCCAGCCGGCCGACGATGGCGTTGAGCTCGCCCATGGCCTGGTTGAACGTGAGTTCCTCTACGGGGGTTGCTACCTGTTCCACGAAAGCTCCTTCTTCTCTTTGCCCGAAACGGCGCATTCCAAAACGCCATCGGCAAGGGTTACCTCTAGCTGCTGTCCGACCGACACCTGGTCCACCGACCGGACAATGCTTCCGTCCCCGGTGCTGGCCACAGCAAAACCACGCGCCACGGCGGACAGCGGGGACAGGTCGTGCAGCCTGGATGCGGCCAGGGCAGCCTGGGCCTCGAAGGGGGCCGCAAGGGCCTCGCCCGACAACAGCAGCCGCTGCCGCAGATGGGATAGGGACTGGGCCGGGGGGCCGGCAAGCGCGCGGCCCGCGGCAGCCAGACGGGATGCCTCGAAGCTCAAGGCTGCCCGAGGCCCCTCGGTCAGGCGCGGCAGAACGCGCCCGAGCCGATCGCAGGCCTGGTCAAGCCCCATGGCCTGACCGGCTAGCAACGCCTGCGGGTCGGTGAACAAAGGGCGGCTCGCCACGGAGGCAAGCTGCAGCCGCGCGCGGGAGGCCGCCTGGGAAAGGCCCGCGACGAGCCCCTTCGCCATCGATTCCATCAAAGCCCGCAGCTCCTCGGGGGCCGGGCTTGCGAACTGCGCCGCCTGGGTGGGGGTGGAGGCCCGCACGTCGGCCACCATGTCGGCGATGCAGGTATCCGGCTCGTGCCCAATGCCGGTGACCACGGGAACGGGGCACGCGGCCACCATGCGCGCCACGGACTCGTCGCTGAAGGGAAGCATGTCCTCGAAGGAGCCTCCCCCGCGCACCAGCAGCACCACCTGCGCGCCGGCCGCCACCACGCAGCGCATCCCCTCGCACAAGGCCGCAGGGGCGCCGGGTCCCTCCACGGGAACGCCGGCGAAGACCACCCGGGCTGCGGGCCAACGGCGCCGAAGCGTTCGCAAAACGTCATGGACCGCGTCGCCCCGCGGAGACGTCACCAGCCCTATCACCTGCGGGTACTTCGGAAGGGGCCGTTTGCGCTGGGCGGCCATGAGCCCTTCGGATTCCAGCTTGCGGGAAAGATTGGCCAGCTGCATGCGCAAATCGCCTTCGCCGGCAAGGGCAACGCAGAACACGTCGAAGTTCATGCGGCCCTTGGCCTCGTACAGGCTGAAGCGGCCGGTGAGATCCACCAGCTGTCCCACCGCCAGCCTGATGCCGGCCGCACGGTAGCGGTTGTTCCACATCATGCAGGGCAGCGAGGCGTGCTGGTCCTTCACGGTGAAGTACACCGCCTTGTAGCCGGGCTTGTCCGACACCTCGGACACCTCGCCTACCAGGCGCACGGTCACGGACTGGAGTGCCCCTTTGGCAAGGGCCATCGCCCCCGACACGCTCAGAGGCTGATCCGGTTGCGCCTGGCCCGGCGCCCCGCCTCCCGCCGCCGATGCGCCCTGCAGCGGCATCTGCCCGTACTCGTAAGCCACGGGGCTAATCCTGACGCTGGGACAGCAGGTAGAGCAGTTGCAGCACCGATACCAGGGCGGCGGCCACGTAGGTGAGCGCGCAGGCCCGCAGCACGCTGAACGACCCGCTCTGCTCCTGCTGGGTCATGCCCACCGAGCCCATGTAGGCCATGGCGCGCCGGGATGCGTCGAACTCCACGGGAAGCGTGACGATGGCGAACACGATGGAGACAGCGTACAGCACGATGGCAACATCCACCAAGCCCACGATGTTCATGACGATGCCCATGATGAACAGGAACATCCAGGCGTTGGACGCCAAGTTCACCACCGGCACGATGGCCGTGCGCACCTTCATGGGAACGTAGCCCTGGGCGTACTGGCAGGCATGGCCCACCTCGTGGCATGCGGTGGCCAGCGCCGTGATGGAGCGGCCCGAATAGGCCTCCGGTGACAGCGTGATGGAGTTGGTGCGCGGATCGAAGAAGTCCTGACCGTGGCCGCCGGGCTGCACGGGAACGCCGCCTATGCCGTAGTAGGAGAGCATCCCCCGGGCAACGTCGGCCCCGGTGACGCCGCGGGAGTTCGGCACCTTCTCGTATTTCTTCAGCTGGTGGTTCACGTACCACGAGGACAGGCCGCCGATGGCCAGCGTGGCGACGATGAGCGCGATGTAACCCATATAGCCGTGCATGATGCACTCCTTTTCCGCCCGGGCGTCCGGGCACGCTTCGTTTCTTGCCGCTATTATACGCACGGCGTCGGGATTCAAGATTCGCACAGGTGTTCGCCATGAAAGAACCGCAACAGCAAACGCCGTCCCAAATCGCCGGCGGACCTGCGCGGCGGTGCGGAGCCTACAGTCGATGGACCTCCAGGCGCTGCCCGTTCAGCGACAGCGACAGCCGGCCCTCCACAAGGTCGACAAGCTCCTCGCCCACCAAGGAGCGCCGCCATCCCCGCAGAAGGTCCACGTCGTCGCGGTAGCCGCGGGCCACGCGGACCATGTCGTCGTGGCTGGCAAGGGTCTGGAACGCCACGCCGTTCTGCTTGGCGCGAAGCCGCACCAGCGCGGTCATGAGGTCGATCTGGAAATCCACGTTGGGCTCGCTTCGCCCGGACCGGTCGAGCTTGGGCCAGGTAGAGGGGTCGGAGTCGAAAGCCTGGGCCATAAGGCGCGCGACGGTGCGCGCCTCGGCCGTGGACAGCTTGCCGGAAAGCCCCCGCACCATGAACAGATCGTCGATGGTGCGCGCCTCGCGCTTGCACGCCTCCACGATCTGCTCGTCGGTGGCCACCCACTTGCGCGGCAGATTGCGCGTCTGGGCCGTGACCTCGCGCCACGCCGCGAACTCGCGGGCCCCGGCCAACTGGCGCTGCGAGAGCTGGTTGGCGCGCTTGAGGCGCTTGTAGCGCTCGCGCTCGCCCGCTTCGAACCGCTTCGGATCCACCAGCTCCTGGAAATCCGGGGCGAGCCACTCCAGCCGCCCCAGCTCAACCAGGCGCTCGCGCATGGCCCGGTACATCCGCGGCAGGTAGATCACGTCTTCGGAGGCGTATTCTATCTGGGATTTCGCCAACGGTCGCCGCGACCAGTCGGTGAACGAGTCGAGCTTGCGTATGGTCACGCCGCACACGTCGTGCACCAGGGCGCCGTAGCCGATCTGCTGTGTATGGCCCAGAAGCGCCGCGGCCACCTGGGTGTCGAAGACGCCCACGGGCAGCGCGCCGGTTTCCCGGTACAGAATCTCGATGTCCTGCGTCCCCGAATGGAACAGCTTCGTGCAGCCGGGGTCTTGCAGCAGCGGCACCAGGTCGTCCAGGGTGCGCAGCGCAAAGGGGTCGACCACCGCCACCTCGTCGTCGGTGGCGAGCTGCAGCAGGCACAGCTTGGCGTAGTAGGTCTTCTCGCGGAGGAACTCGGTGTCGATGGCAAGCACCTCGGCGCTGCGGGATCGTTCGCAGAAAGCCGCGAAGCTCGACTGGTCTGCTATATAGAGCACATGAACCTTCCTTTTCCGTCCCCGGCGAATTGCTATACTGGGAGCCATTCTAGCAAGAGAGAGGGCTGCTGTGAAACTGCTCGTCATCAACAACCTGGCATCCGGTCTGGGAGAGGGGGCCATCTACGATTTCGTCCGCTCCGTATCCCGGGACGGCGACGAGATCGTGATGCGCTCCACCGACGGCACCACCGACATCGCCGCCATGCTCGACGGGGCAGCTGGCTTCGACGCTGTCATCGCCAGCGGCGGCGACGGAACGGTGGCCACGGTAGCCTCCACTTTGGCGGGAACGGGCGTCCCGATCCTCCCCTTCCCCGCCGGCACCGCCAACATCCTGGCGCTGAACCTGCACTCGCCCCTCGAGCCCCATGCCCTGGCGAAGGTCGTGCGGCAGATGCGGGTGCTCGACTTCGACCTGGGGGTCATCGAGACCGGCGAGCGGCGGTTCGGCTTCTCCATCATGGCCGGAGCCGGTTACGACGCCACCATCATGAAGGGCGCGAAGCCCGCCAAGCGCATGTTCGGCCCCATCGCCTACCTCTCTGCCGCCATCGCCAACGCCCTGCCCCAAACCTCCACCTTCACCATCTCCCTGGACGACGCCGAGCCCATCGTGCGCGAGGGGGTGGGCATCCTTCTGGTGAACTTCTCGAAGATCCAGTTCGATATCACGGTGACCCACGAGAACGAGCCCCGCGACGGGGAGCTTGACGTGGTGGTGCTGAAGGCCCAGAACGCCTTCGAACTCATCCCGGCCGTCATCGCGGGCATCCTGGACCGCGAGGGGGACTTCCCCGACCGCACCGACGCGCTCGAAATCCACAAGGCCCGCCGGGTGCGGGTGGATGCCGACCCGCCCATGGAGGTGCAGTTCGACGGGGAGCCGACGGGGCAGACCACCCCGTTCACCGCCACGGTGCTGCCGCAAGCCGCGCGCCTCATCGTCTGCGAGGAGGGCTACGAGACCTTTGCGGACAAGGGCGACGGCGCGGTCTAACCGCCATCCGGCGGCGAAGCACGGCCTTAGCGCACACGCGACGAAGGCGGCATGTCCCCTTGACACGCGCCGCCGTTGACGGGCGGAACTACTGGCAGGCGGTCTGGCGCGCCTGGGCCTCGCGGGCCATGGACTCGATGCGTCGCACGCGATGGTAGACCGCGCTCTTCGACAGGGGCGGGTTTGCCCGCGATCCGAGCTCCTTCAAGCTTACGTCGGGATAGGCGAGCCGCAGGCGCATGTAGTCCCGCAGGGCGGGGGGAATCTCCTCGGGTCCGTAGGAGGAGAGCACCGTGCGGATGGCCGCTATCTGGTCCATGGAGGCGTTCACCGCCTTCGCCTGGTTGGCAAGCTCGGCGTTGGTTTGGCGGTTCACGTCGTTGCGCAGGCTTTTCACCACCCGCGCCTCCTCCATGCGCAGCGCGCTTTGGTGGGCGCCGGCGAATGCCAGGAACTCCAGGATGGCAGCACCGCTTTTCAGATACACCATGTGCGAGCTTCGCCGCTGCTTCACCCGGGCTTTGATGCCCTTGCGCTGCAGGATGCGGGCGATGTCGCCGGCCAGCTCGGCGCTTTCCACCGAAATCTCGAAGTGGAAGTCGCCACGGGGGTTCGACACGAAGCCACTGCCCAGGAAGGCGCCGCGCACGTAGGCGGCGGCGCAGCATTCCTTGGCCACCAGCTCGTCGGCCACCCCCATGCACAGCCCCCCTTCGGCCGCGAGCACGCCCATATCGCGCAGCGCCTCGGCCAGACCCGGCTGGGTCGGCACGCCTATCAGGTAGTTCGGAGTCTTGTGGAGCACAGAGCGGCGCATGGTCAGACTGGTCTTGAGCGCGTAGATCTCGTGCAGCGACTTGATGGCCAACCTGGCCACAGCCGGCGAGTCCGTGGCCAGCTCCATACGGTAGCGTCCTTTGCCGCTCACGTAGAGCGTGCCCTCGATGCGCACCAGGGCGGCCAGCGTGGCCTTCTCGCAGTGCGAGCACGTGGGGGCGACGCGGGCCAGCTCCTCCTTTACCTCTGCCGTGAACGACATAGGCGGATCACCCCCGCGAACGCGTTTCGCAGGGCGGTCGGCGAGTGCCAGGTGGGATGCATGGGGTCCACCAGGTTGCGCACGATCACCAGCGGGCCTCCCGCCTCCTGGACCAGCCGGATGTCCTGGTAGGTGATGCGCACGGGACGCACGCGCCCGGAAAGCTCAAGGTCTCCCATCTGCCCTATAGACGAGCGGTCGTCGTCGCCGGTCACTGCGTTGAACAGGCCAGACGCCATGTCCTCCGGGCGCAGGGGCTCGGGAGAGTGCACCAGCACGTAATCCAGGGCGCCCTCCATGCCGTGGGCCAGCAGCGCCTCGATATGCTCCTTGGCCGTAAGGCCCCAGGTCTCCCCCTGCATGTCCGCCAGCGAGCACACGAACAGCGTGGCTGCCTTCGACTCGCGGATGGCCTCGGTCACACCGGGCACCAGCAGGTTCGGGATGATGGAGGTGAACAGCGACCCCGGGCCCAGCACCACCAGGTCGGCCTCGCGGATGGCCTGCAGGGCCGGCTCGTAGGGGCGGATGGGGCCGTCGGCGCGCAGGCTCACGCGCTCCAGGGCGGTGCGGGAATGGCAGGCCACCGCCTGGCCCTCGATGACGCGCCCGTCGCGGGTGACCGCCTCCAGGTACACGCGCTCAAGCGTGGAGGGGTACACGTGCCCCCGCGCCTGCAGCAGCCGCTCGCATATCTGAATGGCTTGGGGAAACGAACCGCAGGCGTCTTCCAGGGCCGAGATCATGAGGTTGCCCAGGGTATGGTTGCGGGCGAAGGCGAACCGGTACTTGAAGGCGCGCGTCAGCGGGTCGTCGGGGTCGGCGGCCATGGCGGCGATGCACTTGCGGATGTCCCCCGGCGGCGTCACGTCGGCCTCCTCGCGCAGGATGCCCGTGGATCCGCCGTCGTCGGCCATGGCCACCACGGCGCTGGTCTGCGCCCCCATGGAAAGAAGCGTGCGGATGGACACCGGCGCCCCGGTGCCGCCGCCTATGACCACCGCCCGCACCGACTCGCCCGCATCAAGCACCGGGTCGGCGTGCAGCAGCGGCTGGAACTCCGCCGTGAGCGACGGGTCGTGGGTGAAGGCCTCCGCGCCGCTCATGACCTCGCCCCTTCTTCGTCGGCGCCAACGCCCCGGCCGGCCGCCCCGCGGGAGGCGGTACGGTCGGCCCCTTCGGCGTACTTCAGGTCGCGGTGGGCGGTGGAGACCCGGTAGCCCTTCGACTTCAGGTAGTCGCCCGTGGCCTCGGCAATGGCCACGCTTCGGTGCTGCCCCCCGGTGCAGCCCACACCTATGGCCAGCTGCTGCTTGCCCTCGGCCACGTAGCCGGGCATGACGCAGTCCAGCAGCGCCCGCCAGCAGCGCATGAACTCCGAGGTCTCGGTGCGCCCCATGACGAACTCGCGCACCGGCGCGTCCAGGCCGGTCAGGGGCTTCAGCTCGGCGTCGTAGTAGGGGTTCGGCAGGAAGCGCACGTCTATCACCAAATCGGCGTCCTCGGGCGCGCCGTGCTTGAATCCGAAGGAGAACACCGTCACCGAAAGCCCCGTCTGCTCGGTGCCCGGGGCGAACAGCTCCCGGATGTGGCGGTGCAGCTGCTGGGGCAGCATATCGGTGGTGTCGATGACGAAGCTGGCGTTCTCGCGCAGCCCGAAGAGCATGTCGCGCTCCCTGTCGATGCCCTGGGCGATGGTGGTGCCGTCGGTACAGAGCGGATGACGGCGGCGCGAGGACTTGTAGCGCGACACCAGCTTGCGGTCCTCTGCGTCCAGAAACAGGATACGGAAGCTTATTCCCTGCTCGGACAGGGTCTTCAGCTCGTCTTGCAGCTGGGGGAAGAAATCCCGGTTGCGCGCGTCGCACACCACGGCTATGCGCCGGTGGGCGTCCGGCTGGCCGGGGATGCCCGTCATCCGCACCAGGTTGCCGATGAGCGACGAGGGCAGGTTGTCCACGCAGAAGTAGCCCAGATCCTCGAAGGCGTGCATGGCCTCGGTGCGGCCGGCCCCGCTCATGCCGCTGACGATGACCAGCTCGGGCATATCCGGCAGGTCGGCAACTTGAGTCGTGCCCATACAGCCTCCTCGGTCTTAGGTTTCGCTACAGGCGCGCCCGCTTGGCGCCGCCCACGGTCATACTACTTCGCCCGCATCCGTTTCGCCACAGGGATTCCCCTCGTCCACGGCACCCCCATCGGAGTCGTCCCCTGCGGTCGGGGACGGCTGCGTCTCGAAATGGCGCAGCAGCGCGTACAGCTCCTCGGCCACCTCGGCGGGCACGGCCTTGGAGTCCACGATGTCCTGAAGCGACGCTGCCCGCAGGTTGCGAAACGACCCGAAATGCTTCATGAGCGCCTTCTTGCGCACGGGACCTAGCCCGGTCACCTCGTCGAGCACCGAGGCGGTCATGCCCTTGCCGCGCAGCTGGCGATGAAAGGCGATGGCGAAGCGATGGGCCTCGTCGCGCACCTGCTTCACCAGGTACAGCGAGGCCGACCCGCCCGGCAGCACCACCGGACCGCTCTCCTGCCACGGCACGAACAGCTCCTCGTCGCGCTTGGCCAGGCCGCACACGGCTATGTCGTCGATGCCCATCTGCTCGAACATGGCCAGAACTGCATTGAGCTGCGGCTTTCCACCGTCCAAGATGATGAGGTCGGGTTTGCTGCCGAAGCGCTCGTCGGCCATGCGCTCGGGCGAGTAGCGCCGGCTCATCACCTCCTGCATGGACAGAAAGTCGTTGGCCTCGTCCAGCTTCGCGCGAATCTTGAACCGCCGGTACTGGTTCTTGTCGGGCTTGCCGGCGGTGAACACCACCATGGAAGCCACCGTGTAGGCGCCGTGGATGGTGGATATGTCGAAGCATTCGATGCGCATGGGCGGCCTGTCCAGGGCAAGGGCGCTCTCCAGCTGCAGCAGCGCATCGTTGACGCGCTTGTCGTCGTAGTTCGTGCGCACCTTGTAGCGCATGAGCGAGTGCTTGGCGTTGTTCTCGGCCATGGCCAGAAGCTGAGCCTTCTCGCCCTTGGCGGGCGCCGAGAAGCGCACCTTGGCCCCGTGCGCGCTGGCCAGCTTCTCCGTAAGCCACGCCTCCATGGCCTCCACGTCCTCGGGCAGCTGCCGCACCACCACCTCGTGGGGGATGGACGTGGTGGCGTCGTAGTAGCGCAGCAGAAACGCCCGCAGCAGGTCCTGGTCGGGCACGTCGGTGCCGCGGTTCAGGACGAACTCGTTGGAGTTGATGATGCGCCCTTCGCGGATCATGAGCACGTGCACGCCGGCCACAGTCTCCTCGCGGAAGAATCCCACCACGTCGGCGCTCAGGTTGCGAGCGGACACCGCGTGCTGCTTGTCGGCCAGGGCGTTCACCGTGTCTATGCGGGCCTTCACCCGGGCGGCGCGCTCGAAGTCAAGCTCCTCGGCGGCGGCGGTCATCTCGGCGGCCAGCTCGTCGAGGAACTCCCGGTGCTGGCCCGACAGGAACCGCTCGATGCGCCGGACGTTTTCCCGGTAGGCCTCGGGGGTGATCCTCCCGCAGCAAGCCCCCGGCCCCAGGCCCACGTGGGCGTCGAAGCAGGGCTTGCACTCCCCCGCCATCAGCGCCAGCGGGTCCTTCTCAAGCCGGCGCTTGAGCTGCCTCCAATCGGCGCAGGAAGCGGCGCACAAAGGCACCACGCGTCGGGCGATGTCCACCATGCGCCGGGCGGCCCGGGAATCGGTGAAGGGGCCGAAGTAGCGGGTGTCGCTGCGGTGCCTCTCGCGGGTGTACTTGATGGCAGGAAACACGTCCCCTCGGGTCACCGCGATGAACGGATAGGACTTGTCGTCCTTGAAGTCGGCGTTGAAGAAGGGGGCGTGCTGATTGATGAGGTTCTTCTCCAGCACCAGCGACTCGTGCTCGTTTTCCACCACCAGGTAGTCGAAGGAGTCGATCTGGTCCACCAGCAGAGGTATCTTGGCACGCTCGTCCTGGAAGTTCACGTACTGGCGCATGCGGGCCCGCAGCTGCTTGGCCTTGCCCACGTAGATGACCTGGCCGGAGGCATCCTTCCACAGGTACACTCCGGGGAGGGCCGGAACACTTTCCAGCTCGTGCTTGATGCGGGCGATCTTCTGGACCTGGGATTCGCCGCGCACGCCCTCGCCCGCCGTCGGCAACTGCGAGCCCTCTTCGTCGGCCGCCTGCCCCCTCTCGGCGAACTCCCGCTCGGCCCGGCGAAGCTCCGGATAGGTCCGCCCCACATGGGTCAACCGCGCCGTGCCGCCACCATCGCCATCGCGAAAGGCCCGCCCCTCATCCGAGGCGGGCCCGCCGTCGCACTCCCTGTTCAGCTCATCGTTCATGGTGCGGGAGTATACCACAGGGCTATGCAGCCCCTATTCGACAGACACCTCCCCGCCGCCCCACTCCACCACCGTAAAGCCGCTGCGGGCAGGCGCCGAAAGCTCCTGAGGCTCCACGACCGCTGGCTCGTCCAGACGCATCCACGTCATGAACACGCGGATGAGCGTGTCGGGCTGAGGATCAACCGTCAGCCGGGCCGTCCGGTCGTAGGCCCCGCCCTGGAACGCGATCAGGTTGTACGGGTTGCCCTGCATCTGCGGAAGCCAATAGGTAATAAAGTCGTCCGCCTCCTTGTCGGTAAGACCCAGCTGGCGAAGGGCGTCCTCGAGGAATTCCGCCGTATCCGCCCCGGCAATGCAGAATCCGCGGTCGAAATCGGGCTCCCAATCGCCTACCCCCTCCCAGAACAGGTAGCCGTACTCGCGGCCGACACGAAGGTCGCTCAGGGTCCCATCAGGATCAGCCTGCACCTTCCAGCTTCCTTCCGACGCGGAGCGCTCCTCGTTGAAGGCTGGATACGCCATACCGACGGTCCCCTCCAACTCTAAAGCCACCTCAACCACGCAAGGCTCTTTTGGATATAGGTAAATCACAGGCTTGGCACACGGCACCTCATTGCGCGGAGAAGGAACGGTGAAGCGCTTTTCCTCGGAGCACTCGTGCGGCGAGGGGACAATGTCGCATCGGTAGGACAAATCCGTTCCATCAACCGTGGCCAGCTCGGCCTCACCAACCGATACGCATTCGGAGAACTCATAAGGCGCAAGAGCTATGCAGACGGAGCCCTTACCCGTATCCACAGGATACAGCCAGTCCATAACGTCGGCGTCCACCCGCTCGTACATATCGCCCGAAACCATCCAAACGCCCTCGGAGTCATAGACGAAAGCAATATCCCCGTACTTCCGGAAGAAGTCGTTTACCTGCTTTGCACCCAACTCGCCGATTCCGATATACGTCGCAGAATCGTCGACTCCCGTTGTTTCGTACAAAACAAAAGCCGCAATCTCACCGCCCACGAACAACGGCGCCCTCATAAGATGAAACGGCTCGAGTGTTCCTTCTGAATTTACCTTGTAGCTTGGAATAGGACTCGATACGGCAGCTTCAGCCAAGTCAAAGGACAGAATCGAGGTTCCGTCTTCGCCAACAAGATGCTTGCTGTAATTCCCGTCCATCTGACCTTCACCCACGTCGCGAGCAAGATCATTCAGAAATGCGCTCAGGGTAGTCCGATTCATAGAGGGATCGTCCTTGGTCGGACGCGGAGAGCCGCCGCCGGCACACTCAACCACGCCTTCCGGCAAAGAAGGATCGACCGAAACATCCGAACCGCCCCCAGATGAGCACGAGCAGGCAAGCGCAAGCAGAAAAGAACATACAGCAATAGCCGAAACACGGAGACCCCTCATGGTTCCCCCTATCCGAGAAGACGTCGAACCGATTCTGGAAACACCCCTCAGGCAACCGAACGAACGGATCGTCTGAGACCATCGTAGCACGATTGCAGGTGGGCAGCAAAAACCGTAACAACGAAAAAAGCGGCCGCCTTTCGGCGACCGCTTCGGGAGACGCGCTTCGATCCGGGTCTACTTTACCCAGCTGAACATGGAGCGAATGCGCTCGCCGGTCTTCTCGATCTCGTGGTCGTTGATGGCCTCGCGCTGCTCGAGCAGCCAGGAGTGGCCGTTCTCGCAGTCGGCGACGAACTCGCGGGCGAAGTCGCCGTTCTGGATGCGGCGCAGGATCTCCTTCATGGCCTCGCGGGACTCGGCGTTGATGACCTTGGGGCCGGCGTAGTACTCGCCGTACTCGGCGGTGTTGGAGATGGAGTAGTTCATGAAGTGGATGCCGCTCTCGTACATGAGGTCCACAATCATCTTCATCTCGTGGTAGCACTCGAAGTAGGCAAGCTCCGGCGGGTAGCCGGCGTCGACCAGCGTCTCGAAGCCGGCCTTCACCAGCTCCACCAAACCGCCGCAGAGCACGGCCTGCTCGCCGAACAGGTCCTCTTCGGTCTCCTGGGCGAAGGTGGCCTTGATGATGCCGCTGCGGGCACCGCCCACGCCCCAGCAGTAGGACAGCGCGATGTCCCAGGCGTCGCCGGTGGCATCCTGGGCCACGCAGGCCAGGTCGGGCACGCCGGAGCCCTCGGTGTACTGACGGCGCACGATGTGGCCCGGGCCCTTGGGGGCGCACATGATCACGTTCACGTCCTCGGGCGGGGTGATGTAGCCGTAGTGGATGTTGAAGCCGTGGGCGAAGGCCAGGGTGTCGCCGGCATGCAGGTGCGGGGCGATGGACTTCTCGTAGACGGAAGCCTGCAGCTCGTCGGGCACCAGGATCATGATGAGGTCCGCTTCCTCGGCGGCGTCCTCCACGCTCATGACCTTCAGGCCGGCCTCGCGGGCAGCCTCGGCGGAGGAGGAACCCTCGCGCAGGCCCACGCGCACATCGCAGCCGGAGTCAAGAAGGTTCAGCGCATGGGCGTGGCCCTGGCTGCCGTAGCCGATGACGGCGATCTTCTTGCCCTTGATGATCTCGGGGTTGCAGTCCTGCTCGTAGTAGATGGTTACAGCCATTGTGGGTGTGTCCTTTCTCTCGGCTGCGATTCCTGATCTATGGCTTCAGGCCCTGAGACGCTGGCCTTAGGCTTCCTTGCTGTTGCGCGACATGGCGATCTTGCCGGTGCGCACGATCTCCTTGATGCCGTAGGCGCGGAAGAGGTCCTCCATGCCCTTGAGCTTGCTCTCGTCGCCGGTGGCCTCGATGGTAAGCGAGCTTCTGCCCACGTCCACGATCTTGGCGCGGAACACCGTGGCGATCTCGATGATCTCGCTGCGGCGGTCGGCCGGGGCGTTCACCTTGAACAGCACCAGCTCGCGCTCGATGGCGCCCTCGTCGGTGAGGTCGGAGATCTTGTGCACGCTGATGAGCTTGTGCAGCTGCTTGGTGATCTGCTCGTAGGCCACCTCGTCGGCCTTCACGATGGCGGTCACCCGCGACATGGTGGCGTCCTCGGTAGGGCCCACGGACAGCGACTCAATGTTGAAGCCGCGCCGCGAGATGAGGCCGGTCACGCGGGAGAGCACACCAGGCTTGTTCTCCACCAGGACGGAAAGAATGTGCTTCATCGGGCCTCCCCTTCCCCGTCGGTCGACGTATCCTGCGAAGCGGCCATGCCGGCGTCGTGGGCCTCCTGGGCGCTCATGCGCTTGCCCACGTCCTGCGGGTCGCTTTCCCAGCGGCCCCCGAACTGGGCGTCTATCTTGGCACAGGGCGATTGGGCCGACGCCGGCACCGAGCTGCCCGGCATGGCGGTGCGCACGGCCCCCACGGCCACGTCGATGGCTCCCATGACGTCGTCGAGGGCTGCACCCGGGGCCACCATCGGGTAGACGTTTTGCTCGCGGGAGATGGCCACGTCCAACAGGAAGGGGCCATCGCAGGCCAGCATGCGGTCCAGGGCGCCGCCCACCGTCTCGGGGTTCTCCACCCGCTCGGCCTGCCAGCCGTAGGCGTCGGCCAGCTTCACGAAGTCGGGGTTGGCGTCCAAAAGCGTGGACGAGTAGCGCTCGCGGTAGAACAGCTTCTGCCATTGGTGCACCATGCCCAGGCAGCGGTTGTCCAGGATGAGCACCTTCACCGGCACACCGTTGATGGCGGCGGTGGCCATCTCCTGGCTGTTCATCTGGAACGACCCGTCGCCGGCAATGCACACCACCTGAGCGTCGGGACGCCCGATGGCGGCACCTATGGCAGCCGGGAAGCCGAATCCCATGGTGCCCAGGCCGCCACTGGAGAGGAAGGTGCGCGGGCGGGTGCGGTCGACGAACTGGGCGGCCCACATCTGATGCTGTCCCACCTCGGTCACCACCACGGAACGATCGGAGTCGAGCTTTGCCGACAGCTGCTGCAGCACCTGCTCGGGCACGATCTGGCCCGCTTCCTCGGTCTCGCCCAGGCGCGCGTGGTAGAACGGGAAGCGCTCCCGCCAGCTGCCCACCAGCTCCAGCCACTCCTGAGTGCCCGGCTGCGCGCCGGCCTTCTCCAGCGCTGCGTTGAGGCCCGAGAGCACGCCCTTGAGGTCGCCCACGATGGGTACCTGCACCTCGCGGATCTTGCCGATCTCGGCCGGATCGATGTCTATGTGGATAACCCGGGCGTTCGGGGCGAACTCGGAGAGCTTGCCGGTCACGCGGTCGGAGAAGCGAGCGCCGGCGGCGATGATGAGGTCGCATTCCGTGAGCGCCAGGTTCGAGTACTTAGCGCCGTGCATGCCCACCGGTCCCAGGTACAGCGGATGCCCCGCCGGAAAGCCGCCCTTGCCCATGAGCGTGGTGACCACGGGGATGCCCATGCGCTCGGCAAGCTCCACCAGCTCTTCGCTGGCGTCCGAGCTGATGACGCCGCCGCCGGCGTAGATGACAGGACGCTTGGCGCGGCGAATCTCGTCCACGGCCGCGCGGATCTGCTTGGCGTTGCCCTTGTAGGTGGGCTTGTAGGAGGGCAGGTTCACCTGGTCGGGGTACTCGAACACCATCTCGGCCGAGGCAAGGTCGCTCGGCACGTCGATGAGCACAGGACCCGGGCGCCCGGTGCTGGCGATATGGAACGCCTCGCGGAAGGTGCTGGTCAGCTCATCGGTGGACTGCAGAAGGTAGCTGTGCTTGACCACCGGCATAGTGATGCCCACGATGTCGGACTCCTGGAACGAGTCGGTGCCGATGACGCCGCGGGGCACCTGGCCGGTGATGACCACCAACGGCACGCTGTCCATGTAGGCGGTGGCGATGCCGGTGACGGTGTTGGTGGCGCCCGGACCGCTGGTCACGATGGCGACGCCCACCTTGCCCGTGGCGCGGGCGTAGCCGTCGGCCTCGTGCACCGCCCCCTGCTCGTGGCGGGCCAGCACGTGGCGCAGCTGGTCGGAGTCGTACAGCGCGTCGTAGATCTTGATGGCCTGGCCGCCGGGGTAGCCGAACACCACCTCAACGCCTTCGGCCTCAAGGGAGGCCACCACGGCCTGGGCGCCGATCATGGTCTTGCCCTGCTTGGGCGTCTTGCTGCCCAGCCCTCGCGGGGCGCCCGCCGACAGCGCCCTGGACTGGGAGGTTTGCGCTTGCTCTTTCGTCATGCTACGTAGGCCCCCTTGTCTGCCGAGCTCACCAGTTTCGCATACTTGGCCAGCACCCCGTGGTCGTGCTTGGGCGCAGGGGCGACGAAGGCCTCGCGGCGGCGCGTCAGCTCGTCGTCGTCCACATGCAGCGTGAGCGCCCCGCCGTCGATGTCCACGGTAACGCTGTCCCCCTCGCGGATGAGCGCGATAGGGCCGCCCGCCGCCGCTTCGGGGCTCACATGCCCCACGGCCGGGCCCTTGGTGGCGCCCGAGAAGCGCCCGTCGGTGATCAGCGCCACGCTGGAGGAGAGCCCCATGCCGCAGATGGCGCTCGTGGGCGTGAGCATCTCGCGCATGCCGGGGCCTCCCTTGGGGCCCTCGTAGCGGATGACCACCACGTCGCCGGCAACCACCTTGCCGCCGTTGATAGCCTCGCAGGCCTCCTCCTCGCTGTCGAACACGCGGGCGGGGCCGGTATGCGTATACATGGACGGGTCGACCGCCGACTTCTTCACGATGGCGCCGTCGGGGGCGATGTTGCCGTGGAGCACCCGCAGGGCGCCCTGGGGGCTGAAGGGGTTGTCGTGGGTGCGGCACACCTCGCCGTCGGCGGCCTTCGTGCACCTTTCCAGGTATTCGGGAAGCGGACCCTCGCAGGTCAGCGCGCTCTCGTCCAGAAGGCCCAGCTGCGCCAGCTCGTGCATGACCACCGGCACGCCCCCCACCTGGTACAGGTCGATGAGCGGGCGGGGGCCGGAGGGCTGCAGCTTCACCAGGTGCGGCGTGCGGGCGCTCGCGGCGTCCCAGTCGTCCATGGTGATGGGGCAGCCGGCCGCCTGGGCGATGGCGGTCAGATGCAGCACGGTGTTCGTGGAACCGCCGAAGGCCATGTCGCATTCCATGGCGTTGTGGACGGCCGCGGCGTTCAGGATATCCTTGATGCGGATGCCCTTTTCCAGAAGCTCCATCACCTTCATGCCCGCGTGCTTTGCCAAACGGATGCGCTCGGAGTACACGGCGGGGATGGTGCCGTTGCCGGGAAGGGCGATGCCCAAGGCCTCGCACAGGCAGTTCATGGAGTTGGCGGTGAACATACCCGAGCAGCTTCCGCAGGTGGGGCATGCGGTGTCCTCGTAGTACTTCAGCTCCTCGGCGTCCATAGCGCCCGCCGCAACCTTGCCCGCCCCGTCGAAGAGCGTGTTCAGATCGGTGGTGGGGCCGCAGCCGCCGGGCTGCACGCCGGGAAGCATGGGGCCGCCAGACACGAAGACCGTGGGAATGTTCACGCGCAAAGCGCCCAGCACCATGCCGGGCACGATCTTGTCGCAGTTGGGAATGCACACCATAGCGTCGAAGGCGTGGCCCTGCACCGCGCACTCCACGCTGTCGGCGATGGCCTCGCGGGACACCAGCGAGTAGTGCATGCCGTCGTGGTTCATGGCGATGCCGTCGCATACGCCCACGGTGGAGATTTCGAAGGGGACGCCGCCGGCCAGGTAAATGCCGGCCTTCACCGCCTCGGAGATCTTGTCCAGGTTGGTATGCCCCGGGATGATGTCGTTGCGGGAGCTGATCACCGCGACGAAGGGACGGCCCATCTCCTCGTCGGTGATGCCGTCGGCCTTGAGCAGGCTGCGATGGGGCGCCCGGGCCACTCCCTTGGTCACCTGGTCGCTGCGAAGCGGCCCCCAGCTATGAGATTCCGCCATGGACCCAACCCCCTTTCCGCGAAACCGCCGCCCGGTTTCGCCCATAAAAAAATCCCGATGCGCGCAAGCTGCACCGAGACCTCGGGGGGCGGGCCGCCTAAGGGCCCTCGACCTTTAACGGAGTCGCCGGTTCAGCCTACGAGCACCGCCCGCCTGCGAGGATTGCCCGCATGCGCACGATGCGCTCGTACCGAACTGCTCGGAGGTGGCGTTCGGACCGCCCGATCGCCGGCTTCCACCAAGTACCGGCTCTCTGGGAAATCGGGTTGGGCCCTACTCTCCTCGTCAACGCATTTCGACTATGAGTTTACGCGGAGTATACGCCTCATGGCTCCCGGAGATGCGGAAAGCCGCCAAGGCGGCGGCTTTTCCACATAAAACGGTGCGATTCGCTCGGCGAACGGAACTACGGAGCCGACTACTGCCCGTCCTCGGCCGCCTGCTCGGCGCGCTGCTGCTCGAAGGCCACAAGGGCCCCCAGGAACAAGGCCACGTCCTTGAAGAAGGGCATGCGGGATTCGCCGTGCAGCGCCTGGGCGAAATCGCCCATCCAGGGGAAGACGTGCTCGCGCTCGAACTGCCCGTAGGCCGCCTCGGCGCTGCCGCCCGGCAGGTTCTCCGAATCGGGCAGCTCGGGGGTCTCGGCCTCCCTGATCTCCTTCACGGCCGCCGCCTGCTCCTCGTCGCCGGCCTCGGCGGCTTCGGCCAGAAGCGCGTCCTCGTCGGCGCGCAGGGCCAGATGCTGCAGGAACTCGCACTCGGTGGCCACGTGGTCGAGCGGCTCGTTGGTCCCCTCGGGGCGTCCCAGGCCGCAGGACTTCATGTAACGCTCCACCGCCATGGAATGGGGGTTCACGAACAGCAGCGGCTGCACGCCCTCGGCTTCGGCCCGGCGCACGCCCTCGAAGGGGCTCACGGCCGGCTTCGGCGCTCCGATCATAAGGCGCGTGGCCTCGGCCCGCAGCTTGTGCATGTAGGCGTCCAGATCCTCCTCGGAGGGCATCTCGAACACGTACTCGACCGCAGCCTCTCCTTCGTCGCCCTCGATGTCGGTCGCCTCGACTTCCTCGACGAACTCCAGGGCCGACTCGCCGAACTCGTCGGGCAGCGCCATGTCCAGCACGATGGCCACCTCCTCGGCGGCATCCACCCACTCCCCCGTCGCGGCGATCTCGGCCAGCTCCATGGTGGGATAGCGCAGGCCCAGGGCGGCCAGCTCCCACGCGGCGGCGCGGATGGCCCACTCGGTGCCCTCGACGTACTCGCAGTCGTCGCAGTCGCCGTCGGCGCAGCATCCGCAGCCGCACTCGAGCTCCATCTCCTCCTCGACCAACACGACGGGTTCCTTATCCTGGTCAGCCATGCTTCTCCTTTCGAAAGCCGCCGGCGGCGGCACCTTACCGAATGCGAAAAGGCGCGCCGGGTCGTATGGGGCCGACCGGGCGCGCCGAAAAACGCTACTTCTTGTGGGGAACCTTGTTACGCTGGCCACGCGGGGGCTTGGCGGTGGTTGCGGGGCGCGAGGGCTTCTTGGGCTCGGGCGCGCTCGCCGATGCAGCCCGGCGCTGCTCGGATGCCTCCGCAGCCCGGGACTCGGTCACGCCGGAAGCGCCTGCGGAAGCAGCGGCCCCCTTCTTCACCAGAGGGACCTGGGCGATGACCGCAGATCCCGCATGGTCGAACTCGAACAGGCCCACTGCGTCTCCGTACTTCTTCTGCAGCTTGGCGAAGCGCGGCTCCTTGGTCTTCCACATAGCGTAGAGCGGGGTGGCGATGGCGATGGAGGAATAGGAGCCCGCAATCAGGCCGATGGCCATGGCGAAGGCGAAGTCCTTCAGCGTCTCGCCGCCGAACAGAAGCATTGCGAACACCGGGATGAACGAGGTCAGCGTGGTGTTGATGGTACGGATGAACACCTGGTTGATGGAATGGTTGGCCATGGTCATGAAGGTGCAGCGGATATCCTCGCCGGACATGTTGTCGTTGATGCGGTGGAACACCACCACGGTGTCGTAGAGCGAGTAGCCCAGGATGGTGAGCAGCGCGGCGATGGTGTTGGGGTTCACCTCGCGGCCCACGAGCGCGTAGATGCCGATGACCAGCAGCAAGTCGTGGAAGAGCGCCACCACGGCCATGATGCCCATCTTGTAGTCGCGGAAGCGCGCAGAGATGTAGGCGATGATCAGCAGGATGGACACCAGAAACGCGATGAGCGAGCTTTGGATGACGCTGGCGCCCCAGTCGGGACCGATGGTGGTCACCTCGAAGTTCTCGCTGGAAAGGCCCAGGGTGGCAGCCACCTGGTTCGCGGCGGCCGTGGCATCCTCGGCGCTCACGGTGGTGGTGCGCACCAGGAAGCCCTCCTGGCCGTCGGCCACGGTGGTCTGGATGACGGCGTCGGGCTCGCCGGCCTCGTCGCAGGCCTGGCGCATCTGCTCGATGGTGACGTCGCCGGTGCCGTGGAACGACACGGAGGTGCCGCCCACGAACTCGATGCCGAAGTTGAGCCCCCGCACGCCGATGGCGATGACGCAGCAGGCCATGACGGCCACGGCGATGCGCAGCAGGACCTTGCGCACGCCCATGAAGTTGATGTCGTACTTGATGAAGCGGCCCTTGATGGCCCGCACGCGCTCGGATGCGCGCCTGCCGGCGGACCCGGCGTCGGCGTCGGCGATGGCCTCGGACTCAGCAGCGTTCATCTGCTCGCCGGTCTCGGCCTCGGCAACCGGCACGCCCTCCACCTTGGCGAGCTCCTTGTAGGCCGATGCAGCAGCCAGGGAGTCGGACACGTCCCAGAAGCCAGGGTTCTTCGCGATGACCTTCGGCGCCAGCAGGCGGATGATAGGCGCCTTGAACAGGAGCATCATCGCGATATCGCAGAAGATGCCCAGCGACAGCGTAAGTCCGAAGCCTTTGACCGACGCGCTAGCCAGGAAGAACAGGCACAACGCCGACACCAGCGTTACCAGGTCGGCGTCGATGGAGGTCAGGATGGCATGGCGCACGCCGGTGGCCGAGGCGGCGCGCACGCTTCTGCCCATGCGAATCTCCTCGCGGAAGCGCTCGAGCACCAAGATGGAGGAGTCGGCGGCCATGCCGATGGTGAGCACGATGCCGGCCACACCCGCAAGGGACAAGCTGAACAGGCCCAAAGACGAGAGGGCCGCCAGGATGCCCAGGTACAGCACCGCGAATACCAGCATGGCGGCAGCGGTGATGATGCCCAGCCCCTTGTAGAAGATAAGCAGGTAGAGCATGACCACGGCGATGCCGATGAGGGCCACCACCACGCCGGAGGCCAGGGCGTCCTGACCCAGCGTCGGGCCCACCACCTGGCTTTGCGCGTACTCGAAGGACACGGGCAGACTGCCGGACTGCAGCACCGTCTGCAAGGCCTTGGCCTCGTCCATGGTGTAGTCGCCGGTGATCTGCACATGGCCGTCGGGGATGACGCCCTGCACCGCAGGGGCCGACTCCACCATGTCGTCCAAAATGATGACGATACGGCCGTGGTCGGCGGCAAGCTCCTCGGTGGCCTGGGCGAACGCTGCGGCGCCCTGGCTGTTCAGCGTCACGTTCACGCCATAGTCGGTCGCTGTCTCCGAAGGCCGGCCGATGGTCACGTTGGTAATCTCGCTGCCGGTGACGAGCGGCGTATAGGTGCCGGGTTCAACCCTGATGGTGCTCGTGGAGGTGCCGGAGGGGAACGACATGCCGAACTCGTCGGTGATAACCCCCTGGGACTCGAACTCGCCGGACTCGATCTGCTTCACCACCTCTTCGTCGGTGAAGCTGTCCAGACGCGCCAGCACCAGCTGACCGGTCTTGCCGATGGTGGCAAGGGCCTGCTCGGAATCGGACAGGCCGGGAATCTGCACCAGGATCTGGTCGTTGCCCTGCAGCTGCACCACCGCTTCGGAGGCGCCCAGCGAGTTCACGCGGCTCTCGATGATGGCCCGGGAGCTCTCCATCTCCTCGGCGGTAACCGAATCGCCGTCGGTGCTCTTGGCAGTGAGCACCACCGACAGGCCGCCCTGGATGTCCAGGCCCTGGTTGATCTTCTCGGAAGGCGGCATGAACAGCGCGACCGAGATGACGACGAGAATGGTCGTTGCGACGAGCAGCCAGACGTTGCGACGGTTCGCCGTCTTCGACGACGGGCGCTTCTTCGCCTTCTGCTGACCCAGTTCCGTGGTTGCCATGATAGGCACAACCCCCTACCCTCAAAAGCGTTTTTCAGCCCCGTGAGCGGAGCTATCCAAATGATGAAGTATATCAGCACCCCGAAGGGTTCTGCCTTGAACGAGAAGAATACACAGTAACAGTTGCGCCGAAGCAGCAGCGCCCCAAGGCCTTCGCCCGGCAGAAGGAAAGCCCGGCGCCGCATGGGCGACCGGGCTTCGAGTTTCTGGTGCGCCCAGCAGGATTCGAACCTGCAACCAAAGGATTATGAGTCCTCTGCTCCACCGTTGAGCTATGGGCACGTAGACGAGACGCGATTATACCCCATTCCGGCGGCCAGGCGGCAACTCCTTCGCATCTTCGCACCGAACGTCGAGGACCGCCGGGGTTTTGGCCGCGCGCGCCGGGACCGCAACCCGCAGGGTATGACGCCTACCTCTCCCGCGTCACCAGGTAGGACTTGTGGATGCGGGGGTTGCGGGAGAAGTCCTCGGGTATGGTCTCGGGCGTCACGTCCTCAAGACGCACGCCGTATTTGGACAGCGTCTCCTCGTCGGGCTTGAAGGTGCGCAGGTTGCACGAGAAGATGGCCCGGCCTCCTTCGGCCAACAGGCGCGACACCCCGATGAGCAGCTCCACGTGGTCGCGCTGCACGTCCCAGGTACGGCTTCCCATGGCCTTGGAGTTCGAGAAGGTGGGCACGTCCACGAACGCCAGGTCGAAGCGGCGCGGGCTGCGGCGGCATTCGGTGACCCAGGTCATGACGTCGCCGCGCTCGAAGGAATGCTGCGGGCCGGCAAGCCCGTTGAGCTCCATGTTGCGCCGCGCCCAATCCAGGTAAGTCTGGGACAGATCCACCGTCACCGTTTCCGCCGCGCCGCCCGCCGCCGCATGGACCGTGGCCGACCCCGTATAGGCGAACAGGTTCAAAAAGCGCTTGCCAGCGCTGTGGGTCTGGATGTACTCGCGCACGGGGCGATGGTCCAGGAACAACCCGGTGTCCAGGTAGCTGCGCAGATCCACTTCGAAGAGCAATCCGCCCTCCTCCACCGTGGTGACGTAGGGACGGCTGCCCGCCTCGCCGTACTGGCTGCCGCCCTTGTCGCGCAAGCGGGTCTTGGCGAACACGTGGTCGGGGCGCACGCCCATGACCACCGGCGCCAGGGACAGCACGTCCTGGAATCGCCGCGCCGCCTTGGCAGGGTCGACGGACTTCGGCGGCGCGTACTCGGCGATATGGAGGTAGGCGTTGCCCTGGGCGTGGTCGGCGCCCTGGTACAGGTCCACGGCTACGGCGTACTCGGGCAGGTCGGCGTCGTAGATGCGATAGCAGGAAACCCCCTCGCGAACAGCCCACTTGCGCCGCTGCTTGGCCATCTTGCGCAATCGGTCGGCGAACTGGCTCGACGCCTCGTCGAACACCTCCACCGGATGCTCGGCCCCGCCGGCGTTGTCGGGCACCATGACCGTGCAGGCCGCCTTCGGGGCGCCCGAGAGCACGGACACAGTCGTCTCCATGCGCCCGCGACCCACGGCAAGCGTCCGAGGCGTCTCGCCGAAACGCTCGGCCACGTCTGCGGCAAAACCCGCTTCCGCGAAGACGGATCCTTCGGGTGCGAGCGCCGCCGCGCGCGCGAAGGCGGCGATCTCGGCCTGGGCCCGGGCGCGGGACTCGCCGCGCTCCAGGCGGGAGAAGTCGCTGGCCACCAGCAGCGCGCCTTCTGCGCTGCAGCGCAGGGCCTGGTCGACGGCGTCCTCGGCGTTCTCCGCATCGCCAAGCACGATGCTCGCCGCCCCCTTGAGCCCGGCGCTGGCAATGCGCCCTCGGCCGCGCGCAATGGCCGGCGACGAAGCGCACAGCCCCACGATGCACGCTTGGGCCGGGTCGGGCGCGCCGTCGCTTCTGCGCACCAGGCGCGCAAGCCCGCGCTCGAAGCGCTCGTCGGCCTCGTCCAGCAGCTCCGCCCATTCGTCGTCCGCAAACGCCGACCAGCCGAAGAAGCCCCACCTCTGCCGGGTAAGCCCCGGCGCCATGTCGGCGGCGGCTGCGGCAGCCTCCACCACCAGGGCGCCGTCGGCGCAAGCCGGGTCCACGAAGCCGCGGCCCTCGGCGCCGCTTTCGCACCAGCCCCCCAGGGCCAGAAGCGACGACGCCATGGCGCAGGCGTTCACGTCGTCTTGGCTGGCGTCATCCTCAAGGTAGTCCCGCGCGAAGAGCGAGCGTCCCGCCAGGTCCAGCGAGATAGTGGCCCGGCTCCCCCGCAGGCGGACGTCGATGAGGGCATCGGGCTCGTCCCTGCTGACCGAAGGGCGCGCAAGCCCCCGCCCCTGAAACCGGTCGCAGACGGCGTCCTTCACGCGCAGCGCGGTGAAATGATCGTTTCTCAGCTGGTCGTTCACGCCGCTCGCCCGCACCTTCACGGTAGCCCCCGCCGCCAGCAGGCGCTCCCAGGGAAGGCCGAGCGCCCCTTCGTAGAGCGCGTCGGCATCTGCGGCGCCCACGCGGCCGAGCACGACGGTTACCCGGGAGGCCAGGCGAGACCACAGGCATGCCTTCAAGGCCGTCCGCGACAGGCCGGCGAAGGACACGCCGCCGCTTAAGGGGCGCACCTCCTTGGCGCCGAGCGTTTTCAGCTCATCGGCAAGCTGCCCCTCCATTCCGGAGAGGCAGCTGGCGAAGAACTCGTAGGTTTCAGCAGGCACCCTAGTCCTCCAGGTAGTCTTTCAGCTTGCTCGAGCGGCTGGGGTGGCGCAGCTTTGCCAGGGTCTTGCTCTCGATCTGGCGGATGCGCTCGCGGGTGACGCCGAATTCCCGGCCCACCTCCTCAAGCGTGCGCGGATGGCCGTCCTCGAGTCCGAAGCGCAGGCTGATGACCTTGCGCTCGCGCTCGGCAAGCCCGTCGAGCACCTTCTGCAGCTGCTCCTGCAGCATGCTGAAGCTGGCGGCGTCGGGAGGAACCACAGCGGCGTCGTCCTCGATGAAGTCGCCCAGCTGGGAATCCTCCTCCTCACCGATGGGCGTGTCCAGCGACACCGGCTCCTGGCTGATCTTCTGGATCTCGCGCACGCGCTCGGCGGTAAGCCCCATCTCCTTGCCGATCTCCTCCGGCGTTGGCTCGCGGCCCAGCTCCTGCAGAAGCTGGCGCTGGATGCGCACCAGCTTGTTGATGGTCTCCACCATGTGCACGGGGATGCGGATGGTGCGGGCCTGGTCGGCGATGGCGCGGGTGATGGCCTGGCGAATCCACCAGGTGGCGTAGGTGGAGAACTTGAAGCCCTTGGTGTAGTCGAACTTCTCGACCGCGCGGATAAGGCCCAGGTTGCCTTCCTGGATAAGGTCCAGAAACACCATGCCGCGGCCTACGTAGCGCTTGGCGATGGACACCACCAGGCGCAGGTTCGCCTCGATGAGCTGCTGCTTGGCATCCAGGCCCACCTGCTCGATGCGGCCAAGGCGGCGCTTCTCGCGGCGGTCGAGCTCGATGCCCTCTTCCTCGGCGCGCTCCAGCTCCTCGGTGGCGGCCACACCGGCCTCGATCTTCATGGCCAGGTCGATCTCCTCGGCCGCGGTGAGCAGCGGCACCTTGCCGATCTCCTTCAGGTACATGCGCACCGGGTCGCCCGTGAGCATCACCACGTTGGCGTCGGCGTTGCGCCGGCGGGCCGCGCCGCGCTTGGTCTTGCCGCTGAGCTTGGGCAGCTGCACGTCCATGGTGGCCTTGAGCTCTTCTTCGGGGATGCCCTCGAGCAGGTCCTCGTCGGAATCCTCGTCCAAGGCGGTGTCGAGCTTGTCGTCGTCGGTGGACGAGTCCACCTGGGCGACGTCGGGCTCTGCCTCAAGATCCTCGACGTCGATCACGTCCTCTTCGATAACGTCGTCGGCGTCGATGGTCTGATCTATCTCTGTCATATGGGAAGCCTCTGTCACTGACTCTTCCTTTCTGGCGAACATCCAGTTTCAGGCACGCCGAAACAGCCCGTTTTGGGCGTAAACGTACAGCCAAGCAGAATAGCACAGGTTTCCGCTGGTGCGCAAGGAGAATCTGCCCGAAGCGCCTTTACAGCGCCGGCTGCCACTGGGGCAGGTCCTGCAGGGCCACCACGGGCAGCTTCCGGGCCCGGGCCGCCTCCATGCCCGCCACCATGGCCTGGGCACCCGCCAAGTTCGTGACCTGGGTGATCCCGTGCTTGACCGCCTCGGTGCGCAGCTCGTAGCCGTCGTCGCGCGTGGCGTTTCCGAAGGGGGTGTTCACCAGCATGGCCACCTGGCCGCCCACCACCATGTCGCGGATGTTGGGGGACGGCTCGCGCACCTTGCGCACCTCCTCCACCTCGATGCCGGCGGCGGCAAGGGTTCGCGCCGTGCCCGCCGTGGCCACTATCTTGAAGCCCAAGCGCTCGATGTCGCGGGCGATGGACACGATGGAGCGCTTGTCGCGGTCGCACACCGACACGAACACGGTGCCGCCCTCGGGCAGCTCGTAGCTGATGGCCAGCTGGGTCTTGGCGAAGGCCGCCGGGAAGTTGCGCGCGATGCCCATGACCTCGCCGGTGGACTTCATCTCCGGCCCCAGCACCGTGTCGGCCCCCGGGAAGCGGCCGAAGGGCATCACGGCCTCCTTCACGCTGAAGTGCTCCAGGCGCCTGTCGTCGGCAGGAAGCCCCAAATCGGCGATCTTGGCCCCGGCCATGACGAGGGCGGCGCACTTGGCCAGGGGCACGCCCGTGGCCTTCGATGCGAAGGGCACCGTGCGACTTGCCCGCGGGTTCGCCTCGATGATGTAGATGACCTGGTCCTTGATGGCGAACTGGATGTTGATCAGCCCCACCACCCCCAAGCGCAGCGCAAGCCGGCGCGCGATGGAGCGAAGCTGCTCGCATACCGACTCGGACAGCGCGAAGGGCGGCGTGCAGCAGGCGGAGTCGCCGGAGTGGATGCCCGCCATCTCGATGTGCTCCAGGATGCCCCCGACGTACACCTCCTCCCCGTCGCAGAGCGCGTCCAGGTCTACCTCCACGGCGCCTTCCAGGAAGCGGTCCAGGTACACCGGGTGGTCGGGGGATATCTTGGCGGCGCTTTCCATGTAGCGCTCCAGCTGGGCGCCGTCGTAGACGATGCCCATGCCGCGCCCGCCCAGCACGTAGCTGGGACGCACCAGAAGCGGGAACCCTATCTGATCGGCCACCACGCAAGCCTCCTGGAAGGTGGAGGCCATGCCGGCCGCCGGGTACGCGATGGCCAGCTCGTCGAGCACGGCCGAGAAGCGGTCGCGGTCCTCGGCCAAATCGATCGCCTCGGGGCTGGTGCCCATGATGGGCACGCCGGCGCGGGCAAGGGGCCAGGCCAGCTTCAGCGGCGTCTGCCCGCCCAAGGTGACCACCACGCCGTCGGGGCACTCCGCGTCCACGATGTCCATGACGTCCTCGAAGGTCAGCGGCTCGAAGTACAGCTTGTCCGAGGTGTCGTAGTCGGTGGAGACGGTCTCGGGGTTGCAATTGACCATGATGGTGGTGTAGCCCGCGTCGTGCAGGGCATAGCTGGCATGGACGCAGCAGTAGTCGAACTCGATGCCCTGCCCGATGCGGTTGGGGCCGGCGCCCAAGATCATGGCCGACCTGCCCGCAGCGGGAGCGGCCTCGGTCTCGGCGGCGTCGTAGGTCTTGTAAAAGTAGGCCGTATGGCTTTCGAACTCGGCGGCGCAGGTGTCCACGGTCTTGAAGGCCGGCAGCACGCGCAGCATCTTGCGGCAGGTGCGCACCGTGGCCTCGTCGGAGCCGGTGAGCCGCCCTATCTGCACGTCGGAGAGGCCCATGGACTTCAGCAGGCGGAACGCGTCGGCGTCCAGCTGGTCCAATCGCATGCCGCGCAGGTTCTCCTCCACGGCCACGATGTCGGCCATGCGGAACAGGAAGAACGGGTCGATGCCGCTGGCCTCGTGCAGCCGCTCGACGCTCCAGCCGCGCCGCAGTGCCTCGGCCAGGTAGAAGATGCGGTCGGCGGTGGGCCGGCTCACCAGGTCGTCGAAATCCGGCCCGTCGGGCACATGCCGCTCGGGGGCGGCGTCCGTCTCGGCCCCGAAGCCGGCCCGGCCGTTCTCCAGGCTGCGCAGCGCCTTGCCCAGCGCCTCCTCGAAGGTGCGCCCGATGGCCATGACCTCGCCCACCGCCTTCATGCGGGTGGACAGCGTATCGTCGGTTCCCTGGAACTTCTCGAAGGCGAAGCGGGGCACCTTCACCACGCAGTAGTCGATGGACGGCTCGAAACAGGCCGGCGTTACCTGGGTGATGTCGTTGACGATCTCGTCCAAGGTGTAGCCCACGGCCAGCTTCGCCGCGGCCTTGGCGATGGGAAAGCCCGTGGCCTTCGACGCCAGAGCCGACGACCGCGATACGCGCGGGTTCATCTCGATGACGATCATGCGCCCGTTTGCGGGGTTCACGGCGAACTGCACGTTGGAGCCGCCGGTCTCCACGCCGATCTTCTCCAGGATGGCAAGCGAGGCGGCGCGCATGCGCTGGTACTCCACGTCGGAGAGCGTCTGAGCGGGCGCCACGGTGATGGAGTCGCCCGTGTGCACGCCCATGGGGTCAACGTTCTCGATGGAGCACACGATGATGCCGTTGCCGGCCCTATCGCGCATCACCTCCATCTCGAACTCCTTCCAGCCCTCGATGGACTCCTCCACCAGCACCTCGCCGGCCGGCGAGAGCTCAAGGCCCTGGGATACGATGAGGTCCAGCTCGTCCTGGTCGTGGGCGATGCCGCCGCCGGCGCCTCCCAAGGTGAACGACGGACGCACCACCACCGGATACCCCAGACCCTCCACGATCGATCGCGCGTCGTCCACCGAGTAGGCGTAGCCGCTGCGGGCGGTCTCGATGCCCAGCTCGGCCATGCACTCGTTGAACTGCTTGCGGTCCTCGCCGCGCTCGATGGCCGCCAAATCGCAGCCGATCATCTCCACGCCGTACTTCTCCAGCACGCCGGATTTCGCCAGCTCCACTGCGGTGTTCAGACCCGTCTGCCCGCCCAGGGTGGGCAGCAGCGCATCGGGGCGCTCCCGCTCGATCACCTGCTCCACGAACGACGCGGTGATGGGCTCCACGTAGGTGCGGTCGGCAAGGCCCGGGTCGGTCATGATGGTGGCGGGGTTGCTGTTCACCAGCACCACGCGGTAGCCGTCGGATTTGAGCACCTTGCAGGCCTGGGCTCCCGAGTAGTCGAACTCGCAGGCCTGGCCGATGACGATGGGACCCGACCCGATGACGAGGATGGTATGGATGTCGGTGCGCTTGGGCATTTAGGCCACCTCTCCGAACTTCCAGCCGGCGAGCCGGTCTTGGGCGATGTCTATATCCAGGAAGTCGTCCCGCCCGTCCATAAGGCGGCGAAACGCGGTGAACAGGTAATGGGCGTCGGTAGGCCCGGGCGAGGCTTCGGGGTGGTACTGCACCGAGAAGGCCGGGATGTCCAGGAAGGCCATGCCCTCGGCGGTGCCGTCGTTGAGGTTCACATGGGTGAGCTGCACGCGTCCGAAGCGCGGGTTGTCCACCACGGGCGCGATGCCGGCGCGGCTCCAGAAACGTAGATCGTCCTCGTGGCCCTTGAACCCGCCGGAAAGCTCCGGCACAAGCGGCCCCAGGCTTGGGAACAGGATGCCGAAGCCGTGGTTCTGCGCCGTGATCTCAACGCGGCCGGTGCGCAGGTTGGCAACCGGGTGGTTGCCGCCGCGGTGCCCGTACTTGAGCTTCTCGATCTGCGCGCCGGCCGCCTTGCCCATCATCTGATGCCCCAGGCAGATGCCGAACACCGGCACCCGCCCGAGCAGCTTCTCCACCTGGCTGTAGGTACCCGCGACCGCCTCGGGGTCGCCCGGTCCGTTGCTCAGGAACACGCCGTCAGGGTTCAGGGCCAGCACATCGTCGGCCGGGGTGTCCCAGGGCACGGCGGTTACGTCGCAGCCGCAGCGCACGAGATTGTGCAGGATGGAGTCCTTCACCCCGCAGTCGTAGGCCACCACCTTGTAGCGCGCGCCATCCGATGCGCTCGTCACGGCGAAGGCGTGGCTTTGCGGAAGGTCGCCCTCCCCCACCGAGCGCGCCTTGTCGCAGGAGACCGTGGCCGCCAGGTTCACGCCCACGATCGACTCGCTCTCGCGCACCTTCTGCAGCAAGGCCTGGGGATCGTGCGTAACGGTGGACAGGCCCGCCCTCATGGCGCCGGCTTCGCGCACATGCCGCACCAGGGCCCGGGTGTCCACCCCCTCGATGGCCACGATGCCGTTTTCGGCCAGGAACCGCGGCAGCCCCTTGGCGCTCCGCCAGTTGGAGGGAGTGGCGCACAGATCGCGCACCACAAGGCCGCGCAGAGCGGGGCGCGCCGACTGGGCATCCTCCGGGTTCACGCCGTAGTTGCCGATCTGGGGATAGGTCATGGTGACGATCTGGCCCGCGTAGGAGGGGTCGGTCAGCACCTCGAGGTAGCCTTCGAGCGACGTGTTGAAGCAGATCTCGCCGAAGGTCTCGCCCGTTGCGCCGCAGCTGGTGCCGGAAAAGCACGTGCCGTCCTCCAGCATCAGAAGCGCAGGTGCAGGCGCCGGCTTCGTGGTCCCCCGCAGAAGCTTGTCCGAAATCTCGCTCACGCCACCATCCCCTTTCATCGGACCGCCGCTACCCGGTGGCCCGGACCCGAGGGAGCGCCCGCAAAAAAACGCCCCCGATCCAACGAGGGCGCTTAAGTTCGCTATGCCGAGCGTAGGGAAGCGCAATCTTCGGCTTCGATACGTATGCGCACCTTGTCGGTCTCTCTGTACCGCCTTAAAGGTTTCGCTACAGTATACGTATTTCCGCAATCCGCAAGGATTATTCCGCAATCTTTTCGGATATCGGCGCTTTCCTATGCGCTTGCGGAAAACTGGCCGGACTCGGGGAGGCTACCCCAGCAGCATGCCCGAGGCCACCTCGTCGGCGGCCTCCTTGCCGCAGAGCGCCTCGGCCAGGGTCAAACCGAACGCAATAGCCTGCCCGGGCCCGCTGGCCGTGACAAGGTTGCCGTCGCGCACCACGCCGATAACCCCCTGGTAGGCACCTTCGGGAAAACCCTCCTCGCAGCCGGGATAGCAGGTGACCTTGCGCCCCTCCAGCACGCCGGCGGCATCGAGCACCATGGGGCCCGCGCAGATGGCGCCCAGAAGCCTGCCGCCCTCGCCCGCAGCATAGGCGGGAATCGCTTGCAGAAGGGGCTCGCAGCCCAGCAGGTTCTGGACGCCTACCGAGCCGCCCGGCACCACCAGCATGTCGAAACCCGACAAGTCGACGGCGTCAAGGTTCGCATCGGGCACCAGGATCAGCCCGTGCGCACCCTCGACAAGGGCCGTAGGCGTGACGGACACGCAGGTCACCTCCGCACCCGCACGGCGCAGCACGTCAGCCGGCGCCGTCAGCTCCACGGGCTCGAAGCCCTCCGCCATAAGTATCGCTACCTTCTTCGCCATTGCATGCACTTCCTTTCGCACGATGAGACCAAGAGCCCGGACGGGAAAGCCCGCGGCACGACCGGCAGAAAGCATCCGTCACAGGATGGAGCGCCTGGCGATCGTCACAACCATGAACACGGCGAGCGTCGCGATCCAGCCGGCGGCCAGCGCCAAGCACGCCTGCCGCATCGTCAGAGGCCTGAAAAGAGGGCTCAACCTGCACAGCAAGCGCTTGTCGGCAACAAGGTAGAGCGGCAAGATCATGACGAACAGCCCGATGGTCGCATTCTCCACGAACCGCATGGGGAGCGGGTCGTCGTAGGCGGAACTGCCGGGAGAGGGGTTGACGGACATGTCCACGACGATGTAGAGGATGAACACGGCCAGCAGCGCCAGAAGGACATCTACCAGAACGCCTGCCGCCAGAGAGCGCCCCGCCCAGAACCTTCCCGCCGACGCGGAACCGTCGGCCTCCTTCGGCGAAGAGACCGGCGCGGCAGCCCTTCGCGCGCTGGTCGCAGAAGGCTGGGCGTAACCGCGGTCGGACGCGACCGAACGGCCCGCAACAGCATGAGTCGGAGCGGCCGACTGGCCCGCAGCGGGCCACGGAACGCCTTGCGGCGGAGGGGCCTGCGCGCTGATCGACGCCTGCCCGTCGGCGCCTTCAAGAGCGCGCAGGCCGTCGAGAAACGCGCTTTTCAGCTCGGCGGCCGATCCGTAGCGCTGCGCAGGGTCGAAGGCGGCCGCGCGGACTATCACCTTCCGAAGCGGTTCGGGGACAGCCGGGTCGCGCCAGACGCGGTCTCGGTCGGACGGCAGCGGGTCGCGTCCGGTCAGGCAGAAGAACAGGATGAGTCCCAGGGCGTACACGTCGCTTCGCACGTCGGTCTGGCCGAAGCCGAACTGCTCGGGCGGCGCGTAGGACCGAGTGCCGAAGCAGCAGGTATCAGCCTGGGCCCCTTCGGAGAAGTTGCGGGCTATGCCCAGGTCTATGAGGGTAACGCCCCCTTCGGAGACCATGACGTTGCCCGGCTTCAGGTCGCGGTGGATCAGCGGCGGCGAGAAGCGCTCGTGCATCTCCGAGGCTCCGTCGCAGATGAAGGGGAACACGCCGCGGGCAAGCTCCAGCGACGGCCCCTGGCTTTCCACCAGCTGCGCCAAGGTGACGCCGCGCACGTACTCCATGACCACCGTCGGCGAGCCGGCGACCTCGCGGCAATCAACCACCCGCGGCAGGTAGAGGAAGCGCTGCCCCCGTTGCTGGGCGTCGAATAGGCGCCTGTAGGCCTGCCCCAGGCCCGGATGGTCCGCGATGGTCTTGCGAATGAAGGGGCCGGTCTCGTCGCCGCCGCACCCGACGAGCCACACCAGCTCGGTGGTTTCCAAGGCGCCTTCCTTGAGCACCTTCTCCACGCGAAAGCTGGTGCCGCCGCCCAGATTGTCCAAGTATCGATTCAGCTCGTCTTCCATGGCTCCATGATAGCAGAAGCACGACGACCGCAGGGGTTCCGACAACCGCATCGACGACTCCGACCACCGCGAAGGCCCAAAACAGTGCATACCGGGCAGGTTCGCGCGCTTTTTCGCACCAACCTGCCCGGCATGCACTCCCGCACAAGCCGCGAGCCTTGCGCAACGGCAAAGCGCCGACGTCGCCGACACCGCGCAAGACCGCGCAAGACCCGCGCATCCCTGGCGCGCCCTAGCAGATGGTGTCCTCGCCGAAGCGGTAGAGCTCCTCCTGCACGTCCTGAAGCGAGCAGCCCCGTGACAGGCAGAATATGATGATGGCGTCGCGGCGGTCCTTGCAGTACAGCTCGCTTACCCCGGCCGCCCGCAGGGCCCGGTTGGCCTGCCGCAGGTCAAGCCCCATGGCGAAGGCGATCTGCAGCACCTTGTTGCGCGAGGGGTTTCGCTGTCCCATGAATATCTGGTAGCCGAAGGTCTCGTTGAGCCCCGCGTCGCGGATAACCTGCGAGCGCGCCAGCCCTTTCTCGTCGAGCAGCTGCTGCAGGTAGCCCGACAGACTGCGATGCCCCACGGCGTTGCGCTCGGCGAAGGCCACGGGGTCGTCGGAGACGAGCAGCTCCGAAAGCAAGTCCTCGGTCAGCGGTTCGGTCACCATCGCTCCTTCCTCATGCGCCCAGAACGCTATTCGAGCACCCAGGACGCATCGGCGCCGTCGTTGAACATGTTCGTATAATACAGCGCCAGCACGCCCTCCCCCTCGAAGTAGACATTGCCGCTCACCGTCCCGCCCGGCGCCAAGCTCCCGGAGCTAAGCTCGTTCTCGCCTTCCATAACGAAGGCTCGGTCGCCCTGCACTCCGTTGGCGTCCTGGCACTTCCAATCGTAAGGATTGAACGACGCGTCCTTCGAACCGTTGTTGACGTAGGTGACCGCAATAACCGTGAGCGGGCTGTCGGAGTACTTCATCTCGACCCCCGTCTGGAACGAGTCGACGCTGACCGAAAGGCCGTTGCTGTCCTCGACGACCGTGCCCACGGCCAGGTTCTGGTAGTCTTCCCCAGCGCCCCGGGCCGCATCGGAAGCGCCCTGTGCCAAACCGTCGGCCCCCGCCGACGAGCTAGAAGAGGCAATGGAGGTCCTGTACGACTGCGACACTTCGTCGATAGCGGCCGAATAGGCGCTCTGCGTGACGAGAACCACCGCGAAGGAGACAACGCCCAGCACCAGCCCGGCTACGGCCAGACCCTTCCCCTTGCGCTTCCCGCGCACGGTTCCCACCAGGCCCGCTATGGCAAAGATGGTTCCCAGGATAGCCAGCAGAAACGAGAAGTTGTTGATGATGGGCATCCACGAGCTCACGATGGCGATAATCCCCAGCACAAGGGCCGTCACGGCCATGGCCGAAGTGGGCAGGTTGCTCTGACTCTGATTCTCCATTGGTTCCCTTTCTCCCGCAGGGCATCGCCCGACGCCCCTATATCGGTGAAATCCTAGGCGAAAAGCCCGGCCGAAACATTAGCCGGCAGCTAAGTTCGGGGAAAGGAAGCGCCCCCGGCAGCCAAAGAGCCGGAGGCGCAGTCGGAAGCTTCGGTACGGCGGCGGACGCTATTCGCAGATGACGCCGTCTTCCAAGGTGGCATAGCCGCCCACGTAGACGTCGGTGGCGCGGCCGGTCAGCCGAGCGCCCAAAAAGCCCGAGTTGCCGGACTTCGAGGTCAGCGCCTCGCGGGTGACCTCCCATTCCACGGAGGGGTCGAACACCGTCAGGTCGGCTGTCCTGCCGGGCGCGATGCTCACGGTGTCCACGTTGAGGATCTGGTTCGGGCGCACGCTCATGAGCTCCACGACGCGGTCCCAGCCGATCTTGCCCGTGGCCACGAGGTTCGTGTACACGAGGGAAAGCGATGTCTCCAGGCCGATCATGCCGAAGGGCGCCAGCTCGAACTCGCGGTCCTTCTCCCAATCGGTATGGGGCGCATGGTCGGTGACGATGGCGTCCACGGTGCCGTCCATCACGCCGGCCACCAGGGCCTCGGCGTCGGCGGCGGTGCGCAGCGGCGGGTTCACCTTCAGAGAGGTGTTGTAGTCGTCGCCGATGGCGTCCTCGGTCAGGAACAGGTGGTGCGGGGTCACCTCGCAGGTGACCGGCAGCCCCTCGGCCTTAGCGGCGCGCACCATGTCCAGGCCGCGGGCGGTGGTCACGTGCTGGATGTGCAGCGGGCAGCCGGTCAGGCGGCACAGGGCTATGTCGCGGGCGATCTCGAGCTCCTCGCCCTCGGCCGGCCAACCCAGCATGCCCAGGCGCGTGGAGGCCACGCCCTCGTTCACCTGGCCCTCCCCCACCAGGTCGTCGTCCTGGCAGTGGGCCATCACGGTGACGCCGAACTGGCTGGCGTAGTCCATGACGCGGCGCATCATGCCCGCGCCCTGCACGCCGCGGCCGTCGTCGGTGAAGGCCACGGCGCCATGGTTGAACATGTCGCCCATCTCGGCCAGGGTCTCGCCTTTGAGCCCTTGGGTGCAGGCGCCGGCCACGTGCACGCGGCACTTGCCCACGGCTGCGGCGCGGGCCTTCACGTACTCCACGCCCACGGCGTTGTCGATGACGGGCAGGGTGTTGGGCATGGCGCACACGGCCGTGAAGCCGCCTTTGGCCGCGGCCCGGGTCCCGGAGGCGATGTCCTCCTTCTGCTCGAAACCGGGCTCGCGCAAATGCACGTGCATGTCCACCAATCCGGGAAGCACGATCTTGCCCCCCAGGTCGCGCTCCACGCCCTTCTCCATGGTCAGGTTGTGGCCCACCTCCACGATCTTGCCGTCGCGGATGAGGATCTCGCAGACCTCGTCAAGGCCGGCCTGCGGGTCGATGCAGTGGGCGTTCTTAAGCAGCAAAGCCATCTTCGCTCCCTCCAAGCAGCAGGTACAGGGCGGCCATGCGGGTGAGGATGCCCGCGTAGACCTGGTCAAGGATGATCGAACGCTGAGCGTGGTCGGCCATGTAGCTGTCCAGCTCGACGCCGCGGTTGATGGGGCCCGGGTGGCAGATGAGCGCGTCGGGCTTCATGAGGCGCTCGCGCTTCTGCGTCAAGCCGTAGAGCAGGTTGTACTCGCGAAGGCTCGGGTAGGGCGCCCCCTCCAGGCGCTCGCGCTGGATGCGCAGCATGTACACCACGTCCAGCTCGGGCAGCGCTTCGTCAAGGTTGCTGGTCACGTGGTCGGCGCCCAGAACGTCGGGTCGGGCGGGCATGAGGGTGGGAGGCGCGATGACCGTCACCTCGCAGCCCATGATCTTGAGCGCGGGGATGAGGCTGCCGCACACGCGGGAGTGCCCAATATCGCCCACGACGCCCACCTTGAGTCCGTCCAGCTTGCCCTTGCGTTCCCAGATGGAGTACAGATCCAGCAGCGCCTGGGTGGGATGCTGGTGCTTGCCGTCGCCGGCGTCGATCACGTGCACGCCGGACACGTCGGCGATCTTGCGCGGCACGCCGGCGTGCTTGTCGCGCACGATGATCATGTCGACCTTGTAGGAGCACAGAGTCTCCACGGTATCCACCAGGCTCTCGCCCTTCACGGTGGAGGTGGAGCTGCCGCCGAAGTTCAGGCTGTTGGCCGAAAGGCGCTTCTCGGCGATCTCGAAGGAGGAGCGGGTGCGGGTGGAGGGCTCGTTGAACATGTTCACGATGGTGACGCCCTTCAGCGTGGGCACCTGCTTGATGCGCCGCTCGTTGACCTCCTTGAAGCGCGTGGCCGTCTCCAGGATGGTCATGATGTCGTCGGCGGAGTACTCCGTGATGTCGATCAGATGCTTGTGATTGAAAGCCATGGGGCCTACTCACCTCCAAGGGGCGCGGAACCGGCGCGCGCACCGGGCGCCATTTCCAGGATTTCAACTTCGGACACGCCGTCCACTTCCTCCAGGAACAGGCGCACGTTCTCGTCGGCGGCCGAGGGCACGTTCTTGCCCACATAGTCGGCGCGGATGGGAAGCTCGCGATGCCCGCGGTCCACCAGCACCGCCAGCTGCACCGACTTCGGACGACCTATGTCCATGAGGGCGTCCAGCGCCGCGCGAATGGTACGGCCGGTGTACAGGACGTCATCCACCAGAACCACGGTCTTGCCGTCGATGTCGAAGAGTATGTCGGTGGAGTGCACCTCGGGGGCCAGGTGCGTGGCGAAGTCATCGCGGTAGAAACTGATGTCCAGGCGCCCGAGCGGCACCTTCGTCCCCTCGATCTGCTGGATCTTCTCGGCCAGTCGCTTGGCCAGAATGTCGCCCCGCGTGACGATGCCCACGAGCGCGATGTTGTCCGCACCCCGGTTCGCCTCCAAGATCTGATGTGCGATGCGCGTCAGCGACCGCTCGATCTCGTCGGCGTCCATGCAGACGTTCTTGACAGTTCCCGGTTCGGCCATGCACTCACCCCTTTTCGTCGGGATGGCACAGATGCGCCGATGAGGCTATGCCAACGCAATCCCCCGCAGGTTTTCCTCCTTGCGCCGGCCAAAGAAAAGGCCCCTGCGCAAGACAAGGGCCCTTTGGAGTTCGCTTGTGCCGCGATGCGGCGTTGGGTGCCTTGTCGGTCTCTCTGTACCGCTTTTAAAGACAGCTCGCACTATACGGCGCGCGAGCGCGGATTGCAACACCCTTTTCGCAACCCGCGAACAATTCACGGACGCCCGCTTCGGGCCGTTCGAACGACCCTGCAAATCAACCGCTTCGAACCAGCATTCGCTTTGACTGCGCCAAGCTCGGCCCACTATTCAGCCTGCGTGCCACCCCATTCGACTACCGTGAAACCGTTACGGGCTGGAGCGGTCAGCTCCTGCGGTTCGATTTGCACGGGGACTTCGAGCGGGCGCCATGCCATCTGGACGCGGATCACCGTATCCGGCTCGGGATCGATGCCCAAGCACGCCACCCGAGCATAGGCATCGCCCTGGAACGACACCAGGTTGTACGGGTTTTCCTGCATACGGGGCAGCCAGTAGGTTATGAAATCAGCCGCCTCCCGGTCGGTCAAGCCCAGCTTCGAAAGAGCGTCCTCCAAAAACGCTCGCATGTCATCGCCGGACACGCAGAAGCCCTGCGAGAAATCTGGCGAAAAACCAGCGTCGCCCTCCCAGAAGAGATATCCGAGCTCACGTCCCGAAGAAAGGTCGGTCAGCGTTCCGTCCGGCTGCGCGAAAACCCGCCATGTGCCACCCGTATCCGTCGGCTGCGCGCTTGCAAACGCCGGGTACACGCAGCTCAGGCTCCCTTCAACTTCAAGCGTCACGTCGATTACGCTAGCCTGCTCAGGATAAAGGTAGATCACCGGTTTTTCGTTGCTAGGCTCCTTTCGCACATCAGGATCACAAGCGGCAAGGCAAAAAGCGACAAAGAGCAGCGCCAGGATCATTCCAGCAATCGAAAGCGAACGAATCGCGCCGCCCTTCCGCAAAAGCAATTGCGCAACCATGATTCCCCCTTCGTCGGCGAACGCGCATCCGAAAACGCCTACTTGCATTATGGGTTAAGGCACGCTCCAGATGAGTCGAAACGGTAGGACTTCCCGTCGATCGTCCAAGTACCGCTGCAAAGCATCGACCCCTCGGGGCCGCCGGACGGCACGTTGGGCGCCGTGCGCAGATAGTACCACGTGGAGCCCTCTTGATACCATCCCTCGTACATCACCCCATCGGAATCGAACACGAACCACCGATTGTTGAGGAACTGCCATCCCGTACAGGCCGCGCCGTCCTCGCCCAGGTAATACCAACGCCCGCTGCTCGACGACTTGTACCAGCCGGTGTCCATGGCGCCTGACGCCCCCAGGTGATACCACTTGCCGTCGAGCTTCACCCAGTTGTTAGCCACCATGTAGCCGCTGGAGTCGAACCAGTACCAATTTCCGTTTTTGGAGAACCAGCCCCGCTCATAGCTGCCATCGAAATTGATCCAACTCCACTTCGAAAGACCGAGTCTTTTCTGCCATCCATCGCAGACAATCGTTGACTTCCATGTAAATGTCTTCCCCGCCGAATTCGGATAATCAAAATGGTAGGTTCCGCGGCCGCCAGAGCTGAAGGCGTAAACGATGTAGTCCGACGGAGGACCCGGGTTCACTATTCTTATCGACATGGTACCGTCGGCATAGAGGATATATCCGTCGGCGGTCACCGAATGTCCATCCCCATTGCTTGCATAAGAACGGATGATAAAAGGTATCCCTGTCTTTATCCATCGTCTGGTTTCGTCGTCGCTCATATCGGAACCCCAGGACGAACCTTGTACCCAGGTCAGCGACCCCTGATAAAAAAGTACCTCAACGCCTCGATTGTCTCCGTATACCCCGTATCGCCCCTCAGGCTTCCCGCTGCATTAACTGCGAGATCCTGAACCGCTCCCACATCCTGACCCGTCAAATAATGCCCGCCCTGGTATGCGGCCGCCGCCCAACAGATAGGATCACTGCCCTGGTGGTATTGTTTCACATAGAGAGCCCTGCTTTCGGAAACGGAAGTAGATGCAAGGGCCACCTCGAAAGCATCGTCTACCCCCGCTACGGCGCCGCCTTCCATCGAAAAGCCTGCGTCCTCCGAAATCTCCAGACTCGCGATTGAATTCGCATCGGACGGCGCACGCACCCCGACATCGATTCTCGCATCTTCCGCATCGCAGAATCGTGCCTCTTCAGCGCGAGCATCCACCACGACGGCTTTACCCGTCGCATCATCAACGCAAACGGTCTCTTCGCCATCTTCCACTATCGCGACCGCAGACCCTTCCTCGACGTATGGCGCTAGCCGCGATGCCAAAGCAGAGGAAAGGGTGTAGGACGATCCGGCCTCCGAATCCACCGCGTAAACGAACGCAACCAGATCGCCTTGTGCATACACTGGCCACGATCTGGTAGCTAACTCCTGTCCGTCTATTGAAACCTCGTCCATCTCGTCAGTCACGACGACGCTTGACTCTCCAACGCTTATCTCGTTCGAATCGACATCGGGATTGTCTCCCAGATATGCTAGAACCACCTTGGCAACAGCGTCCGCATCCGTTCTCGACGTCTCAGCTTGCGCAGCGTAGGCTACCACAGGAACGCACACCAGAACAGTCGCGACAAGAAGAGCCCCTGTCGCAGCAGCAAAACTCCGCCTTATACCCGTTCGCCCCATTTCGTCCCCCTTCCCCAGTTTCAGCCTTATCGAAGCAATACAAAGCTGAGTCCGCAGCTTATCTTCGATTGAAGCATTCTTTCGAAGAAAGCGACAGGAAGACAACGGCGATTCCCGAACCGTAGGAATTCTGTTACTTGATGGACCTGCAGAGAAGGCAACGGCAACGCGGCAGGATTATGCCCAACGCTTGAGGTTCGAAATTCAATCGGCCTACCGAAACGGCGCGAGGATCTTTCTTACCCCCGATACATCTTCTCGTAGTAGTCGCGGTAGGCGCCGGAGGTGACGCTCTCGACCCATTCCGGATGATCCAGGTACCACTGGATGGTCTTCTGGATGCCTTCCTCGAAGGCGTGCTCCGGGGCCCAGCCCAACTCGCTTGTGATCTTGGAGTTGTCGATAGCGTAGCGACGGTCGTGGCCGGGGCGGTCGGTCACGTGCTTGATCAGGCTCTCGGGCTTGCCCAGGGCCTCCAGGATGATACGCACGATCTGGATGTTGGCCTTCTCGTTGTTGCCGCCGATGTTGTACACCTGCCCCTCGAAGCCGCGCTCGGCCACGGCCAGGATGCCGGTGCAGTGGTCTTCCACGTACAGCCAGTCGCGGATCTGCATGCCGTCGCCGTAGACGGGCAGGTCCTTGTCGGCCAGCGTGTTGTTGATCATGAGCGGAATGAGCTTTTCGGGGAACTGGTAGGGCCCGTAGTTGTTCGAACAGCGGGTGATGTTCACCGGAAGCCCGAAGGTCTCGCGGTAGGCACGCACGTACAGATCGCTCGAGGCCTTGCTGGCGGAGTACGGGCTGTTGGGCGCCAGGGGGTTCTGCTCGGTGAAGCGCGGGGCGTCCGGCGTGAGGGTACCGTAGACCTCGTCGGTGGACACGTGCACGAACTTGGCGCCGGGCCGGAAGCTTCGGCAGTGCTTGTTGTCGGGCTCGTCGCGCCACGCATGAAGAGCCGCATCCAGCAGCACCTGGGTGCCGTGGACGTTGGTGTTCAGGAACACGTCGGGGTCCTCGATGGAGCGATCCACATGGGACTCGGCGGCGAAGTGCACCACGCCGTCGATGTCGTAATCGGCGAAGAGGGATTCCACCAGGGCTCGGTCGCAGATGTCGCCCTTCACGAATCGGTAGCGGGGGTTGTCTGCGACGTCAGACAGGTTCTCCAGGTTGCCGGCATAGGTGAGCGCGTCGAGGTTGACGATGTTCCAATCGGTGCGCTCCAAGGCCACGTGGACGAAGTTGGACCCGATGAAGCCGGCGCCGCCGGTGACCAGCACGTTTTTCATGATATTGCCGAACCTGCTCTCTGACGTCTCGATCGTCTTGCGTTGCCGTCGATTATAAGGTTACCCGCACCAGTTGGCCAACCTGGGACCCTTCGGGCGCAGAAACTCCGTGATAGCTCTCGGTCATGGCCTCGCCGGGCACCTCAACAAGGGCCCATTCCCGCGCGCCCGCGCGCTCGGCACGGTCGGCAGCCGACAGCTCGGCGGCCAGGGCGCGCAGGCGGCGGGCGCGATCGGCCTTCACGGCCTCGTCCACCTGGTCGGCCCGCTCCGCCGCCGGGGTCCCTTCCCGCCGCGAGTAGGGGAACACGTGGATGCGCGAGAAGCGGCAGGCGCGGGCGAGGTCCATCGTCTGCTGGAAGTCGGTCTCGGTCTCGCCCGGAAAACCAACGATGATGTCGGTGGTAAGCGATAACTGCGGAACGGCCTCGCGAGTGGAGCGCACCACCTGCAGGTACTCCTCGGCGGTGTAGGAACGGTTCATCTCCGCCAGCACCTTCGACGAGCCGGCCTGCAGCGGAAGGTGCAGATGGCGGCAGATGCGGCCGTCCTGGCGGGCCACGAGCGCCACCAGTGCATCCGACAGGTCGCCCGGCTCTATGCTTGAGAGCCGAAACCTGCACGCCGGGGCGCCGTCCTCGGGCACAGGCAGCGCGTCGGCCAGGGCCAGGAGCCTCTCCAGCAAATCGTGCAGGCCAAGCGCGCCGGATTCCGACTGCTGCCGGTAGGTGCCCAGGTTGATGCCCGTGAGCACGATCTCGCGCACCCCCGCTTCCATCAGGCGGCGGCAATCGGCTTCTACCGTATCCGCCGGCACGCTGCAGGCCGGCCCGCGGGCCACATGGATGACGCAGTAGGAGCAGGCGTTGTCGCAGCCGTCCTGCACCTTCACCCCCACCCGCGCCCGCTGCGCGAAGTCGCCCGCCACCTGGGGAGCAGGCTTCTCGGCGAAGGCGCCGTCGGAGACGACGTCGCCCACGTCGCGGCTGGCTTCGGCCAGCTCGCGCGCGATGCGGGAGACCTCGGCTTCAACCTGTCCCTTCGCCACCACGGACACGCGCTGCCCCATAGCCCGGTACACGTCCTCGTGAAGCACCGCGGAGCAGCCGGTCACCAGCACCGCGCCCTTTGAGGCGCGCACCGCCCGGCGCACGGTTTTGCGGGTCTTCTTCTCCGCCTCGGCCGTCACTGCGCAGGTGTTCACCACCACCAGGTCCGCCGCCTCCAACGACCCGGGGACGGCGCCTGCGGCCGAAAGCGCCCGTTCGAAGGAGTCGGACTCCACCCGGTTCACCTTGCAGCCCAAATTGACTACCGCATACCTCACGAAAGGCCCCCGGAGAGATTGCGCAGATCGTGCAGCACCAGGGCCGGGGCGACGACGCCGGCGGTTTCGGTGCGCAGGATGGAAGGCCCCAGCGTGCAGGAGTACGCCCTGGGATTGCAGTCCAACAGACACTGCACCTCGCGGCTTGTGAGCCCTCCTTCCGGACCCACCACCACGGCCACCCGCGCGTCCTCCGCCGGCATGCGCAGCTTGGTCAGCGCCGAGGAAAGCGCCCGCGTGATGCTCTGGGAGCCGTCCGCCTCCTCGTAGCACACGATGACGGCGGTGGCGTTGCGCAAAAGCTCGCATGCCCCGTCAAGGCCTACGGGCTCGGACACCTCCGGCACGTGGCGCCTGCCCGACTGCATGGCGGCCGAACGGGCGATGGAGCGCCAGCGCTCGGCCCGGGCCGCAGCCTTCTTCGCGTCCAGCTTCACCACGGACCGCTCGCAGGCAAGGGGCACGAACACGTCCACGCCCACCTCGGTGCCGTGGCGCACCACCGTGTCCATCTTGTCGCCTTTGGCAAGCCCCTGCACCAGCATCACGCTCGGGCCGTCCTCGCCAACGTCCCCGCGCAGCGAGATGGAGACCAGAAGCCCGTCGGCGTCGAAAGAGGCGACCTCGCATTCGAAGTAGTCGCTTGCGGCGTCGACCACGGCCACATGCTGTCCCCGCTCCAGGCGCAGGACGCGGGCATGGTGCAGGTCGTCGTCGCTCAGGCGCAGCGGGAACACCGGGGATTCCTCCGCGTCGAGCACTTGGTTTTCCAGGAAGAACTGCGGAAGGGCCATGGCTACTCGAAAATGTCCTTGAGCTTCTGCCAGGCGCCGCGCGGCTGGTCGACCTCTTCGCCCATCTCCTCGGCGAAGTGCTCCAGAAGCTCGCGCTGTCTCTTCGAAAGCTTCTTGGGGATGACGACGTTGACGTGCACGTACATGTCCCCGCGGGCGTCGCTCCTGAAGCGCGGCATGCCGAACCCCTTGACGCGGACCACCTGCTCGTTCTGGCACCCTTCGGGAATGCGCACGACCACCTTCTCGTCCTCCATGATGCCGTCGAGCTCGATCTCCGCGCCCAAGGCAGCCTGGGTCATGGACACGTTCGCCCGCGCGTGCAGGTTGTCGCCGTCGCGCTCGAAGTACTCGTTGGGCTGGATGCGGCACGTGACTATGAGGTCGCCCGCCCTGCTGCCGCGCAGCCCGGCCTCGCCGAAGCCCGAAAGCCGCAGCTGCTGGCCGTCGCGGATGCCCGCAGGCACCTCCACCGTCACCCGCTGACGGTCGGGGACGCGCCCTTGGCCCTCGCACTCGGGGCAAGGGTTGTCGATGGTGCGCCCGGTGCCGCCGCACTTCTGGCAGGGAACCGCCGTCTGCATGTCACCCAGGAAGGTTCGCTGCACCGTGACCACGCGACCCGTTCCGTTGCAGTCCGGGCAGGTCACCTCGCTGCCGCCCTCGGCCACGCCGCTGCCGCCGCAATCGGGGCACGGGGCCAGCCGGTCGTAGACGATCTCCTTGTTCACGCCGGCGGCCACTTCCTCCAGGGTCAGCCGCAGGCCCACCGCCATGTCGCGCCCTTCGCGGCGCTGCTGGGCGCGGGCTGCGCTCGCCGAGCCCCCGAAGAACGAGCTGAACAAATCGCCCATGCCGAAACCGCCGCCGAACAGGTCGTCGAAGTCCACGTAGCCCCCGCCGTAGCCGCCGGGGCCGGAGGAAGCACCCGGCACGGTACCGAAGCGATCGTAGGCGCTGCGCTTCTTGGGGTCGGAGAGAACGTCGTAGGCCTCGTTGAGCTCTTTGAACTTGTCCTCGGCGTCCTCGGCCTTGTTCACGTCGGGATGCAGCTCCCGCGCACGACGCCGGAACGCCTTCTTGATCTCGTCCTCGGTCGCGGTGCGCTCGACCCCCAGCACCTCGTACAGATCTCTCGCCATGACCAGCCTGTTCCCTTCTTCCCAACAGTTTCGGGCCCATCCCGAAGAGCGTGCCCCGTCCGAACCTGCGCCCTACGCCTCGTCGAGCGCGTCGGCGGCCATGCGCACCGCGCTTATGGTTCGGGAGTAATCCATCCGCGTAGGCCCGATGACGGCAACCACTCCCGCCGAGGGCCCCTTTCCGTAACGGCTCGCCACCACGGAGACGCCGGAAAGCCCCGCATTGCCGTTCTCGCGGCCGATGCGAACGCTCGGCACCCCCGCAGCGCAGGATACGGCGTCGTCCAGGATGTGCAGCAGCACCGTCTCGTCCTCGAGCACTTGCATCACCGGCAGAAGCGCATCGGTGTGGCTGAACTCCGGCTGCACCATCAGGGCCGAAAGGCCGCTGTGGTGCGCTCGGCTTATGCGGCTCTCCTGCAAGCACAGCATGACCTCGTCCATGACCGCGCGCACGAGCGGGTCGCGGAAAGCCTCGGCCATGCTGCGGGACAGCCCGTGCTCTATCTCCTCGGACGAGCGGCCGCCGAACACATCGCCGAGCAAGCGCTGCACCTCGGCGAGGCTTTCCGGATCCACGTCCTCGGCGAACTCGATATGGCGGTTCGCCACGCGACCCTCTTCCGTCACCACCACGATGATGGCCTGACGGGGCGAAAGCGACACCAGCGACAGCTGCTTGATGCGCATGCGCTGCACCGAGGGCGCCAGCACCACCGACAAGCAGTCGGTCAGGCGCATGAGGGCCGACGAGGTCTGGTCGATCAGCTCGTCAAGCTCTCCGGCGCTTCGGCGCAGCTCCTCGGCGACAAGGCGGCAGCGCTCGTCCTGGGAGCCGTCGGCCTGCTCGGCCAGCAAGCCGTCCACGAACGCCCGGTACCCCGCATCGGTCGGCACGCGCCCGGCGGAGGTATGGGGCTGCACGATGTAGCCGCCGTCTTCGAGCACCGACAGCTCGTTGCGGACCGTCGCGGGACTCACGCCCAGCTGGTAGCGCTCGGTCAGCGTGCGAGAGCCCACGGGAAGAGCGCGGGCGACGTACTCCTCGATAAGAGCCGCAAGAACTCTCTGCCGCCGGTCCGAAAGCATTGGCGCGCCCTCCTCTCAATCGCGTTGCAGGTATCGGTTCGCACTACGCTCGAACGGCCATTTTAGCAGCCGATAGCCGAGAGTGCTAATCAGCGGCGCCCTTTCAACGCAAGCATCACAATAGGGCGGCCCGCTCGCCATGACGCGCCCGAACGGCCGAGCCGCAGGCACCACGCCAAAACATGCCAAGAGGACGCCCCCGTCGCGCCCCTGCCACGCGCCGCAAACGGACGTCCCCTTGTCGCCGTTGCCGCCTTGCCGCTAGGCGGCCTGCCCGTCCGGGCCGTAGGTTCCGTCGGGGAAGCGCCTGATGACGCCTGCGAGCTCGGCTTGGGCAAGCTGCGAGAACACCCACGCCCGCGCATCGCCTTCGGGGCATAGCCGCGCTCCGCGGTCCAGCAGCGCATCCAAGCCCATAGGCTGGCCCTGGACAAGCGCGACAAGTCGGCGGCCCTCCTCGGACAGGAAGCCGGACGGAGTACCGCCGCCTGGCGCCCGCTGCGGCGGCGTCTTGAGGCATCCGAAGGTCGCCATCAGCTCGTCCTCGAAGGAATCGTCGTCCACGATGGGCACCGCACCCTGCCGTATGAGCCGGTTGGCCCCGCTGCTGGTCCGTGCGGTGATGGCTCCGGGTACCGCCCAGACGTCGCGGTTGGCCGAAAGCGCCTCGTCGGCCGTGGAAAACGTCCCGGAAGGCAACCCAGCCTCCACTATGAGCGTCGCCTTCGCAAGCCCCGCGATAAGCCGATTGCGCTCCCGAAACATGTAGGGCAACGGCGGCATGGCCCACGGATACTCGGACACGAGCGCCCCTCCCCCGTCCACGATGCGCTGGAACAGGTCCTTGTGCTCGGGCGGGTAGAGCCTATCGCAGCCGCCTCCCAGAAACGCTACCGTCACGCCGCCCTCCGCCAGGGCGGCCTCATGGGCGGCCGCATCGCAGCCCCGCGCTCCCCCCGAAAGGATCGACACCCCCTTGCGGGCAGCGATGGCGGCGAACCTGCGGGCGCATCCGGTGCCGTAGGGCGTCGCCTTGCGAGCTCCCACTACGGCAAGCCCCTCCCGCAGCGCCGAAGGATCGCCCAGCACATAGAGCACGCGGGGCGGCTTCGGCACCTGCTTCAGCGACTCGGGAAACCACGGGCAGTCGCGCTCCACCACCGTTCGCGGTCCCATCACGAAATCCTGCTCGACGCTCATAGCACTTCCCCTCTCACCCGAAACCCCAAAGCCTCGCTCAAGTGCGCCCGATCCACCGCCTCGCGCTCCTCCATATCCGCAATGGTCCTCGCCAGCGCCGCCGTGCGGATAAGCGCCCTGCCGCTCATGGAAAGCCGGGAGGCGGCCTCGGTCAGGAAGCGCTCCTCCTCCTGACCGAGGCGGCACGAAGCCACCACCTCCTGCGGTGTGCGGACCGCCCCGGCCGACGCGCGCCACGCTGCAAACTCCCGGGCGCGCAGCACCCCTTCGCGAAGCGTCGCCGAGTCGGTCCCGCTGCCCGTCGCCAGCACGCTTGCGGCGGGAATGCGCCTGACGTCCACATGTAGGTCGATGCGGTCGAGGACCGGGCCGCCTATGCGCCCTTGGTACTTGCGGATCTGGGGCACCGTGCAGCGACACGGCCGTTCCTCGTCGCCGAAGAAGCCGCACGGGCACGGGTTCGCTGCAGCAACCAGCATGAACCGGGCGGGGAACTCGATGCTGCCGTCGGCCCGCGTCACCACCATGCGCCCCGACTCCAGCGGCTGGCGAATGCCCTGCAGCACAGAGGGCTGGAACTCTGGAAGCTCGTCTAGGAACAGCACCCCGTTATGGGCAAGCGATATCTCCCCCGGCCGCGGGGGCGACCCTCCCCCCACCAGGCCCGGCAGCGATGCGGAATGGTGGGGCTTGCGGAAGGGGCGTATCCCGGCCAGGATCGGATCGACGTCCTCACCGGCCACCGAGTGCACGACGGCGCTCTCGAGCGCCTCCGCCTGGGTCAGGGGCGGCAAGATCGTGGGGAGCCGCGAGGCGAGCATGGTCTTCCCCGATCCGGGAGGACCCATCATAAGGATGCCGTGGTTGCCCGCCGCCGCTATCTGCAGCGCCCGCTTCGCCGCATCGTGCCCTTCGATATCGCGGAAATCAACCGACGACGACGCCGCTGGCGGCCGCGCCGCTTCAAGTCGACGGAAACGTCCCGCCCTGAAATCGCCCAAGGTGTCCACCGCCGCCCATTCGACCCCCTCGATAGCCCTTACCTCGCCTGAGGGGGCGCTCGCCAGCCCAAGCTCCCGCTTGCGCGCGCACAGCGCATAGGCGAGCAAGCCGGCCACCGGTCGCACGAACCCCTCCAGCGACAGCTCCCCCACGAAGAGCTTCCCCCGCAGGACCTCGGGGCGCACCTGACCGCTGGCCACCAGGATGCCCGCCGCGATGGGCAGGTCGAAACCCGCGCCGGTCTTGCGCAGCGAACTGGGCGCCAGGTTCACGACGATGCGCGAGCCGGGCATCGAGAACCCGCATGCCTTCAAGGCGGACTTCACCCGCTCGCGGGATTCCTGGACTGAGGCGTCGGCCATGCCCACGATGGAGAACCCGGGAATGCCCGTGGTGATGGAAACCTCCACGTCCACGGGCACGGCCTCCACCCCGCGCAACGTTGCCGCATGCACCTGGCACCGGCCGAGACGGGTGGCGCTCGCGCCGGCCTGGCAGGCAAGCGAGGCCGCCTCGGCTCCTGCCTCGATGAAGTGCACGCACCCGCTCTCCCGGTCGATCTGCGCCATGGCGTCCATCAGAACACGTCCCGGCCGAAGGCGTCAATATTGTGACGCACCAGGGCGCGGTCAGGCGGTATGATCAGAATGCTCACGATGTCGAACCGCACTCGCACGTCGAGCACGTCGGTTACGGCCAGATAGCTTGCGGCTATGCGCTCGTAACGCTCCCGCTTCTCGCGGGTCACCGCCTCCGCAGGCATGCCCTTGTCGCAGTCGCGGCGACTCTTCACCTCCACGAACACAAGCGTCTCGTTGTCGCGGGCTATGATGTCCGCCTCGCCGGCCTTGCACTTCCAGTTGCGATGGATGATGTCGTAGCCGCGACGCGTCAGAAAGCACGCGGCCACGAACTCCCCTTCCCGCCCCACGTCGAGCGCTTCCGACTTGCGCTTGCGCTTGCGCTTCGCAGCGGCCCTCGGAGCCGGCTCGTGCGGCGCCCACCCCCCGTCCTCTCCCCACATAGGCTCGCCTTCCGAACCGAAGGCGCCCTCGATTCGCGGCCCGCCGTCCGCGAATCCGCACCCATCGACGACGAGCCCCGAAACGCAGTCGCAGCGTTCGGTCAAATCCGCCGATTCCCTCTCTTGCAACGCCTCCCTCATAGCGCCACCCCTTTCCGTTGGTCGAGATGACGTCAGTCTAGATGCCCCGTTGAGGCGAAACGATGACACGGAAGGCCCGCTGGCGGCACGCGAAACGCTCCAGAGCACCGCAGCGCAAGGGAACCGGGTCATGCGAGGCCGTCGCACCATCCGACGATGGGTCTTGCGCGCGCGTTCACCGGTTCTATCCGAAATCTTGCGGAATCAAGCAAGCGCTCCCACGAAAGCCATGCGGCATCGGAGGCCACCTTCCGAAACGGCACCCGGCCGAAGACGGCTATCCGAACAAGGTGAGCTGCAGAATCCTCGAGCAGAAGGACGCCCGATGCACCGGGGACAGGCCGAAATCGCGTATAGCCTGCTCATGAGCCGCGCTGCCGTAGCCCTTGTTCGACGCGAAGCCGTACTCGGGGTACAGCTCGTCGTAGCGCTCCATGAGCCTGTCGCGCTCCACTTTCGCCACGATGGAGGCCGCGGCGATGCTGGCGCACTTGCCGTCGCCTTTCACGACGTTGCGCTCCCGGGAATCGATTCCCAGGGGGTTGCCGTCCACCAGCACCAGTCCTATACCGGCCGCCTGCTCCTCCACCGCCGCCAAAGCCGCGCGGAAGGCCTTGCGCAGGCTTGCAGTCATACCCACAGCATCTATCTCCGCTGGCTCCACGTAGGCCACCGCCCAGGCGGCAGCCTCTTCCTTTATCTGCTGCGCCAGCTCCTCGCGCACCGCCGGAGCCACCTGCTTGGAGTCATTGAGGCGAGCTATGCGCGGATGCCGCGGCAGCACCACCGCGCCCACGGCCAAGGGGCCGGCCAAAGGACCCCTTCCCACTTCATCTAGCCCCACCAGCACAGACGCTCCGCACGCAGAGGCAAGGCCCTCCTCGAAAGCGTACATCCCCTCCAGGCGCTCCGCCTCCTGCTGGCGCTTGGCCGCCTGGCGAAGGGCCGTCGCGAGCGCACGGCGAACCCCGGCCCGCTCATCGTCGCGCAGCTGGCGGGCCAGCTTCGGCAGCTCGTCGTCGGCAGCCTGCGCCACAAGCGCCTGCACCTCCTTGACGGACAGACCCGACGCATTCATGGGAAACCTCCTCCAACGAAAAGGGCCCCTCGAGAGAGGGGCCCTGTGAGAACAGAAGCTGCCGCAAGCCTTAGCGGAAGGACTTCTCCTTGATCTTGGCGGCCTTGCCCACCTTGTTGCGCAGGTAGTACAGCTTGGCGCGGCGCACATCGCCCTTGCGCACGACCTCGATCTTCTCAATCTTGGGGGAATGCACGGGGAAGGTACGCTCCACGCCCACCGAGAAGCTGATCTTGCGCACGGTGAACGTCTCGCGCACCGAGGCGCCCTGGCGACGAATCACGTCGCCCTGGAAAACCTGGATACGCTCGCGGTTGCCCTCGGTGATGCGGTAGTGAACCTTCACGTTGTCGCCAACCTCGAACTGGGGGAGGTCCTGCTTGATCTGCTGCTGCTCGATGGCGCGAATGATATCCATGTTCCTGCGTCTTCCTCTATCTAAAAAAGCAAATTTCTCTGCGTCCTGTATGGACTAGGCGTCGTTAGGCGCAATTCGCAAGTGTACGCGAAGGACGATGCCCATGCAAGGAAAAAGTGGCGGGCAACCGACGAAGCATCCGCCTCCTCCACTAAATAAGCATGAGCAACCCGTACACCGCCACGCCCGTCAGTGCGCTCCACAAAAGCGACTTGCTCTTGAAGCCTACAAGCGCCACCGCGACGGCGGCGACGAGCGGCGCCGCCCCGGGCCACAGGCCGGCATCGAACATCCCCGGCGTCAGCAGGTCGTTGGCCACGAGCGCGGCGAAGGCGGCGGGCGGGATGAAGCCAAGCGCCCGCTCCACCCCCTCGGGCAGGTTGCGCCCCTTGAGGGCGAACAGCGGCACCACGCGGCACAGCAGCATGGTGGCCGCGCAGCACGCGAACACGATGAGGAAGCTCGTCCAGCTGACCGGCTCTACCACAGCGCTACCTCCTCGCCCACGACGCGACCATGGCCGCAACCACTCCGGCCACCGCCCCGACAAGAATGGCGGGCCCCGTCAGGCCCGCGCACTTGCAGAGAAACACGCCGAGCACGGCCACCCCCGCCGCCACGATGTTCTCGACCGTGGCGCGCTGGGTTACCAGAAGGCAGATGAAGATCGACGTCATGGCGAACGACGCGATGGCAAGCGGTATGCCGATGGCGCTTCCCACAAGGGCGCCCACCGCGTTGGAGACCGCCCATGACGACATCGAGAACACGTTCACCAGCGTGGCCTTGGCCACCGACCAGCCGCCTTCGGAGAAGCGCTGGACGTTCACGCCGTAGCTCTCATCGGTCACCGTGGCAGCGAACAGAAACGACAGGCCCTTTCCCACCCCGCGGCACGCCGGCGCGAAGGCCGCCGAGTACAGCATCTGCCGGGTGTTCACCAGCGAGATGCTGGCCACGATCGAGGCGATGGGGGAACCGGCGAGCCACATGTTCGCGAACATGAACTGCCCGGCGCCCGAATAGAACAGGACCGAGAGCAGAAACGCCTGCAGCCAGCTCAGCCCGATGGAATCCGACAGGATGCCGCAGGGGATGCCAATGGCCACGTACCCGAGTATGATGGGAGCCGCCGCCTGGAGCGCAGAGCGCACCGAAGCGGAGGCTGTTCCTTGGCTGTTTCGGAGGCTTCTCATAGAGCAAGCATTATAGCTAAGCGAAGCGCTCAGGCAACCGTGGGAACCCCATCTACACGCGGAGCGCCTTCGGGACGAACAGGCGCTGGTAGGTGGCCGAGGCGAAGCGGTCGGTCATCCCCGCTATGTAGTCGGTGGCCGCCAGCAGCACGTCGCCCTGGGCGATGGAGAGGTTTTCCGCGGGAATCTCGTCGGGACGCTCGACAAAGTGCTCGAACAGCTCGGAAATCAGATGCGTCGCCTTGTTGACCTCGGATTTCACCGCATCCGACGTGTAGACGTTGCGGAACAGGAACGTCCGCAGCTCCATCATGGCACCCCACACCTCGCCGCTCATGCGGATGTCGCCCTGGCGGGCCGACTCGCGCACCATGTCGCAGACCAAGGTCTCGATGCGGGAGGAATGGTCGCCGCCGAGCACGGCATGGGTGCTGGCCGGCAAGTCGGACTCCCCCAGAACCCCGGCACGGATGGCATCGTCGATGTCGTGGTTCACGTAGGCGATGCGGTCGGCGATGGCCACCACGCGCCCCTCGAGGGTTTCCGCGCGCCCATCTCCCGTGTGGTTCACTATGCCGTCGCGCACTTCGAAGGTGAGGTTGAGCCCGGCTCCCCCGTTCTCGATGCGCTCCACCACCCGCAAGCTCTGCTGGTTGTGCCGGTAGAGGCTGCGGCCTTCGGGGCTGCTCGGATCCAGGCCTCGGCGGCGTGCAAGGCAGGCGGCGAGCGCGTCCTCCCCCGTATGCCCGAAGGGGGTGTGTCCCAAGTCGTGCCCAAGGGCTATGGCCTCGGTCAGATCCTCGTTCAGGCCCAAGGCGCGCGTGATGGTGCGCGCAATCTGGGACACCTCCAGCGTATGGGTCAGGCGCGTCCGGTAGTGGTCGCCCTCGGAAGCCAGGAACACCTGAGTCTTGTGGGAAAGCCGCCGAAACGACTTCGAGTGCAGGATCTTGTCGCGGTCGCGCTGGTAATCGGTGCGTAGGAAATCGACGTGGCTCGAACGGTCGCGGCCCTCGCTGCAATCGGAGAACGATGCGTCCTCCTGCAGCATCCCGTGCTCGCGAGCTTCCTGGTCTTCCCTGCTCAACACTTGCATCGGCCCCATCCTTCCTCGACAAATGCCCCGCCTTGGCGCCCGGCCGAAGCCGCGGTCGGCCTACCGGGCGTCGAACACCGCCTTCAGCGCCTCGTCCACGCAGGGGGGCACGAACCGGCTCACGTCGCCATGCATGCTCGCGATCTCGCGGACGATGGAGCTCGACAGGTACATATGCTGCGGCGGGGACATGATGAAGAGCGTCTCGAGCTCCCGATCCAGCTGGTAGTTCAGGGCGGTCATCTGGAACTCGTACTCGAAGTCGGTGATGGCCCGCAGCCCCTTCACCACCACGGCGGCGTCGATCTGGCGCGCGAAGTCAACCAGCAGCCCGTCGAAGGGCACCACGCGCACGTTGGGCAGATGGGACGTCGCCTGCCGGGCAAGCTCCACGCGCTTTTCCAGGTCGAAGAGGGGCTTCTTCTTCTCGGAGGACGCGACGGCCACCACCACCTCGTCCATCAGGGCCGCAGCCCTGGTTATGATGTCGAGATGCCCCGACGTGATGGGGTCGAAGGTCCCCGGCGTCAACGCTCGCTTCATAGCGCTCCTTACTCGCGGACGAGCAGATCGACGGCGGTCTCGCCGAACTTCTTGCTCTTGCGCGCCCGAAAGCCCGCAGCTTCGGCTGCGGCAAGCGCGCTGCGGCCGTCGGAAATGCCATGCTCATACACTACCAGCGCATCGGGAAGCAGGCAGCCTTCCCGGTCCAACCGCTGCACCATCCCCATAATATCCGCCGGATCGCATGCGTAGGGCGGATCGAGGAACACGAGGTCGAACGGGCCGAAGCGCGCCAAGCGCGGTACCGACGCCAGCGTATCGCCGCTCACGGTCCGGGCCCGCTCGGCCCCTAGCCCGCACGCCTTGACGTTGGTCTGGACCGTTCGCAGGGCGCCAGCGTCGCTGTCGCAGAACACGGCCCTGTCCGCCCCACGCGAAATCGCCTCCAGCCCCAAAGCCCCCGAACCGGCGAAGGCGTCCAGCACCGCCGCGCCCTCGAAGCCGTCCCGGGCGCTGTAGACCATGGACATGATCGATTCGCGCACGCGGTCGGTGGTGGGGCGCGTTCCCATCCCCTGAGGCGCGGTGATGGACCGCCCCCGAAGCTCCCCTGCGATTATGCGCACGTTTCCTCCGTTTCCGGCGGCGAAGCTCAGCCGCCGACGATATCGTGGTCCGCGTCGAAGGCAAGCCGCACCTCCCGGGCGAGCGCCCGGTGCCAGGGCATGCTCAGGTCGGGATCGGCTTGCAGCAGCGCCTCGGCATCGGCGTGGGCCGCCTCGATGATCTTGCCGTCCCGCACCACGTTCACCAGCTTCAGCTGGGAGGCTCCATGCTGGCGGTTGCCGAGTATATCCCCTTCGCGGCGCAGGGACAAATCGTAGCTGGCAAGCTCGAACCCGTCGTCGGTCTTCTCCATGGCCGCCAAGCGCGACAGGGCCGCGTCGCTTTGGGAGGCCGACAGCAGAAACACCTGCGCCGGCAGCTCGCCGCGCCCGACGCGGCCCCTCAGCTGGTGCAGCTGGGAGAGCCCGAACCGGTCGGCGTCCTCCACGATCATCACCGTGGCGGAAGGCACGTCCACGCCCACCTCGATCACCGTGGTGGCCACCAGCACCTGGGACTCGCCCGTACGAAAGCGCTCCATGGCGGCGTGCTTCTCGGCAGGGCGCATGCGCCCGTGGAGCAGCTCCACCTTCCAGTCGCCGAACACGCTGCGCTGCAAAAACTGCGCCTCCTTCGTGGCGGCGGCAACGTCGTCGCCGGCGAGGTCGGCATCGGACTCTATGCTCACGATGGCGTAGGTGTAGCCCGGCTCGTCCTCCTGGGAGCGCTGCTGCTTGCCCTTGGCGCTCTTCGCGTCGCGCTCCTCGGTGCCCTTGCCCACGAGAGGGCACACCACGAACACCTGCTCGCCGCGGGCCAATGCCTCCTTGGCCGCGTCGAAGGCCACCCCCTGACGCTCCTTCGGCAGCACCGTGGTGGTGCGCCGGGCGCTGTCGTGGGGCCGGTGCTTGATGTAGGAAAGGGTCAGGTCGCCGTAAAGCGCCAGGGCCAAGGTGCGGGGGATGGGGGTGGCGGTCAGGTACAGCGCGTCCACCGCCTCGCCCTTGGACAGCAGGGCAGCCCGCTGATCGACCCCGAAGCGCTGCTGCTCGTCCACCACGGCCACGGTCAGATTGGAGAACGCCACGTCGTCCTCCAGGATGGCGTGGGTGCCGAACAGCACCGAGAGCCGCCCGTCGCCGGCGCGCTCCAGGATGTCGCACCGCTGCTCGTCGGGAGTCGAGCCGGTGAGCACCGCCCAGCTCACGCCCGCCGCATCCAACAGGGGGCCGAGACTTGCCCCGTGCTGGCGCGCCAGCACCTCCGTAGGGGCCAGAAACGCCGCCTGCCCGCCACTGTCCGCCGCCACGGCCAGCGCGAAGCCCGCAACCACCGTCTTGCCGGTGCCCACGTCGCCCAGCAGCATGTGGTTGGCCGTCCTGTCCGCGCCAAGCTGGGACATGATGTCGTCTTTGGCCTGCATCTGCTCGTCGGTGAGCTGGAAGGGGATCGCCTCGGCATAGGCCTTCGCAACGGGTCCGCCTATGCGATGGGCCACCGGCTTGCGGCCCTGGCTGCGCCTGGCCGACTGCATCATGAGCATGAGCTCCAGCAGGAGCACCTCCTCGTAGACCAGCCGGCGGCGGGCCTGGGCCACATCGTCGCCGCCCTGGGGGAAGTGGATGGACCGAAGGGCGCTGTAGCGACTCATCAGGCGGTACTTCGCCCGCAGCTCCAAGGGCAGCGGGTCGAGCGCTCCCTCGCACAGCTCCAGCGCGTTTCCCACCAGCGTGCGGATCAGCTTGGCGCCAAGCCTCTCCGTCGCCGGGTGCACGGAGATGATCATGGCCTCGGCCACCTTGCCGTCCTCGACCGCCTCAAGGTACGGGTTCGTCATCCGCTTGAAGCCGTAGCTGAACTCCACCTTGCCCGCCGCAGCCACGCGCATGCCCGGCTTCAGCTGGTCCATCAGCCATGGCTGACGAAAGCAGGTGATCTGCAGCAGTCCCGTGGCGTCCTTGAGCGCGATCTCCACCAGCTTCAGGTTCGGCCGCGGCCGCTTCAGCTTGATGCTGTGAATGACACCTTCGATGGTGCATGGCTGCCCGATGGCAGCATAGGCCACCTGGCAGCGCTGGGAAAGGTCTATGTAGCGCCGGGGGAAATGGGTCAGCAGGTCGCGCACCGTGCGGATGCCCAGACCGGCCAGGTCCTTCGCGCGCGAGGCGCTCACCGCCCTCACGTCGGCAACCGGTGCATCAAGGCACAGCGTCGCCGAAATCCGGTCGGGGCGCCCCGAATCCATCCGCAGACTATTCAACCGAGAGCACGATGGGATAGAGCGGCTGGTCGCCGCGCTTGGCCTCTACCTCCAGGTCCTCGAAGCGCTCCTCGATCGCCTCCGCCAGGGCGGCGAGCTCGTCGTCGGAGAAGTCGATGCCGGCCAGAATGGTGAGGATGTCGGCGTCTTCGGCCTCCAGCGCGTCGAGCACGCCCATGACCACGTCCTCGACCGAGCTGCCCACGGCCTCGATGGAGCCGTCGGCGATGCCGATGACGTCGCCGGCCTTGATGGGGCCGCCGTGGGCGTCCTTGGAATCCTTGATGGCGAAGGTGACCTCGCCGGTGCGGACCTCCTCGTAGGCCTCGGTCATGGCCTCGACGTTCTCGTCGAGGCCTGCGGCCGCATCGAAGTTGAACAGGGCCGCGAAGGCCTCGGGCACGCTGGTGGTGGGCACCACGGCGCAGGGGATATCCGCCATCTCGGCTGCGCTGTTGGCGGCCATGATGATGTTCTTGTTGTTGGGAAGGATGATCACGGCGCGGGCATTGACCTTCCCCACAGCGTCAAGCAGGTCCTTCGTGGAGGGGTTCATGGTCTGGCCGCCGGAGACGACCTCGTCAACGCCCAGGCTGCGCAGGATGTTGGCGTTGCCCTCGCCCGCCGCCACGGCGACGAAGCCGATCTCCTTGGGCTCCTGGTCCTTGGCGATGGCCTCGGTGCGCTCCTGGCTCTGCAGCTGCATGTTGTGGATGAACACCTCGGAGATCTGGCCGCGCTCCAGGAAGTACTTCAGCACCTGGTCGGGGGTGTTGGAGTGCACGTGCACCTTGAACTTCGGCGCCTCGCCCACGCACAGCTCGCAGTCGCCCATGGTGGACAGGAACTGCAGGGCCTCCTCCTTGTCCAGCGTATCCGAGTCGACCAGAAACTCGTTGCAGTAGCGGTAGGCCGAGCCCTCCCAGTCGTTGATCTGCTCGATCTCCACCTTGGGGGCCACGCCGGCGCGCACCATGAGCATCTCGTCGGCCAGCTGCCCGTCGCGGCCCAGCAGCGCCGCGGAGAAGGCGTCGAACAGGATGGCCAGGCCGAAGCCGCCGGCGTCCACCACGCCGTTCTCCTTCAGTACCGGCAGGAGCTCGGGGGTGCGCTGCACGGAGGCGTAGGCCGCGCCCACGATCTCCTGGAGCGCCTCTTCGAGGGAAAGCTTCTTCTTCGCAGCCGCCTTGGCTGCCTGGGCGCTGTCGCGCAGCACCGTGAGGATGGTGCCCTCCACGGGCTTGCGGACCGCCTGGAACGCCACCTCCTGCGACTTCGCGAAGGCGGCGGCCAGGGCCTCGGTGGAAAGCCCGTCGTAGCCGACGCTGCCCTCGCACAGGCCGCGCAGGATCTGGGAGGTGATCACGCCGGAGTTGCCCCGGGCACCCATGAGCGCACCGTTGGTGATGGCCTTGCGGGTATCGGCCGGCGTGGCTCCGATGGGAAGCTTCGCCAGGTTGCCCACCACCGACTCCAGCGTCAACGACATGTTCGTCCCGGTGTCTCCGTCGGGAACGGGGAACACGTTCAGGCGGTTGATCTCGTCTTTGCGCTCCCCCAGCGTGCGGCTTGCCGCGGCTATGGCGTTCAGCAGGTCGTTGGATGAGTATTCGGCGGACTGGCTCATTGATGCTCCTTGCATGCTCTGCAAATCGTTATCTCTCGGTAGGGGTAGGGCCACCAGGCGGCGAAGACGTTACTTGCGCACGCGCACGCCCTGCACGTGCACCTCGACGCCGTCCAGAGGCACGTTGGCGTACTCCTTCAGCACGAAGGACACCTGGTCCTTCAGGTTCTGGGAGACGGTATTGATGTTGGTGCCGTACTCTATGATCACATAGAGCTCCACGTGCACCCCTCCGTCGGCAGCCGTCACGACCACGCCTCGACGCAGGCGCGACGCGGGCAGCAGCTTCGCGATGCCGTCGGCCGCCGTAGGCGCCGCCATGCCGACCACGCCGTAGCATTCGAGCGCGGCATTGCCCACCATGTCCGCAAGGACGTCGTTGGCAACATGCAGGTTTCCGGGGATCGTGTTGCTCATGGCTTTCCTTTCCGAAACGCGACGGCGCACGTGGCGCACCTCGCGGTTTGCAACCATTACAGGAGTATAGCGCAACGGCAACCTGTTGACCTGTCAACATATCTGCGGCCTCCGTCATACTACACAGAAAATTCTTGTACCAATCTTGATTGCTGTGCTATAGTTAGAAAGCTTTTTGTCATAAACGGTTTCATACCGAATAGCAGACGTACATGGAGTGATGACAATGTCGAAGGTTTGTGAAGTTTGCGGCAAGCACCCGGTGGCCGGTCGTTCCATCAGCCACTCCCACAAGGTGACCAACCGCTGGTTCCGTCCCAACATCCAGCGCGTGACCATCAAGGACAAGTCCGGTCACGTCCGCAAGGCCAACGTGTGCACCAAGTGCATGAAGGCCGGCAAGGTGGAGCGCGCCTAACAGCAAGCTTCCGATACGGTGCATGGGAAAGCCCCGCTTTGCGGGGCTTTTTGTGCGTTCGATCCATTTGGTCGCGTATCGCGTGCCCGCCGCAGAGCGGACGAGATGCGCCCGCGGCTAGTCCAGCACCAGCAGACGGCCGCACTGCGGGCAGTTGCCCACGTTGCCCGATGCCCTCATGTGCGTTACGCGCGCCGCGTCGACCGGAGCCCGGCAGGCGCTGCATGCCCCGCCGGCCAAGCGAGCGATGGCAACCCCGCCGGTCCTGTCGCTCAGCTGCTGGAACGCCCTCATAACGTCTGCGGGGACCTGCTGCTCAATTTCGGCACGCTCGGCATCCAGCTGCGCGATTCGGCGCTTGAGGGCGGTCCCCTTCTCCACGAAGGCCTCCGTCGCCTCGGCCTCCTTGCTGTTGAGGGCCGCCAAGGCCATGGACACCTGCTTCTGCACCGTCTCTATGCGGGCCAGCTCGTCCAGCACGTCCGACAGATTCTGCTCCAGCACGGCGCGGCGCTTCGCGTAGCCGTTCATCTCCTTGGAGCGGGCCTCCACGTTGCGGTAGCTCCCCCGCGCCTCGTCGATGTCCGCCTGGGCTTTGCGCTGCTTCTCCGCAAGCGCGGCATCCTCCTCGGCGAAGGCCGCGGCTTTCGATTCGGCCGCCTCGTAGAGCTTGCCCACCTCGATGTTCTTCTCCTCGATGGCTCGCTTCTTTGTGCGGGCGGCAAGGATGACGGCTCGTTCGGGCAGCTCCTCGAGCTCTTTGGCGGCGCCCTTCGCTTCCAGGACAAGCGACTGGATGCGGAACAGGTCGGCGATGGTGTCTTCGTCTAAGCGCATATGCCCCCCTTTGGGGTCGGAGCGGTCACGGAACCAGCCCCGAAGCGCAAAACGCCCAGTGAAAGCCTATTCCGCTAAGGGCATTATACCCTTACGGCCTCCGGATACGACCAGTTATGGCTCTGATTCACAACGAACATCGCATCTTCCGGAACACCCAAAGCCGAAACGGCGGCCATCAGGACCGGCACCAGGGGCAGCTCGCTGGCATCGTGGCCCAGCTCGATGATGTCGAGACCGGCCTGGGACAGGTCGAGGGCCTCGTGGTACTTCGCCTCGCCGCAGACAACGCAGTCCGCCTGGGCGCGCAACGCCGCACGTCCGGTGTCCGCCAGCGACCCGGTGCAGGTTACCACCCGCTCAAGCCCGCGGCCCATGTCGCCCCACACCCGCGGCGCGCGGCCGAACACCGAGGTGCAGCGGGCGGAGAGCTGGCCCAAGGTCAGCATCGGGCCGTCCCCGAAATCGCACAGCTGCCCGTAGCCCTTCTCCACCGTGTCGGGAAGCGGCTGCAGTACGCGCTGGAACGCAAGGCCCAGAAGGCCGGGGAGCACGCGCTGGGCGCGAGGGGACACGTCGAGGGCGGTATGGAACGACAGCACGGCCACGCCTCGCTCTACAGCGCACCATACGCCGGCCCCGGGACTTGTCGCGACGGAGGTTGCGGGAGCGAAGGAATCGGGCGCGCTCAGGTAAAGCGGATGATGGGTGATGAGCACGTTGGCGCCGCCGTCGGCAGCGGCGACTATGGCCTCCACCGTGGGATCGAGCGCGAAGGCCACCTTGCGGACCAGCTGGGCCGGATCGCCCGCCGTCATGCCCGTGCGATCCCAGGGCTCGGCGTCGGCGGCGGGGAAATCGGCCAGAAGCTGGCGATTGAGCGCGCCGACGGTCAACGGGGACGCGGGGCGCTGCAAGGCCCCCGGGACCAACCTGACCATGCCCTCCGACTCTTCGATGCCTGCACCGGTGCCCATGCTCATCGCTATCATCCCTTCCGTAAACGCGCGTGCGGCGGCAAACGCCTTCTGGCGCCCACTCTACCCCAGCGCCAGCTCTCGGCGGTCGCCGTCCCTTGTCGGTACCGTGACCGTTCTGTAACCCGCATCGAACATGAGCCTGTAAGCGTCGCGGATGCCCCGGGCCACATGGGCCGGCTCGTGGGCGTCGGTGCCCACGGTGCAGGGCACTCCCGCGCGGCGAAACGCCTCCAAAAGCTTCGGCGCCGGGAACATCTCACGGCAAGCGTAAGTGGCGCCCGAGGTGTTCACCTCGATCATTCGCCCGGCGCTCGCACAGGCCTCGGCCATGCGCTCGTAGAGGCGCCCCAGGTCGAAGGACGGGTAGATGGCGAACTTCTTTGCAAGGTCGGGGTGGGCCATCACATGGAAGAAGGGACTTTCGGTCACGGCCCGGCACCAGATGTCGGCATAGCGGTTCCATATGTAGTCCGCCCCGGCCTCGTCCCAGAAGCCGCGCTGGGCCGGGTCGTCGAAGGGCCATCCGTCTATGAAGTGGACCGACCCCAGCACCAGCGAAAAGGGCTCCATGTCCCGGGCCGAGAGGCTGCGGTCCTCCTGCTCGCCCAGCCAATCGAGCTCGCAGCCGCAGATGACCTCGACCGACGGGTGGCCCTTCGCCGCCTGCTCGATGTCGGCGCAGTACTCCCCCACGCGTTCGGACGCCATGGACACGTAGTTGGCGGGGTCGACGGCACGGGTGAGCGGGTAGTGCTCGGTCACCGCGATGGTGGACACCCCCGCATCGGCAGCCGCCTGCACCAGCTCTGCTACGCTGCCGTGGCCGTGGTTGGTGAAGCCGGTGTGCGTATGGGTGGTTACGAGTTCCATGCCAGGACCTTTCCAAACGCCTCGACGAAGCCGTCCACGTCCGCCTCGGTGGTGTAGCGGCCCATGGAGATGCGCAGTGCCCCCTGGGCCGTATCGGAGTCAACGCCCAGGGACAGCAGCACGTGGCTGGGGTCGAGGGACTGCGACGAACAGGCCGACCCGCCCGACACCCCGAAGCCCAGCGCATCGAAGCGCAGGATGAGCGTCTGGCTTTCCAGCCCGTCCACCAGCACGTTCACGATATTGGGCAGGAAGTCTTCGCTTAAGGGCGGCACCTCCACGGTAGGCTGCACCTGCGGATAGCACGCCAGGCGGGCGTACAGGCGGTCGCGCAGGGCCCGCAGCCGGGCGCCCTCGGCCTCCTGCAGCTGCACGGCGACCCGAGCCGCAGCGGCGAAGGCGACCATCCCCATGACGTTCTGGGTGCCGCTGCGAAGCCCCGACTCCTGCCCGCCGCCCAGCATCGTGGGCGCAAACGGGGTGCGGGCGCGCAGATACAGGGCGCCCACCCCCTTGAAAGCCCCCAGCTTGTGGCCCGAGAAGCTTGCCGCGTCCACCCCCCATTCGCCCACCGAGACGGGCATCTTCCCGAAGGCCTGCACCGCGTCGGTGTGGAACAGGGCGCCGGCGGCATGGGCCGCATCGGCAAGCTGGCGCACCGGCTGGACGCTTCCCACCTCGGAATTGGCCGCCTGCACCGACACGAGCACCGTATCGTCGTCCAGCGCCTGCTCAAGCGAGCGCACCTCGACAAATCCCTGACGGTCCGGACGAAGCCTGGTGACGCGGAGGCCCTGGGACTCCAGGGACCGAGCCGCGACCAGCACCGCGTCGTGCTCGATGGCGGACACGACAACATGGGGCGTGAAGCTGCCCCGCCCGGCCTGGCGGCGGCGCTGGACCTGAGCTACCGAAAGCCCCAGCAGCGCAGCGTTATCGGCCTCGGTGGCGCCGCTGGTGAACACCACCTCCGACGGACGGTCGGCGCCCAGGCACTCCGCCAGCGTGCGCCGAGCCTGCTCCATGATGCGGTAGGCCTCGCGACCGGGGGAATGAAGCGAGTTGGCGTTGGCATTGGCGAAAAGCCCCTCCGCGCCCGCAGCCAGAAAGCCGCCGCACGCTTCCAGCACTTCGGGGACGAGGGGGGCCGTGGCCGCGTAGTCGAGGTAGACGTAGTCCTTCCCAGGCGCGCAACCGCTCATCGCGCTCCCCCCTCCGGGCAACCGCGAAGCGCGGCCTCGCGTGCCCGGTCGGCCGCGGCGGCGATTCGGGCCATGGCAGCCGCAGGGTCGTCCTGGGCGCACACGGCGTTTCCGCATACCAGCACGTCGGCACCGGCAGCTGCCACCAAAGGCGCGGTTTGCAGCCCGATGCCGCCGTCCACCTGGATAAGCGGCGCTGCCCCCGCCTGGCGGGCCATGGCGGCCACGGCGGCCACGCGCTGCTCGCTGCCGGCGATGTAGCTCTGGCCCGAGAAGCCGGGCTCCACCGACATGACCAGCACCATGTCCAGCATCCCGATAACGGGCGCGAGCACCTCCACCGCCGTCCTCGGCTTCAGGGCAACGCAGGCCCGCACGCCCGCCTCATGGATAGATTCCACGCACGAGGCCAGCTCGTCGCCGTAGAGCACCTCGGCATGGACGGTGAGCATATCGGCCCCGGCGTCGATGAACCAGGGCAGCTCGCGCGCGGGGTTGTCTATCATGAGATGCACGTCCAAGGGCACCCGGGTACGCCTCTTCAGGGCTTTCACCACCGGCACGCCCATGCTGAGGTTCGGCACGAAATGGCCGTCCATCACATCGACGTGGATGAGCCCGGCACCTCCCTCCTCCAGCACGGCTACGTCCCGGCCGAGGTCCATGAAGTCGGCGGAGAGGATGGAGGGGGCGATGACGATCGGTTCGAACACTGACTGCTCCTCGCTCGTTGCCTTGCGCGGCCCGCACCGCCGCACCGACTGCGGCAAGCGCCGATGACCGCGCTTTCCTTTCTGCTGGCATTGTAGTTCTTCGGAAGGCCGGCGCGGACGGTATAATGGCGAACGAACGCAACGGCCACGGTTGCATCGATTCCGCGAAGGAGCCCCATGCCGAAGAAGCTCGCCCATTTCGTCTACCGCACGCCCCTGGGCAGGCTCACCATCGCCGCAGATGGAGAAGCGATCACCCGCGTGCTCTTCGGCGAGCAGGAAGCGCCGGGGCAGCTGTCCCCCACCGCCCTCACCAACGAGGCGGCCACCCAGATCCAGCAGTACCTGGCCGGCAGGCGGCGCTCCTTCGATCTGCCGCTCAACCCCGCAGGCACGCCGTTCCAGCAAAGCGTCTGGCGTGCCCTGCAAGGCATCCCCTACGGCACCACGTGGACCTACGCGCAGCTGGCCGAGGCCGTGGGCAACCCGAAGGCGTTCCGCGCCGTAGGGGGCGCCAACAATAGAAACCCGCTGCCCATCCTGATTCCCTGCCACCGCGTGGTGGGGGCCGACGGCAGCCTAGTGGGCTACGCGAGCGGCGTCCACATCAAGCGCTTCCTCCTCGACCTCGAAGCGAAGGCGCTGGCGGCGGATGCAGCAGCCGAAGCGTAGAGAACCCGCGCGATCCACCCCGACAGAAAGGCGATCCATGACATACCTTCCCGTAGCCCAGCAGACCCCCTGGCAGCAATCCGACGATATCGACCTGGCGAAGACCGCCGTCCTGGTCATCGACGTGCTTGGCGGAAACGGCGACGTGATTCCCGGGCTTGGCGACATGGCCCAGAACGCCGCATGCATCGCTGCTGCGGCCCGCAAGGCAGGCGTGCCGGTCGTCTTCAGCTGCGATGCGCACCTGCCCGGCGTCGACCGCGAGATCGAGCTGTGGGGAGAGCACGGCATCAAGGGCACCGACGCAGCGCAGCCCCTGGCGCGCCTTGGGCTGTGCGACAAGGACTTCGTGGTGCCCAAGCGCCGCTACGACGGCTTCTTCCAGACCGATCTGGACCTGCTGCTGCGCGAGCTGGGAGTGGACACCATCATCGCCGTGGGCGCGGACACGAACATCTGCGTGCTGCAGACCCTTGCCGGAGCGTACTTCCGCACCTACAAGTCCATCGTGGCGGCCGACGCCTGCGCGACGTTTCTCATCGGCACCCAGGAGGCAGGTCTGGAGTACTTCAGCCGATGCTACGACTCGCGCGTGGTGAGCACCGACAAGGTGCTGGAGTACCTGGCCCGCTAACCGCCGCGCCCGCAGGCCTCACTCGCTAAGGACCTGTATGCGCGCCAACCTCGAAGCGCGCATACAGGGCATGTTCGTACGTATTCTCGCGTGAACACGCCCGGCATGCGCGCTTTCGTCCTGCTCTCCCCGGATGAAAACCCGGGGCCGGCTCAGTCCTTGTGGCCGTCATCCGGTTCGATATGCACGAGCACTTCCTCTATCTGGGGAAACGCCTCCTTGAGCGCTGCTTCCACCCGATCGCCCAGATTATGGGCGTCCTGCACGGTCATTGCCGGGTCCACCAGCAGGTGCAGGTCGGCATACACCTCCCCTTCGGTTCCCCGGGTGCGGATCTTGTGGGTATGGCGCACGCCCGGGCAGGAGAGCACCACGGCCTCCAGCTCGTCCCGGGGAATGCGCGCATGGTCCGAGAGAGTGGAAAGCGCCTGGCGAAGCACCGAGAACGCCGTAGCCAGAATAGCCACGGTCACCACCAGGGCCATGACCGAGTCCGCTACGGGAAATCCCAGCCAGACAAACGCAAGGCCCGCGATAACGCCCACGGATACCAGGGCGTCGGAGAACGTGTGGGCAGCATCAGCCCGCAGCACCTCGCTGCGCAAGCGCTTGCCCACCGCCCGCTCGTAAGCCGTCACGGCAAGGTTCACCCCAAGGGTTCCCACCATGACGGCGAAGGAGACCGGCGTCACCTCCACCTCGCCCCCTCCTGAAACCAGCCGAGAGACGGCCGAGCTGCCCACGGAAAGCGCGGCGGCCAGCAGCAGGCATCCGATGGCGACGCTCGCATAGGCCTCGAACTTGGAGTGGCCGTAGGGATGGCCCGCGTCGGCCGGGCGGGAGGCGACGGCGATGCCGAAAAGCGCGACGACGTTGCCCACGGAATCGAAGGCCGAATGGATGCCGTCGGCCTGCATGGAGGCCGAGCCGCTCAAGGTGCCCCACGCGAACTTGGCAGCCGCCACGGCAAGGTTCAGAAAGAGCACCAGCCACAGAACGCGCCTCACCTCGCCCAGGCGGTTCGACGGATTGGGTTTCACGAGCATGGCTGACACGGAATCGCTCCTTGGACGGTCCGATAAAAGAAAACGCCGGCAAGAAGCCGACGTTGCGATGCTGGTGTCGGAGGCGGGATTTGAACCCGCACACCCGTAACGGGCACAAGCACCTCAAGCTTGCGTGTCTGCCGTTCCACCACTCCGACATAGGCTGTTAAAAAACAGCGACGATTAGTGTACCCGAACCTTGCTGGTCTGTGAAGCGGGAATTTCGTGGATTTGCCGACAACCACCGAAAAGAGCCGCTTGCTACAACAAGAAGTGGTGCGGGCGAAAGGACTTGAACCTTCACGGGGGTTACCCACCAGAACCTAAATCTGGCGCGTCTGCCAATTCCGCCACGCCCGCACGTTCGGCGCTGCGCAAAAACGCCCGCCTATACTACCACAGCCGCAGCCGTCCACCAACAGGGCGCCCCGTTTTCGCAGCAAAAGAAAGGGAGCACGCCGGCAAGGGGAAGAAGGCGGTCTGCAGGTTCAACCAGCGGCTCCCCGTTTCCACGCCAAAAGAAAGGGCCGCCCCGCAAACGGAGCGGCCCGCAAAACCGGTTTGGGCGCAAATGCTACTCCAGCTCGTCGTCGCTGAACTTGTCCGGACCGCTGAAGTCCACCTTCTTGCCCTGCTTGCGCCAAGCACGCGCCTCGGCAGTGGCCGTGAACATCACGTCGGAGGACGAATTCAGGGCGGTCTCGCAGGAGTCCTGGATCACGCCGATGATGAAGCCGATGCCCACCACCTGCATGGCCACGTCGGCGCCGATGCCGAACAAGCTGCAGGCCAGGGGAATGAGCAGCAGCGAGCCGCCCGCCACGCCGGAGGCGCCGCAAGCGGAAATGGCGGCGAGCACCGAAAGCAGCACGGCGGTAATCGGATCGATCTGGATGCCGAGCGTATGGGCCGTCATCATGGCCATGACCGTGATGGTGACCGCAGCGCCGCCCATGTTGATGGTCGCGCCCAGGGGGATGGAGACCGAGTAGTTGTCCTTGTTCAGCCCCAGCTTGCGGCACAGCTCCATGTTCACCGGGATGTTGGCGGCGGAGCTGCGGGTGAAGAAGGCGGTGATGCCCGAGTCCTTCAGGCAGCGCAGCACCAGCGGATAGGGGTTCTGGCGAGTCCCCCAGAACACGATGGCGGGATAGGCCACCAGCGCCACGAACAGCATGCAGCCCACCAGCACCAGCAGCAACTGCCCGTACTCGGTGAAGATTTCCAGACCGTTCTCGGAAACGGAGGTGTACACCAGCCCCAAGATGCCGAACGGCGCCAAGGCGATGATCCAGCGCACCACCGTGGAGATGGCGTCGGAGATGCTGGTGAACACGTCCTTCACCGGCTGGCCGGCCACGCGCACGGCCACGCCCAGCAGCACGGCCCAGGCCAGAATGCCCAGGTAGTTCGCTTCGGCCAGCGCCTTGACCGGGTTAGCCACGGCGTTGGTGATGAGCGTCCCCAGCACCTCGCCCACGCCGGAGGGAGCGGCGGTGTCCTCAACGGTGGTGACCAGCGTCAGGTCAACCGGGAACAGCAGGGAGGCGATCACGGCCACCACGGCGGCGATGAAGGTGCCCACCAGGTACAGCAGCACGACGGTCTTCATGGCGCCGGCGGACTTCGCGTTCGCAAGCGAGCTGATGACCAGGAAGAACACCAGGATAGGCGCCACAGCCTTCAAGGCGTTCACGAACACGGTGCCCAGAAGCTCCACGATGCTGAGACCCGGCGGGGCGAACACGCCCAGCAGCGCGCCTATCACCAAGCCGATGATGATTCGCTTGATCAAGCTCAGCGAGCTCCACGCCTTGGCAACACTCTTCAAACCGTCCATAGGCGATCCTTTCCCCTTTGCGCCAACGGATTACCTTGTTCCTTGGCGAACCACTGTAGCACTACGAGGAGGTTATCATCCCCACAAGCTCCTCAACGGAAGAGACGAAGCGGTAACGTCCCGCATCTTCGGGCGAAAGGAACCCCTCCTGCTCCATGAGGGCGAGCTGGGCTTTGAGCGGCTCGTAGAAGCCGTCCACGTTCAGCAGGTAGCATGCGTCCTGGCCAAGCCCCAGGCGAACCCTCGAGGCGATCTCGGAAATCTCCTCCAAGGTGCCTACGCCGCCCGGCAGCGCCACGAACACGTCCCCCAGCTCTATCATCTTCGTCTTGCGCTCGGCCATGGTCTGCACCACGAACAGGTTCGTCAGGTCGTGCTGCTCGACGCCGGCGTCGATGAAGAACTGGGGCTCCACGCCGTCCACCTCGGCCCCGGCATCCAGGGCGGCGCGGGAGACAACGCCCATAAGCCCCACGGAGCTGCCGCCGTAGACCAGCCGGTTGCCCGAGAGCCCTATCCACTCCCCCAGCACCCGGGCAGCCTCCCGAAAACGCGGGTTCGCCCCGAAGGACGAGCCACAGTACACGACCACGTTCATAAGCTAGCCCCTGTCGGAAAGCGGCTTGGCCACGAAGCTCTTGTCCTCGCGCTCCACCGCTATGCCCTCGATGGACGCCACGAACTGGCGGAACTGGGTGAACCCCAGATCCCTCACCTTGAAGTCCTTGAACTCGCGGCGCACCTGCTGCCCCAGGCGCTCCAGGATGATGCCCGAATCCCCGGCAGAGCGGACGGCTTCCAGCACGAACTCCGCAGGCGTGACGGTGGGAGCGGGCTTGGGCTTGCGGCCTCGGCGTTTGGGCTGCTCGCTTGGGGACTGCCCGGCTTGCGGCTCCTGAGCCGGCTGCGCCTTCTCGGCCGGCGCGCCCTCGAGCTCGACGGCGGCTTTCGGCTTGCGGCCGCGGCGCTTGGGCTGCTCGGGCTTGCCGACGGCATCCTGCTCGGCAGCCGCCGCAGGCTCCGAGGCCGCGTCCTTCGCCTGGCCGCGCGCCTTGCGAACGGAGCGTCCAGGGCGACGGTCCCGATCATCCTTCTCGACCTCGGGCTGCGCCGTGCCGGAAGCGGACGGCTCGGCGGCGGGGGCGGGCTCGGCCGGAGCTGCGGGCTGCTCCACCGCAATGGGGGCCGCTTTGCCATGGCGACGACGAGGCTGGCGGTGCGCAGTTGCGGGCGCCTCGAAAGCGTCCGGCGCGACCTCGCTCTCCGCAGCCTGGGAAGGCCCCTGGCCGCCCTCGGGCAGCGCCCCCTTCGCAAGCGCGGTCTGGGGAAGCTCGGGCTTGCGGTCGGCGACCGCGTCGAGCAGGGTGCGCGCGCGCTTGCTCTGCGCCGGCTTGGGCAAGCCGCCCTTGACCTCCCCCTTCGGCTGCGAAGCGGGCGCGACCTTGCCGACCTGCGCCTCGTCGGCCTTCGGCTCCACATGGCCCCGCGCCCGCTGCTCCCCCAACTCGGTAAGAACCACGGTCACCGAGCTGCCGTCCTTGGTGATGCGCACGGTCTTGAACACGTCTATCAGCTTCGAGAGCAGGTTAGTGCCGTAGCTGCGCACATCGAAGTCGGGGTAGCGCTTCAGCATGCGGCTTCCAACCTCGCCAAGGCCCGTCGACTTGCCGTTGTTCAGGTTCTCGGTGATGATGTCCACCACCGCCTGCTCCACGTCGTCGATGGTGGGACCTTCGCCGCCGGCCTGCTCCTCCACGGCGCCGTCAGCCTTCATGCGGCCCTTGCGGTTGCTCGGCAGCAGCAGCTCCAGCGTGGTGAAGATGTCGCAGGCCTTGCGGAAGGGCACCGGGGTCTTCTTCTCGCCCATACCAATGACCGTAAGGCCGCTCTCGCGAAGGCGGCTGGCCAGGCGCGTGAAATCGCTGTCGGAGGACACAATGCAGAACCCGTCAACCGAGTCGGTGTACAGGATGTCCATGGCGTCGATGATCATGGCCGAGTCGGTGGCGTTCTTGCCCTGGGTGTAGCTAAACTGTTGGATGGGAGTAATGGAGTTCTCCAGCAGCGTGTCCTTCCATTTCCCATGCAGCGTGTTCGTCCAGTCGCCGAAGATCCGCTTGATGGTAATAGTCCCGTACTTGGACAGCTCGTCCAAAATGGGCTTGATGTACTTCGCCGACACGTTGTCGGCATCGATGAGCAGGGCGAATCGTTTCTCGGACGATTGCTTTTCCATAGGCTGTTCAGCTCCTTGGGAGAATGCGTTTCAAACAATAGATGCCATTATAGCGCCAGCTGGAGGTAGGACGCCGTGCAAAGCAGCGCGAAGACCGCCACGATGACGGCGAACAGCACGTTCGCGGCGCGGGAGCCCCAGTGAGCGCCCACTGCGTCGAACATCCCGCACACAAGCGGATAGATGATCCAGATGTAGAACACCGCCACAAGCCCTATGACCAGGTCGTTGACAAGCCATGCCTGACCGAAGATATTCAACGGCATCTGAGAGTTGTCCCAATACGGGTACACGCCCGTCGCATCCGGCTGGTTCACCAGCCAACCGATGACGAGCTCCATAACCATGGCCAGCAGAGTCGAATAGGCAAACGTCTCCAGCAGGGCGCCCCACACGGTCTTGCGCCGGCGCACCACGGATTCCTTGAAGGGCTCGAGCACCAGCGTCATGACCACCGCGCCGAAGCCGTACACCCAATAGGGATGGTACCACGGGTCGGTCCACACGGCGTAACCGTCCGACACGATGCCGAAGCACCGGTCCATGAACAGGCAATAGGGAATCTCAAGCCAATGCCCCACGATACAGCCTGCGCAGAAGCACACGATGACGGCGCGCCAAAACCCCCAGGACTTCGGCTTGAAGAAGCCGATCTCGTCCAGTTCGTGAAGCCTATGCAGCTTAAGCCTGTTCATCGCGCCCCCGCAGTGCATGCCGCCTTCCTCGCATCCGGCTTCGCGACCCGAAACCGACAAAGCGATTCTACCGTCTTCGTAAATCGCAGGCGGCCAGTGGAAAAAGTTGCACCTTGTTGATGAGCGGACGTTTCCGTTTGGTTGACCGAGGCGCTCCTATATCCGCACGCTAACCAAGGTCGCTTGCGGACTTCAACCCCGCGGCGCCATGCGCATAGAGCACCCCGTTGCGGACGGCCTGCTCCATGGCCGTGGCCGCCATGATGGACACCACGTCCGCATCGGCCTCCACAGGCCCCGAGGCCAATGCGAAGATGGCGTCTCCGTCGCCCTGGGTATGCACCGGGAAGATGGCCCGGGCGAACCCGTCGTGAGCCACCTGGGCCACCTTCTTGCACTGGGTCTTGGTGAGCGCGGCGTTGGTGAGCACGCAGCCGATGGTGGTGTTCGCGTAGGCACCGGCGCTTGCGGCTGCGGTCTGCTGCGCCTGCCAGGCGGCGAAGGCCTGCAGCGGGTCGACCACCGAGCCGTCGTCGCCGAGCGTGCCGGCAATCCAGCCGCCGCGGCCGTCGGTCACGTTGCCTGCGGCGTTCACGGCGACGCACGCCACAACGGCCAGCGCCCCCAGCTTCGCCCCGGCCCAGCCGAAGCCGCCCTTCATGGCCCGGCGCGGGTCGCCCATCTTGCCCACCGTGGCGCCGGTACCTGCCCCCACGCATCCCTGGGCGGGGGCGTCCTTGCGCGCCGCCCCGGCAAACGCCAGCGCATCGCGGGCAGCTTGGGCGCCGGCCGACTTATCCGGCCACCAGGGCTTTCCCATGGGCAGGTCGAACAGGCACGCCGCAGGGACGATGGGCACGCAGGCCCCGGCTATGGGAAAGCCGATGCCGCGCCCGGAAAGCTCCTCGGCCACGCCGCAAGCCGACTCCAGCCCGAAGGCCGAGCCGCCCGAAAGCACCACGGCGTGGACCTTCTGGATCATCTTCTCGGGCTCGAGCAGGTCCGTCTCGCGGGTGGCGGGCCCTCCTCCGCGCACGTCCACCGACCCGGCCGCCCCCTCGGGCGCCACGATCACGGTGCATCCCGAAAGCGCATCGTCGTTGGTGTAGTGCCCGATGCCGAACGCCGGCACGTCGTCGAAGGTTGCCTCTTGGAACAGCGGGTTCATCGCCCCATCTCCTTTCCCTGCGCCCGAACAAGGGCGAGCAGATCGTCGCGCCGGTTCGGCACGCTTCCCTCCATCACCTGGTCGAGCAGCTCGCGCAGCACGGCCCCCACCTGCGGGCCCTGCGCGAGTCCGCAGGCCATAACGTCGTTTCCGTCGATCGCAAGCTGGCCCACGCCCACCGGCTCGCCCGTCGCCCGCACGGCGTCCAGAAGCTCCAGGGCGCGCGTTGCCGCCTCGGCCCGCTGCGCGCCGCCCGCAGCCTGGGCCAGCCCGTCGGCCCGCCGCAGCCCTAGAAGCGCCCGCGCCAAATCGAAGCGCCCCCCTAGGGACCGCACCAGTCTGGCGGCGCCCTTCTCCGTGGTGGGCGTCGCGTCGTCGTGGATCGCGACAAGCCGGCATACGTCGTCGACGAAAGCCCTGGAGAAGCAGAACCGCCCCAGCACCTCCCCGGCCATGGCCTGCCCCAAGCGCCCGTGGCCGTAGAAATGGCCCACGCCCTTCTCGTCGACGAAGAACGCAGCCGGCTTGGCCACGTCGTGCAGAAGCGCCAGCCAGCGGTCGAGCGCGTTGGGCGCCACGCCGTCGACCACGCGCGCCGTATGGGCCAAGACGTCGTAGCAGTGGTGGGGGTTGCGCTGGTCAAGGCCTTCCATGGCCACCAGCTCGGGCAGCACCACGGCCAGCACGTCCCAGGTCTCCAGCAGCGCCTTGCCCGCAGAAGGCGCAGTCAGCAGCCGGTTGAGCTCATCGGTCACGCGCTCAGTCGCCACGTTCAACACCATGGACTTGCACGACCGCATGGCTACCAGCGTCCCGTCCTCCACGGTGAAACCGAGCTGGGCGCAGAAGCGGCAGGCGCGCAGCACCCGCAGCCCGTCCTCGGAGAAGCGCGCAGCCGGATCGCCGACGGCGCGGATCACGCCCAAGAGGACGTCGCGCTGGCCGCCGAAAGGGTCGCGCAGGCCACGTTGGGGATGATAGGCCATGGCGTTGACGGTGAAATCCCTCCGGGCAAGGTCCTCCTCGATGCTTCCCACGAAACGCACCTCGTCCGGACGGCGCCCATCGCTATAGGCCCCGTCGCTGCGGAAGGTGGTCACCTCCACCGGCTCCCTCTGGGCGACGGCCGTGACGGTGCCGTGGGCCGTACCCGTCTCGTGCACGGCAACCCCCCTGCGCCGCAGCGCCTGCGCCGCCTGGGGCCAGAGGGCCGAGGAGGCCACGTCGGCGTCGGAGGCCGGACGCCCCAGCAGCCCGTCGCGCACCGCGCCGCCCACAAGCCACGCCTCGAACCCGGCGTCCTCCAGCGCCTCGATGACAAGCCGGGCGCCCGGCGAGACCACGGAAGGCTCCACTTACGCCCCCAGCAGCTCTCTGAGCTGGCGCAGCGCGTTGCCCCTATGGGACACCGCATGCTTGTCCTGCGCCGGAACCTGCCCGAACGACAGCTTCCCTTCGTAGGCGTCGGGGAAGAACAGCGGGTCGTAGCCGAAGCCGCCTTCGCCCCGCAGCTCGTGCCCGATCCTCCCCTCCACCGTGCCCCGGGCCGTGATTTCGGAGCCGTCCTCGTCGACGAACGCCAAGGTGCACACGAACCGGGCGCTTCGGCGCTCGTCGGGCACGTCCCGAAGCTCGGCGAGCAGCTTGGAGTTGTTCGCCGCATCGTCGCCGTCGGCGCCGGCGTAGCGAGCCGAGTACACCCCCGGCTGCCCGCCGAGAGCATCCACCTCCAGCCCCGAGTCGTCGGCAAGCACCGCAGCCCGCAAGCCGGCCTCGCGCGCCACGGCGAACGCCGAGCGGGCCTTGATGAGCGCGTTGCCCAGGAACGTGTCCGCGTCCTCGGCCGGATCGGAGGCGATGCCCGCTTGTCGAAGGGTCTGGAAGCACCAACCGGGAAAATCAAGCGCCTCGGCGATCTCCTCGACCTTATGGGCGTTGTTGCTGGCGATGATGACGGTCTTCACGAAAATGCCCCTTTCGCTTCGATGCGGCTGACAAGGACGGGCGGCGAACCTGCCGCTAGGAGAAGCTCACGGTGGATGCGCCCTCTATAGGACGCCCGAAGGCCCGACTCCCGAAAGCGGCGAACTCCTCCGCATCGTTTCCCGTGGTGAAAAAGCGGTAGGTGGGCACGGACGAGCTGGGGGCCAGCTGCCCGCGGCGGCGCAGGATCTCGGCCACGTCGGAGGCGGTCTCGCGGGCCGAGGACACCAAGGTGACGCTGCGCCCCATCACGCTTCCGATAAGCGCCTTCAGCAGCGGGTAGTGGGTACAGCCAAGAACCAGCGTGTCCACCTCGCAGCGGCGCAGCGGCTCCAAATACTCGCGGGCTATCTCCTCGAAGGCGGGCCGCACGTACACTTTCGACGCCATGGATGTGTAGTCTTCTATAGGCCCCTCGGCCATACGCACACCCAGCTCGGCAATCTCCACGAACCGGGGGGTGGCCGTAGAGAACACGGTGATCCCGGCGTCCAAGTTGCGGATGGCCTCGGTGTAGATGTTCGATTCGATGGTGGCCTTTGTGGCGATAACGCCCACGCGCCGGTTCCGCGTTGCCTGCACGGCCGCCCGAGCGCCCGGCTGCACCACGCCGATCACCGGCACGGGCAGCGTCTGCTGGGCGTGCACCAGACCGGCAGCGGTGGCGGTGTTGCAGGCGATGACCACCAGCTTCACCCCCTGGTTCACAAGCCATCCGCCGATCTGCTGCACGAAGCTGTCGACCTCGGAAAGCGACCGGGGGCCGTAGGGGCACCGAGCCGAGTCGCCCAAGTAGACAAGCGACTCGTTCGGCAGGGCCCGGGCGATGTCCCTGGCAACCGTAAGCCCGCCGAAGCCCGAATCGAACAGGCCGATGGGCGCCGTTGAGGAGTTGTCTGCGATGCGTTCCATGGTAACCAGTATACCCCAGCGCCGCCTGCGCCCTTGCAAAGTCCCGGGGACTGCCATACCATCTTCGCCATGAGCAAGGAACACGACAGCAAGACCAACGCCATGAGGCTGCTCGACGCAGCGAGCCTACCCTATCGCACGCGCTTCTTCGAAACCGACGGGGCGCTTTCGGGCGTGGAGGTGGCCTCGCTTCTGGGACTTGACCAGGACAGCGTGTTCAAAACCCTCGTCACCCAGGGAAAATCCGGCGAGCACTACGTGTTCATGATCCCCGTGGCCTGCGAGCTGGACCTGAAGAAGGCCGCCCGGGCCTGCGGGGAGAAAGCGGTGGCCATGGTCCGTTCCCGCGAGCTGCTAGGGCTCACAGGCTACGTGCACGGGGGATGCTCGCCGCTGGGAATGAAGAAGCCCTTCTCCACCTTCATCGACGAGACGGCCTCGCTCTACGATCAGGTCACCTTCTCGGGAGGGCGCATCGGCTGCCAGATAACCATGGCGCCCCAGGACCTTGCGGGGCTGGTCGGCATACAGGAGGCCGACCTCACGGTGGTGTGAGGCCGACCTCACGGTGGTGTGAGGCCGGCCTCGCATTCGAAGAAGACCGCGTATCCGCACCGCGTCCATCCGTCGGGGCTTCGGCGAAGCGGTTGACGCATCCTAGTAGTGGCTCACCACAACATCGCTGTACTTGATGAGCCCGTAAAGCTCGCGGGCCTTGTCCTTGGGCAGGTTGACGCACCCGTGGCTTCCGTAGCCCTCCTTGTACATCTCGCCGCCGAAGCCGTCGGTCTGCCAGTCGGCGTCGTGCAGACCGATGCTGATGCCGTCGAAGGGCATCCAGTAGGTGACTTCGGTCTCGTACTCCTTCTCGCCGTTGGAGTCGTAACCGATGAGCTTCGAGGGGCTTTCGGGCTTGTTCAGCCAGAACACGCCGGTAGAAGTGTCGTGCTCGCCGTCGGGGGTGCCGGAGATGCAGTCGGACTCCCACACCAGCTTGCCGTCGTCGTAGAAGCGGACGTGCTGCTCGCCCAGGTCGATGTCCAGGTAGCGCTTGCCCCAGTCCTGCCCGCCGGGGGTCGTGTAGCCGTAGCCCGTGGAGTCGGTGGGGATGGCCAAGGTCTGCTCCACGGCCTCGCCGCCCTTGAGGATATCCTTTACCTGGTTGGCAAGCGTCTCGGTCTCGATCTCCCAGCCGTAGGTGCCCCCCTCCACGGTGAACTGCTTGCCGTCGGGGCGGGTGTAGGTACGGCGCTTGCCGATGGTGTTCAGCTCGTCCGCCATATCCTGGGCCCAGGCATCCACCTCTTCGTCGCGCAGGGTGGGTTTCAAGTCGTCGCCCAAGGTGATCCACTGGGTCAACTCATCGGATCCCAGCTTGGCTACCTCGGCGTCCGACAGCGTGAAGGTCAGCTTGCTGCCTACGATGGCGTTGGCCTCCTGGGCCGCCGTGTTCAAGCGCTCGTCGTCGGAAAAGACGGTGGGCTGCAGCAGGTCGTCCTCGGTAAGGGTCACGCTGGGCTTCAAAAGCGCGATGGCCTCGTCAGCGGCGGCGATGACGGCGTCGGGGTTCAGGGCCTGACCCACCGACTCCTTTGTCACAAGGAAGGCTCCCTTGGCGCTATCGTAAGCCAGATTGGCGTCAACGGGACCTTTGACCGTGTCGTTGAAGGAGATCACCAGGCTGCGGACCGCTTCGGCAAGCCCCGCCTCGTTGGTGGTGGCAACCAAAATGTCGGTCTCGTCGTGGCGCTTCTCCCATTCCTGGATCCAACGCCAGCTGTCCTGGTGCGACAGGGCCGTGTCGACGATGTCCCACGTGTCCACGGAAAGCCCCATGTCCGTGGCGTTCAGCGTGCGGTCGAAGCCCATGCCCGAGATGTTGAGCGTGTAGTTCGACACCGAGTTCGACAACGCCTTCTGCGCGTCGGCGGCGCTCATGAGAGACACGTCCACCTTGCCGATATTGGTGTTGGGAAGGAATCGATCGCTGAAGTACAAGGCAACCCCCGAATAGGCAAGCCCTACCACGCAGAGGATGGACAGCAGCGTGAGCAGCAAGATCTTCGGAACGCTCCGCTTTTTCCTGGTCTTCGAGCGGCCGGTTCCGTGAGCCCCCCACTCCACCGGGCGCACCGGGGACTCGCCGGTCACCTGCATAGGGGCGACAGCGTTGGGCCTGACGGGCGACTGCTGGTAGCGGGGCTGCTGGGCACGCTGGGAACGACGGCCCTCCGCGCCGCGCTCCGGGGGCATCTTGAACGCCTTCGTGACGCCGGGCGCCGGAGCAGCCGAGGCTTGGCTTCGGGGCATGGCCTGGGTCGCATCCGGCGATATGGCGGGCACGGCCCCCATCGCGACCGTGTCGTCGGCAGCGGCCTCGTGCGCCGCGCGAGGGAGAGGCGCGGAAACAGGCGCAGTCTCGGCAGCGCTGGCGGCCTCGGCCTCCTTCCGACGCGACTCGGCGGCCGCGGCCACCTCGACAGCCTTCTGGCGCGCCGAGGCTGTAACCGGCGCGGCATCGTCGGCGCTGGCGCCTTTCGCGGCCTTCGTGGTTTTCCGACGCGACGTAGCGGCAGGCGCAGCCTCGGCGGTGCCGGAGGCTTTCGCGGCCCTCGCCGCCTTCTGACGCGGGGTGGCGGGAGACTGCTCGGGCGCGTCGCTGTCAACGAGGACGCGCTCGGTCGTCCGCTCGGCAGCCTCCGGTGATTTCCGCGCACGCGACGATTTCGCCGCCTTGGTAGACTTGGCGGATTTGGACGCCTTCGAGGAGCCCGAAGCCTTGCCCTTGGAGCCCTTCGGAAGATCCGTCGCCTGGGCAGCCTGGTCAGATGCGGCGACGTCGGCCGCCGGAACAGCGGCAGTATCGGCCGCGGTATCTTTCAGCTGGTCTTCGGCGGCCGCTTGTGCAGCGCGCTCGTCGAGACCGCGAGGGGTGTCTTCGTTCATGCTGTGTTTGCTCGCTCTCGTATCCAACTTGCAAAGCGCATTGTATCATTTCAGCAACAGCTTGGGCACAGCATACGGAGCGAATCGGACCTTGTGCCATCTACGGCGCGATTGCACCAAGATTCCACGAAGCTGTGGGCTTTGCGAGCACGCCCGCGACCAGCTGCAGCGAGCGCCCGCAAGGAGCGCGGGCGGCACGGCAGGCAACGCGCGTGCCACTGTGCGACGGCTCCGTGCGCTGCAGTGCTGGCAGGGCGCAAGAGGCGACACTACGCACATGGCGCAGGGGACGATTCCACATGCCACCATGTTGCGGGCGCCCTCATCTGCGTGTAGGCCGCAGCGTCGTGGGGGACGATTCCACGTACCACCATGTTGCGGGGGCAAGGAAACCTATTGAAAAACGGACTTTTTGGCTGATCTTCTGACCTGGTAGAACAGATAAAACACCAGTTCACAGCGGGTAGTCTTCTCACTTTCCCGTGACCAAATAATCCATTCTTCAATAGATTTGCTTTGCCGGAGAAGGGGAAACGCTTCAGCGGCGGAGGGGAGCGGCTCTTTGCGCAATTCCGCCGCTATGCATAAAAAATCGGCCGCTCACCTGGTGAAACAGGAAAGCGGCCGAACGTTCGTATTGGTGGAGGCGCGGAGAATCGAACTCCGGTCCATACTATGCCCTCCCCGAGGCTCTACAAGCTTATCCGCTGATCGCGTTTAGAGGAAGCGGAGGTTCATCGGCAAACGCCGCTCCCTCGAGCCGGTTCCATCTTAGCTTCGGCCATACCGGCTACGTGCCGAAGCGCATTCCCCTGAGATGACGTCGCGTCCGGGACGGGGAAATACCCGGAGTTGACGGCATGGCGCGATTAAGCAGCCATGGGCAGCGCAGAAGCGCTGTAGGAGTTGTTCTTGCCAATTAAATTGACGGTACCCCTGTTTAACGTGGCGAGGAGACCACGACCTGCTCCCCGGTTCGGACATACCATGTCGAAACCAGTCGCCCCCGAAGGTCGGTCGAGGCAAAAGGGCATGCTCCACCTTGTCAAAGTACAGATTGGTCATTCTAGCGCTCTGCGAAACGATGTCAAGGCGGTAGAACGCCTTGACCACGCTCGGCCAAGCCTTGCGGCGCCTGGGCGCCTCAGCACAGTCGCATTGTCGGGAAGACGGCAAGCCCGGTGCCAGCCACTGCACCACGGCATGCCCGTCCCGGTCCGGCGCAACAACCGCGAAGGAACCGCGCGCCGCCTTCGCAGCCGCGCGCCCCGAGGTGCAACCTCCGGCACGGCGCCCCTCCCCCGCACGTTTCGGAAGAAGCACGGTTTCGACACGCTCCCTCCCGTAATCGACGCCAGGTCTAGTACAATGACCTGACGCGCCCTGCGACGGGCACGGACGCATACGAAAACCAGCCATGGGAGGCATTCCATGAAAAAGCAGCAAGTCAAGTACCTGAAGAGCCTCATCGAAGCGCCGTCGGCCACCGGCTGCGAGCAGTCCGTGGCCTGCGTGGTCCGCGAGCACATGGGGCTGTTCGCCGACGAGGTGACCACCGACACAATGGGCTCGGTCCACGGGCGCCTGCACGGCAACGACACCGCCAACGGCGCGGCACCGACGCTCATGCTGGCCGCCCACATGGACGAGATCGGCCTCATGGTGCGCTACATCTCCGACGACGGCTTTTTGTACGTGTCGGCGGTAGGCGGCGTGGACGCAGCCATCCTGCCCAGCCTGCGGGTGGACGTGCACGCGAGCAACGCCGAGGAACCCCTGCGCGGCATCGTGGCACGCAAGCCCATCCACCTCATCTCCGCCGACGAGCGGAAGAACGTCACGCCCCTGGACCAGCTCGTCGTAGACCTGGGCCTTCCCGGCAAGAAGGTGAAGCAGCTGGTAGCCATCGGCGACACCATCACCTTCGCCGCCGGTTTCGAGCGGCTGGGCAAGAACCTGGCGGTATCGCGCGCCTTCGACGACAAGTGCGGCGTGTGGGTCATCACGCGGGTGCTGGAGCTGCTCGCTGACGACCGCTGCGCGGCAGACGTGGTGGCAGCCGCCACGGTGCAGGAGGAGATCGGCACCCGCGGGGCCATCACCTCAACCTACGCCGTGGCCCCCGACGTGGCCGTGGCCTTCGACGTCACCCATGCCACCGACTACCCCGGCATCGACAAGACCAAGCACGGCGACCTGAAGTGCGGCGGCGGCCCGGTTATCGCCCGCGGTCCCAACATCAACCCCGAGGTGTTCGCGCGCCTGGTGGCGGCGGCCGAGGCGGAGGGCATCCCCTACCAGCTGGAAGCCGAGCCGTCCGTCACCGGCACCGACGCCCGCTCCATCCAGGTGTCGCGCGCCGGCATCCCCTGCGGGCTGGTGAGCGTGGCCCTGCGCTACATGCATACCCCCACCGAGGTCATAAACCTGGACGACCTGGAAGCGGCAGCGCACCTGCTGGCCCGCTTCGCCCGCGACCTAAACGGCGACGCCTGCTTCGTCCCCGGCATGAGGGAGGACTGCCCGGCGACGGAAGACGGCGAAGACGCAGACGAGCGGAAGGCCGGCGTCTAAGATGAAGCGCGACCGCGAGACCATCGCCAAGAACCGCAAGGCTACCCACGAGTACGAGATCCTGGACACCTACGAGGCCGGCATCGAGCTCAAGGGCACCGAGGTGCGCTCCCTGCGCGAGAACCACTGCCAGATGACCGACTGCTTCGCGCTCATCCGCGGCGGCGAGGCGTGGCTGCACAACGTGCACATCGCGCCTTACTCCCACGGCAACATCGCCAACGTGGATCCCGACCGCAAGCGCAAGCTGCTGCTGCACAAGCGTCAGATCCGCCTTATGCACGAGGCGGTGAAGGAGAAGGGCATGGCGCTCGTGCCCCTGGAGATGTATTTCGACGAGAACGGCCGCGTGAAGGTGCGCCTGGCCGTGGCCCGGGGCAAGAAGCTCTACGACAAGCGCGCCGCCCAAGCCGCCAAGGACTCCAAGCGCGAAATCGAGCGGGCGCTGAAGGAACGCAGCCGCTAGGGGCGCCGCCGGGAGCAGTCGGGGCGAAGCGGCGCTGTCCAGGACGTTCCGAAACGATGCGCGCCCAAGAACCGTTCGGGAACGTTTGTGCGTCAATGCGCCGCGCAGCCGCATCCCCGCACACGCTGCGCTAGAATGCAAACCAGATTACCCGAGGTTAGGAGGACGCCATGGCCTTTGACGACGAGCTTGAGGAACTGGAATCCGGCTGCGAGACCGAAGCCGAGCAGATCGACGAGGAAACCGAGATCGAGGACGTGGAGTCGCAGATCGACGACGACTATATGGATCCGAACGCTATGACCTCCGACCTTGAGGAGGCCTACGAGGGCTTCATGGAGAACCGCGGGTCGAAGTCCCAGGGCGATCAGGGCGACGGCGAGGCCATCATGGAGGAGGCCATCCGCGACGAGACCGGCATGTACCTGGGCGAGAACGGCTACCATGTGGTGGACCCCTACGGCGACGACGACAGCGCCGACGATCTGCCCAGCAGCGGCGATATGGACGACTTCGACGCCGACGAGCTAACCGACGAGGCCGAGGAAGTGGACGAGCTGGAGCCAGCCGATGGCGACTACGGATTCGAGCTGGTGGAACTAGACTACGACGAGAACGACGTGGTGCGCTACCTCAAGGACGAGGCCGGCAACGACATCGGCTTCGTGCTGTTGGAGGACGGCAAGGAGGTGGAGTACTTCTACGCCGAAGAGGACGAGGGCGCCGACGAGGCCTACGAGCTGGTGGACATCGAGGTCAACGACGAGGACATCGTCCGCTACATCGTAGACGACGAGGACAACGAGATCGGCTTCGTGCTGGAAGAAGACGGGCGCGAAGTGGAGTACTACTACGCCGAGGAAGACGAAGCGGACGAGAAGCCCAAGAAGAAGAAAAAGGACGACGAGTTCGACCTGGGCATCACCCGCGAAGGCGTTGCCGCCGCCACCCGCGACGCCAACGACATCTACCGCGAGGGCATGGCTGCGGCAGCCGAGTTCAAGGAGGCCTTCGACGACATCAAGAGCGGCCTTGACTTCTCGTTCCTGAAATCCCCGAAGAAGAAATAGCGCCTATGACCACCTACGTCGCCCACTACCAATCCCCCGCCGCCGCCGACGTGCGCGGCAGCGGCACCTTCACCTTCGAGAGCGAGGGAAAGGCTGGGTCGAAGACCAACCTGCGCGACGCGCGCCTGAAGATGCTGGAGCTGTTCGGCCGCGACGCCGTGTCGTGGACCATCGAGCGCGTGGAGAAGAAGAAGGCCAACAACACCATCTCCGACGGCCAGATGACCTTAGACTTCCGCCCCCCGAAAGCCGAGCGCAAGCGCGCCGTGCGCAAGGACTGGTGGTAGGGCCGGCCGAATAGAGAAACGGAACCCTTGCAAGACACAAAAGAGGCCGTCGACGTCAACTCGACACCGACGGCCTCTTTTTGATCGCACCCTTACGCGACGCCGCCCTGCAGCTCTTCATCATCGAAGTTTTCGCACGACCCGCCACGCTGTTCGGCAAGAGATTCCTCGATAGACTCTTGGTAGGCGCGCCTCGCCTCGTCGAGACTCGCGCTTAGGCACTTCTCCATCTCCTGCTGCCTCCAGTTCTCCAGCTTCTCCTGCAACGCGAAGGTGGCGCTGCGCCCTTGAATCTTGGCGGAAACCACCTCGTCGACGATATCCGGGAGCTGCTCCGCCGCTGCCGCCTTGAACTCTTTCATGGAGTTCGTGATTCCGGCTGCAACGCCGCTTTCAGACGTCATCTTCTCCTTGATTGCACCGAACTTCCCGGACAGCTTGTTCTTTGCGTCAAACATGTCTTGTCTTCCTTTCCTCGTTGCTTATCGGCGAAACCGCCAGCCACCCTTTCCACTTGTCGGCGGAGGCTCCCTTCGCACCTGCGCCGACAGATCAGAGCTCGCAAACAAACCCTTCTCTCATTCAGGCTTGGCAGGCAGCGGATACCGCGCGCACACCGCTTCCTTCGCGGCCTGAATATCCGCTTTTTTTTGAGCGTTTGCGGATTCGATGCGCGAGAGAAACGGCTCGCGTATGCTCTCGAGCGTCGCAAGCCCCTCCATTTGCGCCTTCAATGACGCAATCTGCTGGTCTATCAGCTTCTTTTTGGCGAAATCGAACATCCCGATCGAGTTCTTCTCCCGCTGGACCTGAGAAAGCTGCATGCGGATTCGAACCTCTTCCTTGGCCCTGTCCGCCTCCGCCGCGCCCATCTCGCTTTCAAGCTGCGCTATAACGGGATCGTAGCGCGAGCCGATATCCTCGAGAACGGGAAGCAGATCGGCCTCCCTCTGGGCCTTCACCTTGTCGCAAGCTTCGTCGTAAGCTTTCTTCTTCTGGGTCCTCTTGTCCCGCTCATCCTTCACGCCAGGCAGTCCGAACATAAGGCTCTCGCCTTCCTGAACTCGCTCGACCTGCCCTCCCTCAATCAGAACGTCCAGAACGCGCCGGGATTCCGGAGGCAGCTTGGGGCCAGAAAACCCACCGGACAAGAACCCCCATCCCACCAAACGACGCGTGCGCAGCGTCGTCGCAAATCTAAGAAGCACCGAGAACAGCTCGTCCGCTCCGGAAAAGCCCACGTCCTTGGAACGGGGCCTGCAGCGTTGCCCGAAAATCGCGAGCAGCTCCTTCTCCTCGCCAGAAAGGCCAACGAGCGCCGCCTCGAGATCCTTCATTTCCTCCGCCCACCATGACGACACCGCCTGCTCGTCCTTCTGGGCGCCCACCAGCTCTTCGAACGCCTTCCGACATTTGTCCTCGGAAGCTCGTATGGCCTCTTTTATCTCCTCGATATTCGTCGCATTCGCCGCCAGGGCCTGCTCCAAGGAAGCCTTGAGCCCACCGCTGGAGAAGCGAAGGGCTTTCTGGAAATCGCGATCGGAGTCGTAGTCGACGATCCTTGCTTTCAAGCTCTCGAGAGACTCCGCTTCCCATCTGGCAAGAAAGATGCCCAGGTAGGCCGCCGCGTCCTCGGGGTCTGCATCGAGGGCGCGCTCGAAGTAGTCCTCCGCAGCCTTGTAGTCGCGATCCTCCAAGGCCAACTGCCCTCGTTTGACGAACGGCGAGGTATCCTCCCGCCCCTTGCCGACGGATGCAGTTGCGCGCGGATCCTTCCCCACGATCTTCAGGACCCCGGAGACCAAGTCCTGCCGATACCCGAGCTTTCCCATATCTTGCGCTTGCAGGCGAGACAGTTCAGGGGGCATGTCCTGCGGATCAACACCCCGATAGCATGGGATCAGGGTCTTCCGGGCGCCTCTTTCGATGAGTCGGGCGAAGCGCATCCATTCGTTCTTGACCCACACCTCGTCGAAGTACTCTTTCCTGGTACCGAAAACGAGCATAACGCGAGCAGATGACAGCGCCGAGAAGATAATTGGCTCGTACTCGCTTCCCAGCTTGTCCTCGAGCGAGACACGGGAGAAGAACACTTTCAGGCCGGCCTCGGTCAGGTCTTCGTAAACCTCCTGGGCAAGCACACTGTCTTCCGTCCTGCCCCCGGCAACGTCGGTTTCCTTGTAACAGAGGAATACGTCGTAAGTAGAGCCCACGGATACTTCGCCTGCGACCCTCGCTCGAACATCTTCGATGGCCGCAGCCTCGCTTTCGTAGACCCTCCGAGCTATGGCGTCGGCCCGCTGCACCGCCTGCTTGTAGTCCTCGTCTGAGGTAACGCCCTCAAATGATGCCCGATGACAGGTAGGAATCCTTTTCTTCGTAAGGGGATCCTCTACGTACTCGATGCCGTAGCGGCACAGAACCAAACCCCAGTACGCTTCGGGCTCTTCGGGAAATTCCGCGATGATTTCGCCGTAAACCCTCGAAGCATCATCGAACCGGCACTCCTTGCGCAAGGCGTTAGCCCGCTCGAACAACCGGGTCTTCTTTTCTTGGTCTAGCCGCGGAACAGTTTGGCTCGTGCCGCAGTAATCGCACCGGCCAACCGTTTCGTCCGCAGACACCTCAAGAGATCCGCCGCACATCTTGCACTTCAATATCGGCACGCGTCCTCCTCTTCTCGATCAAAGGTATCCCACTTACGTCGCAAAGCTATTTGGACAAACGGCACAAGATGTTGCGCTCTTCGACGTCAGAAGACATCCCTTGCGCCAGCTTGCTCGCCTGCGCCTCATCGCCCCTTGTCACAGCGTCCCTCAGGTCCGCCATGCTTGCCGCCAGCTTCTGCTCTATGGCGGTCGTCGAGTCATGAGAGACGGGGTCGCTGAACCGAAGAGCCTCGGCAAGGCGCTTTATGTCCGATTCCGCCGCCATCCCCGGGCGCTGGGCAAGCAACGCCTCGGCGCCGGCCCGCAGCCTCATGATCGCCGCCGTATCCGCAGCGACTCGCGCGTCCTGCCTCACAACCTCTTCGCGGGCTGTCTCGGTGGCAACGCAGCCCGCCAGCGCAAGGCACAGCACCACCACGTCGAGCACCAGATACACCCAGAGCGGCACCCAGTCGGCGCACACCATCTCGACGCAGCTCGCAACAAATTGGACGCCTAAATATACGATGCCGATTCGGGCTATGGGAAAACCATAGACCCTGCTCTTTGCCGAATCACCCTGCGAAAAGGCGCTTCGCATGAAATAGAGCTGAGCGACAATCGCCAGCAGGCCGAACCCGTAAGCTACCCAGAAGCCCTCGTTGCGGACGAACGGAATCGCGAAGGCTATCAAGCTGAACACAGCCGCAAGGGCTACCACCAAAATAGCAAGCCTAGGCTTCACTTCCGCCACCTCTCTTCTGTCCGCAGTTTCCGCAGTAGTTGCCGGTGTTGCCCCGCTGTCCGCAGGCGCAGTCCCACATGTTCGGCGATGCGGCGGCCGGAGCCCCTTGCCCGGACCATCCTGCGCCGAGCGGACTCATTCCCTGCATCACATTGCCGATTTGGGGGGCCATGGCGCTTGCCATGGCAAGGCCTATTCCCATCCCCATCACGTCGCCGGTTATGCCTCCTCCGCCACCTGATACGCCAGCGGAGCCCATGTTGCCGATACCGGCAGCGTAGGCCTTCTGCACCTCGGCCTGGAGCGTGTCGAGCTCGCTGTATCCCTTTGCGCGCATAACCTCGGCCTCCGCAAGCCCCGTGAGGGTAGCAGCCTTGGCTTCGGCCTCGGCGGCTATGACGGCACGCTCGGCTTCCCTTCTCAAAGTTTCCGTTTCGGTCAGCTGACGCTGAAGCACCGCTTCCCTTCGCGCCGCCTCGATAGCGGCCTGGCTCTGCTCCTCGGCGGTACGATACTGCTGCTCGCTTTGGGCCTGAACGACCTTTACCGCCGCTTCCGCCTGGTAAAGCCTGGTTTGGAGCGTAACGGTATGAAGCTCTCTGATCCGCTGGAAATGAGGGTCCTCTTCGGGCAGGACGATGTTGGTAACGTAGAACTGCGGGATGCTCAGACCGTACTCGTCAAAGCTCGGAGCAATCCTCTCCTGAAGACGGCGGGAGATTACCTCCAGGTAAGCATCTATCTCCAGAATATCGATAGCCTCTTCAACCAGTATTTTCGAAAGGCCGGTCCGTACCTCGTTTGCGATTAGGGGCCGGAACGATTCGGAAAGAGACTGGGCGAAACCGGGGCCGTCGTCCCATGCGATACCCCGCATGGTGCCGACAAGCTTCACGATCAGCTTCCGCGAGTCAGTTACCTGCAGGTTCAAGGAGCCCGAGGCGCCAATCTGCAACGGGACGCCGGTTAGCGGATCGATGAATCGCAGGCGGTCGGGTGTCCCCCACTTGACCGCCATATGAATCGCCTTGTTGATGAAGTACACTTCGGAATGGAACGTGCCCTCGGCGCCCGTCGGAAGCACGTAGGCCTTGTCCAGAAGCGGCAGCTGCTGGGTTTCCAAGGTGTACCGGCCCGGGCCGAACAGATCGAGCGCCCGACCGTCCTTGAAGAAGATTGCTTCCTGGCTCTCGTGGACGATAAGCTGCGAGCCGTAGCGGAAATCCTCGATGGGGGACTTCCATACAAACGCATTGCCGTCGCCTTCGTACTTGATGACGCTCGCAAGATCATCATGCCTTAAGGCCTCCGAGGCCAGACGCTCCTGAACGTCGTTGTCGAACCCGCAAAGCGGGCACGTATAGCGGTCTGACCCTTCGGCAGCGGAAAGCCGAACACCGCATTGGCCGCAGGAGAACGCGGCCATGCGTTTCTTCGTGGTGCTTTCAGCCGGCTTGGTGTGACAGACAGGGCATGCAGCGTCCTTGAGCTTCGCCTGGTCAAGTACGTACGAGCTTCCACAACGAGGACATTCCCTAAAAGCCAGACTGTCCGTTTTCACGTTGATGACGTGGCCGCACGAGCAGGGAACCTTCTTGCTCGCAAAAAGCCCCGAGCTCGCCTTAACCGGCCGCCCACACTTCGGGCACTCTATGACGCAGGAAGACATCGGTCTCACCTCGCAACGCCAAGGAGCCAAAGCACGACGCCCACAACGATCGCCGCAACGGCAACTACGTTGAGAACGAGCTTTATCTTCTTCTGATTTGCTATCTGGCGTTCGGCCGCGCTCTGGCCCGAGGCGCTGCTCGCCGCATGCTCGGAAAGCCACGTCTCGACGGTCCGCTGCTTTTCCTCGTCGGACAGGGCGTCGTTCTCGGCAAGCTCGAGCACCCGCTTCCGCAAGAAGGCGTTATCGCCCGAGAACTGCGCCTGCTCCTTCTTTAGCTTGCTGCTGAGCATACGCGCCAAAACGAACCGAGCGACAAAGTAGATCCCAGCAATGAATATCACCCACGACTGCAGAAAAACCCCGGTCATATGAATCCCAAAATAACCCAAGAGCAAAAGGGGCACAGCCGCAACCAAGAAGACCCCTTGCTTGAAGCAGCCATTCTTGGAGACTTGCTCTTCCAGCAGATCCGAATGCCCCTTGATGGACTCATCGACGGGCAGAGGGCCGAAAAGATAATCTCGCGAGTCCGTTCCGCCGCTGAGGTAGCACTCGTACGTTTCGCCGTCGTAGTGATACACCACATGGTACACGCCAAGGTACTTGTCGACGCGAACGCTCTTTTCCACGCCGAACGTGTCAAGGGAGTAATCCTCGAAACGGTCTCCGGGCACGTCGCGTTGGCCGTAGCGCGCAACATCGGAAGCCGCATCGTCTCTCGCCTGCTTTTCCGCCTGGGCGTCGGACACGGTCGACGGCATGAGCGTGCTGCCGTCGAAGAATCCGTCTTTCACTTCAACGAACTGGCCTTTCTCGAAGTGGTTTACCCAGTCCATATCGGGGACATCCGAGATGGCGACCTGTTCGACAAGCCTCAGCGGCCCGATGTCGCCATAGGTGTCCCACATCCGGTCGATGACCGTCTTTGTCTTCGTGTCCCATACCGTTCGCGACAGAGGCCTTCTGCCCTCGCCCGCAGACTTGTACTCAATCCCATACTTGTCTACATAGACCGTTTCCTCGCGTGCGACCTGATACTCCTCCTCGTGCTCCTTAACGCTGGTGGCAGACCAGCTGCCCACGCATGCCATGTCATACTCGGCAATCGGATAGTACTCGCGAGTAATCTCGCAGGTCGCCTTAAAGGCTACGTCCACCGGAACATGCTCATCGCTCGTCAGCAATCGAATCCACTGCTGCCTAGCTTCCTCCTCGGTCTTCAGAAACGGTGTCGCCAGCTTCTTGTTGCCCATTTTTGCCTCTCCCAGCCTTTCTCGTTTGCTTACCTCGGATTACGCCCGTCCTGTAGGCCAAATCCGCTTTTCCTACCCAATCGCGGCTCCCCGATGTCTGCAGCAATCCGCAGCCACGCCGCCGGCAGCCGAGCCCCCAAGCAAGGGCGCGCCTGAATCGCCAAGCTTACAAGCTCTGCCAGTTTTCGAAGTCGAACCGAATGCGACAACCGCCTGGTGCGCATTCCCCAATTGCCTTCTGAATGCGTTCGTAGAGCTTGGGGTCGTCAAGGCTTGTCCACCTAACGGAGACAAACCCCTTCTCCTTGGGGATGGCCCCCAAAACGATGGAGTCAAGGGGGCAATCCAGCATCGTCTCGTCGATGACCAGGTCGTTGTACTGCCCGTAGGTCGACAGGATGAAGAGGTACTTCATGGTCATGTTGACGAGCTTCTGGATTGCCCCGTAGCTCGGCCTGGCCGGTGAAGGCGTTTCCCGCCAAAGAGCGTCGTCGCCGTAAAGGTCGTCGATAAGCTTCCGGGGATCAACGGAGCTTTCCCGCGACCACTCGTCAAGCAAGCCGTAGAGCTTTACCGCATAGACGTTCAATCCCCTCCCATCCCTTGCGGAGGTGAAGGCTGCTACATACTGGCGACCCGTCGCCACGTCTCGGTAAGCCCTGTATACGGCATCCCAGAGAAGGTTGCTCTTTACGCCCTCGGGCAACCTGTCCTTTCCCGTCACCTTCGGTATAGCCACACGAAGAAGGAACGGTTCGATCTGCTGCTTCTCCATAGCGCCTCTCGTCCACTCGAACCCACCGGAAAGGCGCCGCCCCCTCGCTCTCGGAACGCTCAAAGACACGGGGTCGGCATCCGCGGTCAAAGGTAACGAAAGGGAAACAGGGCTTGTTGCGCAACAAGAAATTATTTCCGAAACTTTTCGACCGATGGCGTATAAAGAAGAAAAACCGCCTGATGAAGACGGTTTTTTGACATCGAACTACACGCTTGCGCACCTCATGTGCAAGCGAAAAGGGCTAGCCCGGAATCCCCTCCACCAGCAGGAACGTGGTCGATTTCGCCAGCTCCAGCTGGTCGCCCGGGAACACTTGGAATGCCGGGGGCTCGGCCTCGGGCGCGGCCTTGTCGGCGGCGGAAGCATCCTTTTCGGCCTTGCGAATCTGCCGGCGCTCCTCGCGCGGCGGCTCCACCACGGTGCGCTCGCCCGTAAGCCCGCTCACCAACACAGTGCCGTTGCGGGACTCGAGCCCTTGGACGAACCAACCGACATCCTCGCGCCACAGGCGCAGGTGTTCACCGGACACGTCGGGTCCCACCTGGGCTGCCGCGCCTTCGTCCAGGGCGAGCGAGCCCACCACCGCCCCTTCCGCGGTAGGGGGCACCCATTGGGCATCGCCCAGCACCATGCCGTCGGCCACGCGCAAAAGCCCCAGCCACCGCTCGGGCAGCAGCTCGTTTGTGCCCCGCGCCAGTAAATCGCCGCCCGTCGCCGGCTCCGGCGTGCGCACCGACCCGCTGTACATATCGTCGATGAACCGCTGGGTCTCGGTAACGCAGCGGCGAACGCTTCCGGAACAGGCCGCCGACACCAGCAAAACGAATGCGGCCTCGGCCCGCTCGCCCATGGAAAGGGAGGCGGCATCCCGAATGCGCTCCATCATGTTGCGGTAAGGGGCTACGTCCTGACCCGTCGCCCTTAAGGCGTCGTCCATGGCACGTCCCTCGTCCCCGCAGGCAAGCCCCAAGATGCATCGGTCGTCAAGCCCCGCATACTGCCGCGATTTCATGCGGCTGACCAGGCGCATGGCCGATACGGCGCAATTGCTGAAATACTGCTCGGACAGCATGGAGACCGGAGCGTGCACGATGTAGCGAGACATCCAGGTTCGGTCCCCTATACGGCTGCGAGGGCTTCGTCCGTCGGCCAAGGGCTTCCCCGACAAAATGATGGAGGCCAGCTCCTTGTTACTCACGTCAGCCTGCCGCCGAACCAGGTCGAACAACACGGATAGCGGCGTGGTGCTCTCTTCGCTCATCGTTTCTCCTCGGTATCAGGTTGCGCGCAATCACCGGCGCAGGCATCGGAAACGTTCTCGACCACCGCTTCAAGCGCAGCGGCATCGCAGGGCTTCTCGCCGGCGAAAGACTCCGGCTCGGCAACCTTGTCGGGCAGCAGGGGCGCATCGCTTTCCCTCGGCAACGCGGGAGCCCTGCGCGAGAACAGGCAGTCGAACAGAACCAGCGAGAAAGTCGAAGCCGCGCACAAGCCGGCAGCTGACGTCAGGGCAAGGCCGGCGGCATGCACCGGCCAAGCGGTACAGGCCGCACCCGCAGCAGCAACGAGGAATCCAGCGACGCACCCCGCCGTTGCGCGCACGGCACCGCGTCCATCGAAGCGCCGCCAGCGACCGGCAAGCCCCAAAACAAGGGGCAGCAGCGCTAAGCCCGCCGCCAGCACTCCGGGAACGGGGCCAGCCCAGACGGGATCCCAGGCCGGAAAGGCCGCGTCCATGCCATTGGCAAGGAGCCCGACCACGACCGAGGCCGCAACGCACAGGGCCGCGCACAGGATGCGAAAGCCCTCGCGAGCAAGGGAGCGAAGCAGGCCCGTTCGCGAAAAGCGCCGCCGTCCCATGCACGGCTCCAACGGCTCGCCCTTAAGCCCCCGCTCGATGTTGTCTGCGTACTGCTGGGCGAAAACCGCGAGCGCCTCCTTTACCTGGGCTGCCGTAGGGCGTTTGTCGGCATCGACCTGAAGGCAGGCCTGCAGCACGTCGTCCAGCTGGGCGTCCACCGCCATAAGCGCCGCCCGCACCTGGTTGGGCGTCGGCCGCTGGTCCAGCCGGGCCGCCGCCCGCCCTACGGCCACCGCCACTTCCGGTTCCCGCTCGAGCACGGCGTCAACATCGGAAGCACCCCCGTGAGCTCCCGTAAGGGGCCGGGGGCGGCGGGCAGTCTTCTCTCGCCTCAACGTCTCTTGGGACCCGCTTCTATCAGAGAAAAGGTCCGACTCGTAAGGAGGACGGCCCTCCACCAGCCGGTAGACCACGCTGGCAGCCGCATAAACGTCCATAGCGGAAACGCATTCCTCGGCAGAACCCTCCGATCGGCCCAAAAGCTCTGGAGGCGCGTAGTCGGGAGTCGCCCCAGGCCGAAGCGAACGACCGTCCTGGCGCTGGTCGCTTCCCGCCAAACCGGCGGATCCGAAGTCGATGACCCTCAGCTCGTAAACGCCGTCGTCGGTCTGCTCCTGGAGGCTGGTACGCGCCGTGCACACCATGACGTTGCGGGGCGATATGTCCCTGTGCACCACAACGCCGTCGACATAGGCCATGCGGTCGATCAGCTCGAAGAGGTCGCGCCCCAGCCTGGCGGCCCACAGCGGCGAGATGCGCCCGTCGTCGTCGACGGCCAGGCGGCGGGCAGCGTGCTCGAGCGTGACGCCCTCCACCCATTCCATGATTACGACGGGCGCTCCGTCCACCTCTCCGCGCCCGAACAGCCGCGGGAACCCGCGCAGACCGCTCAGCTCCTTGTGGATCCGGTACTCTTCGTCGAAAGCTGCCCGTCGAGCTTCGGCGGCGGACGTGTCGCCTCCCGCCGGCTCCACCAACGCCTTGAGGGCGAAACGCTCGCCCGCGGGACCCGTGACTCGGGCCACCTGGCAGATCCCCCCGTTGCGTCGCGTGCTCTCGTCGACCGTCAGCATCATGAAGCGCCGGTCGTAGGCGTCCCTGTCCGCCGCCACCACATACACCGCGGGCTCGAAGTCCCGCACGCGAACCAGCCGCATCCCGGCACGCGTCTCAAGCGCCATCTCTTCCCGCACGCTATCAGCCCCACATACGTACCGAGTACTCTTGGTAGTCGGTCATGCACAGGCTGGGGTTATAGGCATACATATACTGGTAGGGGTCGGCGTCGGGAGGCTGCGAGCACAACTCGTTGTACTTCTGGTCGAGCTCGCCGTAGAAGCAGATGAGTTGGAGGAACGATGAGTAAAAGTAATCATACCTAATCTGATACGGAGCAGGAATCTCCCCGTTCGGGTAACCATGGGACCGCAGCCGAGCGTCAGCTTCTTCCCATGCCGAAGTCATCACGTCCGACATGGGGGCGGGGTCCTCGTAAGGCCAAGTCTGGGTCCTGTGATCGAAGGTGGGACAGAACCGGTAGATCTCTAGGGCATGATCCCCAAGCGCCTGCAGCTTTGCACACTCCTCGTCCAAAATCGCCGGAAACGCGTTATCGATGGCGGCAATCTCCTCGTCGGTCAAGGCCTCGCCATAAAGCCCTATCCGCTTTATGCGGTCCCGTTCGGCTTCGGGATCGACTTCGGGCTCGGGGTCGGAAGCCTCTTCCGGCTCAGGCTCCGAAGATGCACCGCTCGAAGACGGGACTGCAGACGAGGGAGACGACGGGGAAGCAGGAACTGCGGGAGCTCTGCCAGGTGAAGACGACGCATCGGACTCGGCATCGGACTCGGCATCGGCCGCCTCGTCGTCACCGTCGCCACGAGAGTCCCCCTCGCTCTTCCCTTCGGACGAAGCGCTCTCGGCGTCGTCCTTGCCAGCAGCCCCGCTTGCCTGGTCGGGGTTCGCCGAAACCGTCGTCCCGGAAGAATCCCTCTCGTCGCCGAAGGCCTGAACGGCATCGTCGGAATCCGAATCTAGCGCAGCGGGATTCGAGAGCGCCGCCGAATCCTCGTCCTCCGCGGCGGACAGCATCGAGGCGATCAGCGGGCTTTCTGCGCCGAGACCGGGAATAGCCTGCGCAAATGACAGGCCGCACAGCATCACGAGAACCACGGAGAAGGCGAACATCCCCCTCAGCAGGCGAGGAGCCCGGGCGCGAATGAATGCGCGGCCCGTCACCGGCCATGTTCGCAAAGACCCCGCCATGCTATTGCAGTCCTTTCTCTTCCGAAAACCAAAAGGTGCCCAGTATAGCACTCGCCCCCGAAGCGCAGGGCGCTGAATCGCACCCCCCATTACAGTCTGAATCGTAGTTGGTCCGACCGTTTAAGTCCCCTGCCCGGACAGTCGGATTACGATTGACATATG
>NZ_CALPDA010000009.1:0-137209 GCF_943193145.1 Adlercreutzia aquisgranensis | reverse complement strand
CGTGCTTCCATCCCGTTCGGATGACCATGGAATCCCCTGATCGGAGAAGAGCGTTCGGCTGACTTTGCAAATCAACCTTCGACGCCGACATGTATAAAGCCAGGTACACAAGCAGGCTGGCAAAGGAGATGAGAATGATGTTCCCCCTCTCCAGGGCGAACAACATCGGACCGCAGAGTATGGTCGCCGCCAACATAGAGCACTGCACGATCGGCTTCGAGCCCCTCAGCAGACGCATCGTCGCGAACCCTATCACGAGCAGGCAGGCGACGACGTAGACGAGGTACGGCAGCGCCGCCGGCATGTAGTCGCGCATAGCGAAGCCGTTCGAAAGGTCCACCCCTTCGCCCCTCGGGACAAAGTGAAAGAGGAACCTCAGTATCAGGAAGCACATGGGCGGCCAATTTGCGTAGTTCGCATAGGGGTCTCCCTGCGAGACGGCGGCGAGCATATTGAAGTAGTCCATGCCCGTGTTCGTCCAATCGGTGATGAAGTACGCGCTGAGATTGTTGCCGTAATCCAGCCAGAAGCAGACAGGTGACCCCAGCGTGATCGAAATAAGCGGCACCAAGTAATATATGGCGGTCTCGATTCCACAACCAGCAGGTGACTTTCTGCGGACGCACTCCGAAATGCCTTTCATCCACGCACGCTCCTAATGCAAAAGCAGGACCACGAACGACCATGCTTAACGAGGGGGCTGCAGCTCGACAAATTCGACCTCAGCGCACGCCGACCAGAACCGTCCAGTCCATCGCGAAACAATGTATCGAGAAAGAAGCTAGCCACTTACGAACCAATCTTGCGATGTTTTGCGGAACGATTTGTTGCCCTACATGTCGTACCACTATGGAAAAGGACGACGACCGCCAGAGCGAGGATGGCGGCGTTGCCCAGAACGCATCCACCAGCCAACGGCAATTTCGGTTCATTAAGTAGCAATGAGACGGAAGGCAGCACAGGTAATGCATAGAGGGCGAACACCAACGCAAGAAAAAATGCTGAAATCTTTTTCCAGCACGCCGCCGCAGACTCGCTGCTCACCAGCATAACAACAGCAGGGAGCAGAAATATCAACGAGTATGTATAGCTGAACGCAGGTACCCATACGCACATTAGGCCGAGGGAGAAAACCCTGGTCCACTCCTCGCGTGAGACCAGGAGCATGGTAGCGCAGAGCGCGAGCGGGACAGCGGAGGCGTACGCGGGGATCGCCTCGACCTTGCAGCCGAACATCGCCGCAGCAATCCTCACGAGATTTTGGAAGCTGTAGTTCAGCCCTAGGCCGAAATCGAAGGAGGAGGAAAGGAACACCCCCTCTATCATGTTGCGGATCGAGCCAATGCCGCCGAACGCGAAGAAGGGCAGGATGGACAACGCGAGCGAAATCAAAGCCGCCGAGACGAACTCCTTTTTGTTCCCGGTGAAGAGTATCAGGAAGGCGAAAACGGCCGGGTACATCTTCGTCGCAACCGACATGCCGAGGAACACGTAGGCAACGTATCTGACCGGCTTCGACGCCGACGTGTATAAAGCCAGGTACACAAGCAGGCTGGCAAAGGAGATGAGAATGATGTTCCCCCTCTCCAGGGCGAACAACATCGGACCGCAGAGTATGGTCGCCGCCAACATAGAGCACTGCACGATCGGCTTCGAGCCCCTCAGCAGACGCATCGTCGCGAACCCTATCACGAGCAGGCAGGCGACGACGTAGACGAGGTACGGCAGCGCCGCCGGCATGTAGTCGCGCATAGCGAAGCCGTTCGAAAGGTCCACCCCTTCGCCCCTCGGGACAAAGTGAAAGAGGAACCTCAGTATCAGGAAGCACATGGGCGGCCAATTTGCGTAGTTCGCATAGGGGTCTCCCTGCGAGACGGCGGCGAGCATGTTGAAGTAGTCCATGCCCGTATCGGCCCAGTCAGAGATGAAGTACGTACCCAAATTGTTACCGTAATCGAGCCAGAAACATGCAATAGACGCGAGCGATATAAGCGCCAAAGGTACTATGTACCAAACACAAGCATTCTCCGCCTTCGCAACCGATAGCGCGTTCCGCAATCGGAACAATACCTTCGATACCACTCTTTCCCCTTCTCTCGGCTCTAACGTAACCCGTGGTCGAGATAAATTTCTCATTCAACCTTGCAAATTGCTCGTTACGGAAAAGCGCCGCCAGCTGCCTTACACGCTTTAGCATAGGCCGGCACTTCAACTCGGGCTGCTTTTCCGCCCTACACTGCTTCAAACGGCGACAAACGCCTCAGACGAGCAAAGCCATGCAGCGCGCCAGGAAGAGCGACATCCGTTAGAAGACGAATGCAGACCAGCCCTTCAGCTCCCAACTGTACTGATATGTGGGCAGCGACAAGAAGCAGGCAAACAACCTTCAATAGCTCAATGAACGAACCCCCTGGAGCATCGTGGCGCGAATTCCATATGCAGAACGATTTTCTGACTCTACGCCCATGTGCCCAACCTCTCCTCTTCAATAACGAGCGGACGGTTCATGCTTCTTTGCGCAATCGACAGAACGTACTCCCCCAGGAGCCCCAAGAAGAAGAGTTGCACGCCGCTAAAGAAAAGCACAGCAAGCAACACCGGCACCACTCCGGTAGAAAAAGCTTCCCAATGAGCGATTTTAAAAACAAGGCACACGATAGCGAAGACGAAGCTCGTTGCTGCAACCACAAACCCGACCGTCGTCGCCGCTCGCACCGGTGCCTTCGTGTAGCTCGCGAAGGACAACATGGCTGCGTCGTAGAGAATCCAAAAATTGTTGTGGCTCTTCCCTGTTTTGCGCTTGTGCTGATGGTACGGAATCTCCGCACGGTTCGCAGGACCAAGCTCGGCAACAATGCCACGCAAAAACGGCGTCGGATCACTCAGGCCACGCATCACCTCGAGGAAGCTGCGGTCATAGAGGCCGAATCCCGTGAAGTGCTCGATCTGTTCTACGGAGCTCAGCTTCCGAATCAACTTGTAATAACAAGAGCGCGCAAAGTACACCACACCGCTCTCGTCGCTTTCGGTCTTGACGGGACACACTATCTTCGACCCGCCTTCCCACGCAGCAAGCATCTCGGGAATGAGTTCCACCGGATCCTGGAAGTCGCAGCTGATGGCTATGGCGCAATCGCCTGTCGCCTGGCAAAGACCGTAATACGGTGAATTGAACTGCCCAAAGTTGCGCGCATTTAGAATAGCCTTGACCTTTGGCATGGCATCGCAAATGCGTCGCAGCTCTTCTCGCGTGCCGTCCGCGGAGCAATTATCGATAAAGATAACCTCGTAATCGTACCGCTCAAGGGCGCCCATCTGCTCGCAGAGCGCCTCCGCCATAGGGCGAACGTTCCCCACCTCATCGAAGCAGGGAACAACGACGCTCACCGTTTTACGCTTGTCGACGAAACCGTCCGTCACGCTTGCCGAACCCCCTCGAGGAACCGCCGCGCCGCCACACATCCCAATGCTACTTCCGCGGGCGCCATGTCGTGGACCACCTCAAGTTCGAGGTTCTCATCCAGCAGAACAGCAGTGATGCCCTGTCCCGTTTGCTTCTTGTCGCTCATGATTGCCGAGAGCACTGCACCATCATCTATCAATGCGGGGGCGAAGGGCGGCATGATCTTGGCCACCAGCGCCTCGATACGCACCCGCAACTCCGCACTAAGCATCCCACGAGATGCCGAGACGGCGTCGGCCGCCACCATACCCAAGGCCACGGCGCTGCCGTGCGGTATGGCGTAGGAGCTGGACGCTTCGAAGGCGTGGCCGAAGGTGTGAGCGAAGTTCAGCAGCACACGGCGACCGCCGTCGAACTCGTCCTCCTCGATTATGCCCTTCTTGAACTCCAGCGAGCGTCGAACGAAGCGGTTCACGGTCTCGGGATCCAGCGCGAGCAGCCCGTCGACGGACGCTTCCAGCCCCGAAAGGGCGCCGAAGCCGCCCATGACGTTGAACTTCACAACCTCGCCAAGCCCGCTCGCAAGGTCGGCCTCGGAAAGCGTTTCGAAGAAGGAAGGCACTATCAGAATCCTATCGGGCGGATAGAACGTTCCCAGCAGATTCTTGTAGCCCTCGAAATTCAACGACGTCTTGCCGCCTATGCAGCTATCGCAAGCGGCCAGCAACGTGGTGGGGACAAAGGTCCAGGCAATTCCGCGATAGAGGATGTTTGCGGCGAACCCGGTCACATCCTGGGTGATGCCGCCTCCCACCGAAACCAAACGCGCGTTGCGCTTGGCGCCCATGGCAGCCATGGTTCGGCAGATATCCAGAGCGCTGTCGATAACCTTCTTCTCCTCCTCCGCATCAAGAAGAAAGAGCGTATCGGACGCCACGGCCTCGAAAAGGTGGGGGTAAAGCGCGTACACCTTCCTGTCGGCAACCACGAAGGGCGCATCCTCCGTCAACGCCGCCGCAACGCTTTCGAAGCCGTCTTCGAAGCGCACCTCGTAATCCTTGATCGATGCGTGAACGATCATCGCGCCGTATACCCCCCATCGCAATAGATAACCTGCCCGGTCATATAAGAGTTGTCGCCGCTGCCGAGAAACCCAACGAGCCCGGCAATTTCCTCGGGCCGCGCCATGCGTCCGAGCGGAATCTGAGCCTCGACAGCCGCAAGCTCCTCCGGGCCATTGTTTTGGAAAGTGAGCTCCGTCGCCGTGAAGCCCGGGCATACCGTGTTCGCAAGCGCGCCATAGGGGGCGAGCTCGAGGGCGAACGCGTTCATGGCGCCCGCGATACCGCGCTTGGCGGCGGAGTACATGCCGCGACCAGGTTTTGACACCCCGGCCCATACCGACCCTATGCCCACCGCGCGTCCGCAGGGGCTGCGCTTGAGGGAGTCAGCGAAAGCGTCCATGAGCATCATGGGGGCGGCCAGGTCGACTTGCAGCATGCGCCAGATGCTGTCACCGCCCATCGACCCGAACTCGGCGATATCGTTGATGCCGGCATTGTTGACAAGCGTGTCTACCGCGAGGTCTGCATGCGATTCCAGCCACGCCCCAACCGACGCTCTGTTCGCCAAGTCCATCTGGTCCCTCGTCGGGGCGACGACGCGATACCCCCGCGACCTGAACTCGTCGGCGATTGCCGCACCGATGCCCCTAGAGGCGCCCGTCACCAGAGCTATCATCGCTAAGCCATCTCCGCCTTGGCCCTCTCGAGACGCGACGCGAGCATCTCGAGCCTGGCGCGGTCCTCGTTGGCCATGCGGTCGTAGAAAGCGCACTTGCTCTGCAGGTAGAGCGTCTCGAACTCCATGGCGAGGAGGATGCCGCGGCGGATGGTAGCCTCGTCCCCGCCAATCCCGAAGACGACCTTGCGCGTTTCGAAGCGGTCGGCGTAAGGCTTCATGGCCATGATGAAGGGGATGGCGTCGAAGGAGATGCCGCCGCCGAACCCGACGGTGATCCCGCGCTCGCGGGCGCGCTCGGCGATGTCGGTCGCCGCCTCGAGCATCACCTCGTCGTTGATGTCCGCACGGGACAGGCCCATGGACGCCGACAGATCGACGCGGCCTATGGCGATGGTGTTCAGGAAGCCCTCGCCCGCATCGAAGATGGAGTCGAGGTTCGCATGGCACGTCTTGGTCTCGGTGTTGATGATCCAGTCGATCGCATCGATCTCGTCGCCGTAAACCTTCTTCGCGGCGCCCATGTACTTCTCCATGGCGAACGGGCTCTCGATCATCGGCCCCATGATGCCGCCGGCGCCGAGCAGGCGGCACTGGTCGAGGTCCCTCACGGCCTCGCAGCCGCCGATCTTAACCGTCAGCTGCATGTCCGCGCGATGTATCACCTCGCTGAGCATGATCATCTCGTCGAGACGAGACCCCTCGGCCTCGAACTCAGCTTTGACGGCGATGCAGTTGCACTCGTCGCGGAGCTCGCGAAGGGTGTCGAGCATCTTCTTTGCAGTGGCTTCCATGCTTCGTCCTTTCCTGTTTGCTCAGCCTTACAGGCGTGAGCGCCTCCACGCTATCGTTTCCCGCATCCCTTCTTCGAAGGAGTACTCGGGTCTGAAACCAACATCGACCATGAGGTTGGTAATGTCGGCCTCAAGCCTCATCACTTGGTTGGGGTAGTAGGGCCGCTCGTTGAAGCCGATAGACCCCTTTCCGCCGATCAATGCTCCAATGCCCTCGACGTAATCGCGCAACGGCTTCAGGGTGCCGCTTGCCAGGTTGTAAACCGACCCGTCTGCTCCGCGCTCGGCAACGAGATAGAACGCTCGTGCCGCATCCTTCGAGTAGACGAAGTCCCATAGCTGATCGCATGGGCCGCAGGACACGTGCTCGCCCCTCAGAAGTCCATCCACCACCTGCGACACCAGCGTATGGGCGCCGTCTCCGGGCCCGAACATGCTGATGATCCTGCACCATTGGTGGCGCATACCCAGCTTCCAGCAAAGCGCCCTCGTCATCGCACAAGCGGAGAGCTTCGCGGCGCCGTAGCCGTTGTCCGGCTTGCAGGCTTTCCTCGGATCGAGCGCTGCGGCCGTTGGGCCGTACTCGCTCTGGCTCCCCGCACCCACAAACACCTCGCATCCCAGCTTCGAGGCAGCCTCGACCGCCTCCAAGCTGTAGCGAATGTTCGACTCCTGCAGACGAAAATCCTGGCGAGAGTTACCGTAGGTGCCATCCCACGCGAGATGAAAGAATGCCTGGGCATGACCACCCACAAGCCGGGAAAGCTGGGCATAGCCATCTATGGCGCACTCGACGATTCGCACACGATCGTCTTGGGGAACCTGGTCTAACCGGCTCGAACCGGGCCTGCAAACTGCAACAACGTCGACACCGTGCTCCAGCAGCTCGCCGACCAGGGCAACTCCGACAGCCCCTGTCGGACCGGTCACAATCGCACGTTCTATCCTCAAAGGCGTCTTTGTCATAGGGCATCATCCCAAAGGGGGATCTGCATGATGCTTTCGAGCTCGTCCCTTGGCAAGAAGGGCGCTAGATCCTCCAGAGGCGGGCTTACCAGCGTGCCGTCGTCGAGCTTCCTCGTTGCGGATTTCGGTTCGAACTTCTGGTCCTTCGTCACGAACAGCTCGCAAAACGCCACCCCGTCCTGAGCGAGCGTTGCTTCAATCGCATCAACGACCTGATCGTTTCTCGAAGCAAACCGGTAGGGTATCCCGTAGGCTTGCGCAATACGCGACATCTCGGGAAAGGAAAGATCCCCCGTTTCCGGACCTATGCCTATCGGGCTCAGCTCGGGAAAAAGGTTACCTTCCGTCTGCCTCATGGAGTGGTATCCGCCGTTGTTGATCACGAATATCTTGATGGGCAGCTTGTGGAACACGATGGTTTGCAGCTCTTGAAGGTTCATCTGGATTGAGCCGTCACCCGACAGGCATACGACGGTCTTTCCCGGCGCCGCGAAAGACGCACCGATGGCAGCCGGCAAATCGTAGCCCATAGACGCGGCTCCCGAGTTGCTGATATAGCGCTGGCCTTCCTTGATACGCCACGCCTGGCTGCTCACCACGTAGGCGCTGCCGTTGCCCGTGACGACCGGTGTGCCATCGGGTACGAGCTTAGAGAGCGTGTCCATGAAGTAGTACGAGTTGACCGCGCGCTTTTCCTGAGCATGTCGCTCGCCGACAACAGGGTAGTCACGCCTCCATACGCTGCATAAGCCGACCCATTCGCCTTTTCTCTCGAGGGGGCTGTCCCCGATTTCGCTCAGCAGTGCGTCGACGAAGCGGCCCGCATCGGCGCAAACGGGAAGATCAACCCTTATCGAGGGCTTCCTAAGCTCCTCGGGATCCACATCCTCTACGATTACGTAGGCCTCGCGAGCCCAGCTGTCAACGTTATAGCCTACTTGACGAACGGACAGTCTGCTTCCGATGGAAAGCAGGACGTCGCAGTTCTGAATAGCCCAATTGCCCGGCCTGTCTCCCATAATCCCAGCGCGGCCCACGTACAGCTCGCTGTCAGAGCAAATCGCATCTATGCTGTCGAACCCCGTCACCACGGGAATCCCCAGCTTCTCGACGAGACGCGTAAAACGTTCGTACGCTCCCGCGATGCGGATACCGTTGCCAGCGTTAAGAACCGGACGCCTTGCGCACCTGATTCTGTCAAGCGTCTCGCGCGCTGCGGCGACAAGGCCGTCGTCCGAAAGCTGGCTATCGTCCGATGGCATCCAAGAGGTCTCTGCTGAAAGCGTCCGTTCGTCCACGAAAGCGCGCTGGACATCCTGGGGGATGTCCAGCCAGACCGGTCCGGGTCTGCCGCTCGTGGCAAGGGACCACGCCTTGTCCAGATGCTCTTTTATGGTACATGGGTCGGTGACCGTCACCGCGTACTTCGACATCTGCTTTGCAACGGGCACGATATCGTATTCCTGATCGCCAAGCGCGCGAACGCTCAACCCCGACGCCATCTTCGTCGACGCGTACTTCACCTGTCCCGACACAACGATCATGGGAATGGAATCCAACCATGCGCCCAGCACGCCGGTCAGAGTATTCGTTCCTCCAGGTCCCGTAGTGCAGCAGACCAGTTGCGGGACGCCGGTTACCCTAGCATGAGCCTCGGCGGCCATAGCAGCGGCCTGCTCGTGCTGGACGAACACGTTCTTGAGCCCCTCGGCGTGGCCGAAGGACATGTTCAGGTACATAGCCCCGCCGCCGGGAACCGTGTAATTGTGCGTTACACCGCGATTGACCAAGTAGCGGGCAACGTAGTCCGAAACCTGAATCATCACGAGCGGCCCACCCCTCCGAAGTACTCCTCTATTTGCTTGCCCATGACATCGGCTGCTGGCACACCGGCGCAAAGCTCCTTGTAGCCTTCGGCCGTCTTCGCTACCACTTCCTCTATGTTCCAACGCGGTCGCCATCCGAGCACGCTCTTAAGCTTACTCGCGTCCAGGGCCAGAAATCCCGCCTCGCGAGGTGCGTTGGGTTGCGGTACGCTGGCCCACCTGGCGCCATCGCCCCAATCCTCGCAGAGAGCCATGGCAAGCTCGCCGGTGGTCACGCACGATTCCTCGTCGGGACCCACGTTGTATTCGCCCGCGAGCTCCGGGTGCAGCGCCTGCGCCTCGGCGAACGCCAAGTAGGCACACACCGGCTCGAGAACATGCTGGTACGGCCTGGTTGAAGACGGGTTCCTCAGCTCGCAGGTCCTACCGTCCACAAAAGAGCGGACCAGGTCGGGCACTATGCGGTCTGCGGCCCAGTCGCCAGGCCCTATGACGTTACCGCTACGCATGCAGGAAACGGGGATTCCCACTTTGTCGAAGTAGCACCGCTTGTACGTTGCGGTCACAAGCTCGCTACAGCTTTTCGAGTTGCTGTACGGGTCGAAGCCGTCGAGCGGGTCGCCCTCTCTGTAGCGGTAGCCCGACACCTCGTCGTTTCGGTACACCTTGTCCGTCGTGACATTCACGACGGATTTCGGATGGCGCACGCGACATCCCTCGAGGACGTTGACGGTGCCCATGACGTTGACGTCGTAAGTGTACGCCGGCCTATCGTAGCCATCGCGAACGAGCGGCTGCGCCGCCATGTGGATGACCACTTCGGGACGTGCGGTGTTGAAAGCCTCCATGAGATGTCCGGTGTGGCGAACGTCACCAATGAACGTATTCGTACGGCAGCTGAGGTCCGCTTCGTCGAAGAGACTGTTCGGCTCGGGATCCAAAGCGTATCCGTACACCTTGGCGCCCAATCCGAGAAGCACCTCGCACATCCAAGACCCTTTGAAGCCCGTATGCCCCGTTACGAGCACGCGCCTACCGGACCAGTACTCCTTCGTGGGCATGACGACACCCGGAAACAACTTCTCCATGGCGACCTACTCCCAGATCTTCCATGGAGCGCTATCGTAGCCCCAAAGCTTCTCGAGCTGCTCCCGCTCCCGCTGAGTGTCCATGCAGCGCCAGAAGCCAGGATGGCGATAGCACCCAAGGCGTCCTGCTGCTGCCAAAGAGGCAAGAACGTCCACTTCAAGAACGCAGTCATCTCCCTCGATGTAATCGAAGACCTCCGGATTGCAGACCATGAAACCGCCGTTTATAAGCGAGCCATCGGAATCTTCCTTTTCACGGAAGCTTTCCACCATGCCCTGCGGGGTCACGTCGAGCACGCCTTTGGACTGCGAGACCGATGCGCCGGTGATGGTCACCGTCGCGCCGCATGCGTCATGATGTCGAAGCAAAGCGCCCAGATTCACATCGGCGACGCCGTCCCCGTAGGTGAGAAGGAAGCGCTCGCCGTCGACATACGGCCTGATTCTGCCAACCCTGCCGCCGGTCATCGTCGAGTAGCCGGTATCGGCCACGGTGACACGCCAAGGCTCCACGTGGGTGCCGTGGACGAGAACCTCCTTGCGCCCGTCCCGATAATCGAACGTCACGTCCGATTGATGAAGAAAATAGTCCTCGAAGTACTCCTTGATAGCATGCTGCTTGTAGCCGGCACAGATGACAAAGTCGTTAATGCCTTGGGCAGAGTAGATTTTCATGACATGCCAAAGAATCGGCTTTCCGCCGATTTCAATCATAGGCTTCGGCCGAAGATGACTCTCTTCGGAAATGCGCGTTCCAAAACCACCAGCTAGGATGACCGCTTTCATGCAGCCACCTGCCTTGAGCTATTCAGTTCGATAGGAAGAAACGCGAGGGGGTAATGGGACCGGACCGTATCCGAAAGGCAATCGCCTAGATCGGAGGTTACGCTATGAGCGCCCCCCCCCCGGCAACGTTACAAGCAAACCGACATTAACCATAGACGCATGCCCCATTCTTTCTGTCGCAAAACGTAACGACATACCTCGCGATTACACACGTTCTGTAGTCTATCTTATCGCCTTCTTGTTGTGAAGCGAACCATCAAAACCTCACCGCGAGCGGCACACACCCCCTAGCGGCTTCGTCCGTCCCAAATATGGGGCACGCCCTAAGATGACCGAACGCGCGATCCACCCCGAAGACCGCAGCCCCTCCGCCGTCGACAGACGCCCCTGCGTTCGAAGGAAGCTCGCACCCCTACTCGTGCAGGACGCTGGCGGCCACGCCGGCGTCTATGGCCTCGTTGCACTCGCGGTCTATGCGCTCGGCCGCCTGCTCGGGGGTGGTGTTGCCCATGAGCAGCTCGTGGATGCATTGGTAGAAGATATCGCGCACAGCGCGGGTATCGGGGTTGCTGCCGGTGAAGTCAACCACGTTGTCGCTGTTCTCTTGGAACAAATCGAAGTAGGGTATTTGGTCGCTATAGGCATCGGAGACGCTCTTCGACGCCGGCAGCGTCCCCGCCGCGTAGCTCAGCAGCTCCTCGTTGCCGTAGACGAAGGAGAGGAAGTCCTTGGCCGCCTGCACCTTGCGCGCATCGCCGTTGTCGAACACTTCGAACCCCGAGACGAACACCGTGGCACAGCCCTGCTCGTCGGGACCGGGGAAGTTCACCAGGCCCACGGTGTCGCCGTAGCGGGACACGGAGGCGTTGTTGACCATGTACACGGCCAGCTGGCCTTCGCGGAACAGGCTCGAGCAGTCCTCTATCTCCAGGTTCTCAGCATGGGGCGGGAACCATCCGCGGGACACCCCGCCCTGAATCCAGTCCAGCGCGGCCACTCCTTCGGGCGTGCTCAGTGAGAAATGGCCGCTCTCGTCGAAAAACGACGATCCCGCCGATCGCAGAAGCGTCATGGTGTGGGTGTCGCCTTGGGAGCTGGCGGCATACATCATCATCGGGAAGGCGCCCGAAGGAAGCCTCTCGGCGAGCGTATCCAGTATGGAGGTCCAATCCTCAAGCGACCACGAGGCTATCTTCCCGTCCTGAATGTACTCCTCGAGCCCTGCCTGGCGGAACAGGTCCTTGTTGTAGGCCAGCACGTTCTGCCGCAGCAGGTAGGGCATCATGTACACCTTGCCCTCCACGGTGCTCATGTCCCACAGGTAATCGAAGACGTCGTTTCGGACCTCGTCGGAAACCACGTCGCCCAAGCTGACCACACGGCCCGTATGGATGTAGGTGGATATGTTGAAGTAGTCTCCGTAGAGCACATCCGGGCTCTTCGGGGTGTCGAAGGAGTCCTCCACAGCGCTGTCGTACTGGTTCTGCTCGAACACCTCCACCTCGATGTCGACGTTGCCGCCTTCGGGAGTTTTGCAGAACTCGTCGGCCATGAGCCTGATCACCTGGTCGGCGTAGACTATCTCGTCGTCGAACACCACGTCGTGCCCCGTTCGGGGCACCTTCACCAGCAAATGGACCCGTTCCGACCCTCCCCCGCTGCAGCTCGCCAGCGCCAGCGCGGAAAACGCCATCAAGCACGCCAGAGCGCCCGCCGCCACCTGCTTCGCCATCAAGGACGCAGCCCTCTTCCCGCTCATGGCCTCTCCTCACGCAACGCTTCCAGCTTCGACAGCATCGCCGGGACGTTCAGCGGCTTCGCAAGGAAGTCGTTCATGCCTGCCCCCATGGCACGGTTGCGGTCCTCGGTGAACGTGGAGGCAGTGCAGGCGAAGATAAAGACCTTCCCCGCATCCGCACGGTCGAGCTTGCGAATAACCCTTGCTGCCTCGTACCCATCCATGACCGGCATCTGGGCATCCATGAGGATCGCGCTGAACTCGCCAACAGCCGAGGCCTCGAAAAGCTCGACGGCACGCTGGCCGTTCTCGGCAACGACCACCTCAAACCCTTCTTCGGAAAGAATGCTGGAAATGATGTCGGCGTTGAGCTCGTTGTCCTCCGCCACAAGCAGCTTCATGGGCCTTGCCGACCGGGGGCTCCCCCCGGGCTCGCCTCCGGAGAGGCCGACAGGCGCTTCGACGGGGGCCCTCTCGCCCACGCGTGCGGACCCCTCGGGTTCCGTTCCCGCCGGGGCTTGCCCGTGACGATGCGACGGGTCCACGGGCAACGAAACGCATACGGTGAAGCACGACCCGCTGCCCAGTTCGCTCTCGACGGTCAGCAACCCGCCCATCTGCTTCACAAGCAGGTAGCTGATGGCCATACCCAGCCCCGTGCCCTTCTGCGATTCGGAATTGCTGGTGCGCTCCTGGGTGAACATGTCGAATATCTGCCTCTGAAACTCCGGGGTCATGCCGCAACCGGTATCGGCGATTGAGATGGTCACCGGCGCGAAGCCCCGCTCGTCACGAATGCCCTGGGAAGCCCTCAGCGTGATGCGACCGCCAACAGGCGTAAACTTCACCGCGTTTGAGAGAATGTTCATGAGCACCTGGCTCAAGCGAATCTCGTCGCCCACCACCCAGGGAAACGTCAGAAGACCGTTGTCCAACTTGAAATCGATACCGCGCTCATCCATAGGCTCACGCTGCATCTCGCAAACGTTATCGATAGCCGCGCGCAAATCAAAGGGCGCCCGGACCAGCTGCACCTTGCCCGCCTGCAGTTTCGACACGTCTAGTATATCGTTCACGAGAGACAGCAGGTATTGAGCGGCTTTTCCGAGCTTCCGCACGTAGCCTTCCATAGCCGCGCGGTCATCGATATGGCGAGCCATCAGATGATTAAGCCCGATGATGCCGTTTAAGGGCGTGCGGATCTCGTGACTCATGTTCGAGAGGAACTCCGAGCGGGCCGCCGCTTCGGCCCGAGCTTGGACCGAACGCTTCATGAAACGGTAGATGAGCAGCATCATGCCCGTAAGAACCAGCACCATGACCGAAAGCATGGCCCCGGTCATGGCGATGAAAGGCGCCGACTGTCGCTCGAACACGGAGGCAGGCACCGTCATAATGAACGACCAGCTGGTGCCTTCAACGGGGGCGAAGCTCATCACCAGGCGCTCGCCTGCGCTATTGGTCACGTTGATGGTGAACTGCACGCCTTCGGAAATATTGCGGCGAACCTCCTCGATGCTCAGCCCGTCGTCGATGCGACCATCGCGCAGCACGTCGTAGAAGTTGTCGCGCCCGGCAAGGTCGGTGGCAGGAGAGGCGCTAACGATGTAGTAGCCCTTGTCGTTGACCACGCTGGATATGCCCTCGCCCCCGAAGCTTTCGATGAGCAGCTGGCCGCGGATGGTGGACAGGTCGCTACGGCCGAGCATGGCCACGAAAGTTACGCCGTCGATTACGGTATCCTTAAGCGGTATGCCGTAGATAAGCGACTCCTTGGTGGTCTCGAGCCTGCCATCCTCGTCGTCGTAGAGCGTGACGAAATTACCGTGCCCTTCGGAGACGATCCGCAGATAGTTGGTCTCGTCGGGCCCCAGCACCACATAGGAGCTGCTGTAAAGCGAGCCGTCTTCGGCCAACAGGTACACAGCGTTGAACAGCGCCGACGATGCAGCCTCAAGGTTCAGCTGTTTCTGAGCCTCAAGGATGGTGTCCGCATCATAGACCTTCAGGCGCTTGGCCACTGATCCCAGCCGCGCGTAAGAGTTCTCCAGCGACCCCTCGATGGCTTCCACGTCATGACGAGAAATCTCATCCACGGAGCTCATGACGTTGGCGGAGACGGTGTTGCTCAACAGGCCCAGGTACACGACAACCACAACAACCATCAAGGCGACGGCTCCGCCGAAAACCGCTATGTACCTGCTTCGGTTCACGATCCTCCTGTTGCCTGCGAAACGCTGCAGCAAACCCCCTGCACAGGCACGCCGTCGGCCCTTGCTGTGCAAGACCAGTTTAGCAGCGCGCCGCCCCGCTGCTCTTCCGTAAGAAGTACGTTACCAGAAGGTTAGCAGAAACGAACCTCAGGAGTTCCAAAGGTATCCGACGCTTCGCACCGTCTCCAGGTGTTGGGCAAGCTCAGGACCCAGCTTGGCACGCACGCGGCGTACGTGCACGTCCACGGTACGGCTCCCACCGTAGTAATCGAAGCCCCACACACGTCGCAAGAGCGCGTCCCGGGAGTAGGTACGCCCGGGATGGGTTACCAAAAACGCCAGCAGGGCGTATTCCAGATAGGTGAAGTCGAGTGGCTGGCCGCCTACCGTCACCTGGTAGGTTGCCAGGTTGATGACCATGTTGTCCACCGTAACGAAATCGCGCGCCGAGCTCTCGTTGCCCGGATGGAGCAGCTGGCGGATACGGGCTGCACACTCGCCCGCCGACGCACCGCTTACCACGAAGTCGCACCTCACGCGCACGGGAAGGCGGAGATGCTCCAGCTTGTCGTCGGAGACGATGAGCAGCAGCGCCGCCGCGTTGTCCTCGGCAAGCGCCCCTTCCAGCAGCTGCAGCATCTCTTCCATGTTTGATCCCGCTTCGAAGATGACCAGGTCGCACTGGGGCTGCTGGGCAAGCAGCTTGCGCAGCTGCAGCGATGAGCCGGCCGACACGCTCACGTCCATCGAGGAGAGCACTTGCTGAAACCGGTGGGCGTTGTCAAGGCTGTCGGCGACGAAGATAACGTTGTCCGCCATGATCAGAGCACCTCCAGGTAGCGGTCGAGCTCCCACGACGAGACGCTCGACTGGTACTCGTTCCATTCGCGGCGCTTCTCCTGCACGAGATAGCTGTGGATATGTTCGCCCAGCACCTCGCGCATGAGCCGGCTGCCAGCGAACAGCTCCACAGCCTGGCCCAAGCTGTCCGGCAGCGTCGCGAACCCCCGGTCGCGCAGCTCTTGGCGCGCAAGGTCACCCAGGGAACCGTCCTCCACCGGATCGGGCGGCTCCAGCCCCTCCTCTATCCCCTTCAGTCCGGCGGCCAACATGACGGCGAAGGCGAGGTAGGGGTTCGCGGAGGGGTCGGGGCTGCGCAGCTCCAGGCGACACGCAACCTCGCTGCGCGGGCGATAGCCCGGCACGCGCACGAGCGCCGAGCGATTGGTGCGCGACCACGACAGGCAGATAGGCGCCTCGCCGCCGCTGACCAGGCGCTTGTACGAGTTCACGCACGGGTTGGTGACAAGGCAGAACTCCGGAGCGTAGCGCAGCAGGCCGGCAAGGTAGTGCTTCGCCACCTTCGACAGGCCGTAGCCTTGAGTGTCGTCGGCGTCGAAGAAGGCATTGTTCCCGTCGCGATCGAAGAGGCTCTGGTGCACGTGCATGCCCGACCCGGGCTGGTCGGCCATGGGCTTGGGCATGAAGCTGGCGTGCACGCCGTGCTTGAGCGCGATCTCCTTCACCACCAGCTTGTAGGTCATAACCGCATCGGCCATGGAGAGCGCGTCGGTGAAGCGCAGGTCGATCTCGTGCTGGCTATGCCCCGACTCGTGATGGGAGTACTCCACGGGGATGCCCATCTTCTCCAAGGTGAGCACCGTGTCCCGCCGCAGGTCACTCGCGTAATCAAGGCTGGTCAGGTCGAAGTACCCTCCCCGGTCGAGCACCTCGGTCCCCCGAGCGTCCTTGAAGTAGTAGTACTCTAGCTCCGGACCCACGTTGAACGTGTATCCGAGCGATTGGGCCGCCTGCACGGTACGCGCCAGCACATGGCGGGGATCGCCCTCGAAGGGCTCCCCGTCGGGGGTGCGGATGCTGCAGAACATGCGAGCCACGGCGTTGCTCTCGGGCCGCCAGGGCAGCACCTGAAACGTCGAGGCATCCGGAAACGCGAGCATGTCGGACTCCTGGGCGGGGGTGAACCCTTCGATGCAGCTGCCGTCGAAGCCCATGCCCTCGTTGAAGGCGCCCTGCAGCTCGCTGGGGATGACCGCGAAGGACTTCATCGACCCCAGCACGTCGGTGAACCAGAACCGGACGAAGTGGACATCTCGGCTCTCTATGGTCTTCAGCACGAAGTCTTGCTGGAAGTTGGCGGGCATCGGCGTTCCTTTCACCGCAAGGGTCGTTGGACGGCGGCAACCTCGGCCGACATCTTCCCCATAGTGTAGGATGAATGGACGTTTTCTTGCAGCTCCATCTCGGAAAGTCAACGTGTTTTTAACAAAGCATGGAAAAGCTTTCGTTTCGGTGACCAATTGCGTACACTGGCATTCGCAAGATGGTTGGCGGACATACCGTTGCTCCGCAAGGCCATTCCGGCGTTTCCGGACCGAGAGAGGGGAAACGCCTGACGGACGTAGTTTGGTTCGAGAGGATAGCCCTTATGGAGGAGAAGGAAATCGCAGGGACGCTTCCCGTCATCGACTACGACGAGGCCCTTGACCGCTTCGGAGGCAATTCCGCCCTTTACAAGCGACTGGCTTCGAAGTTCACAGAAGACCCCCATTTCGCAGACATGGAGGAGGCCCTCGCACGCAACGACGCCGAAGAGGCTTACCGGGCAGCCCATGCGCTTAAGGGCGTATCCGGCAACCTCTCGTTCAGCGAGCTGTACTCCATCGCCGCCTCCATGAGCGCTCTGCTGCGCGACGGCGACAAGGAGGCGGCCACCGTACTGCTTCCGTCCGCCAAGCAAGCCTACGTGCGCGTGCTCGACGCGCTGGTCGATCTGGAGAGCCTGTCACTTTAGGCCCTGATACAGGAAACCCGCAGGCAGGAAAACCACGCCAAAGACCGCGCCCCCGATCCGCAGAGACCGGGGGCGCGGTCTTGCACAATGTCCCGCATGGCCTTCGGGAAGGCCGCGTGCCCGCGACGGAGCCTAGGCGCCTTTGCGGCCGAACAGGTCCTCCCAGTCGCTTGCGGCCAGAATGGTGCCGGCAAGGATGACTACACAGCATACCACCGAGCCCGCGGTGGGCACGGTGCCCTGCAGCAGGAACGCGAACAGCACGGCCCAAGCGGAGTAGCTGATGTTAAGCGCCATGGACTTCGCGGCGCCGATGGGCGAGCTGATGGACTTGTAGTAGAACAGGTAGGAGACGGTACCGGCCAGGGCGGCCAGGGCCACCACACCGGTCGCTGCGCTGGGTACGGCGCTGGCGGTGAAGGCCCAGGCGCCGAAGGCAGGCAACACCACAGCCGCGTAGACGATGCCGCTCGTGGTCTCGCGGATCTGAAGCGCTGTCTCGTTGTCAACCAGGTCGTCCTTCATCCCCCAGCCGCACAAGACCGCCTCGCTGCCCCACCCGATCACGCACGCGGCCGCACCCACCAGGCCCAATGCCGCATTGCCCGTAGTCTCGGCGTCGGTCATGGACAGCACGCCCATGGCGACGATGCCGCCCATGGCGCAGAAGAACGCCACCAGTTGCTTGGCGCTCATGCGCTCCTTCAGGATGAGATAGGACAGAATTGCGCCGACCGCCGGATAGAACGCAGAAATGATGGCCGTGTAGCCGGGTCCTATGTTGTTGATGGCCACCACGTAGCCGGTCATGCCGATAGGTCCGCCTAACAGTGCGCCTAGAACAACCACCTTGCCGCTGCGTGTGCGCAGAGCCCGCCACGTGTCCTTCAGCCGCCCGCGCACGCCCATATAGATAAACAACCAGACAGCGCAGAACATATCATGGAGCGCCGACGAGGCGATGGCGCCGAAGGCGATGGCCTCCACCGTATCTATATAGGGGCTCATCCCCAAGGCGATGCCCAAGATCACCGTATCCAACGCCCAAAGAATACCGCTGGTCAAACCGAATTTCGTCTTGCTCAATGCACCCATGGTCCGTCCTATCCCGTGGCATGGCGCTGCCCGCAGCCCGCAAGGGCGCCTTCCGTTCCCGTCATGTTCCGAAGCATTCGCGCCGCCTGGAAGCAGCGCGCCGACCAGCTATCCCTCGTACAGAGCCAAAACCGGTTCCAGGTAGTCCTTGGCGTAGCGGTAGTAGATGTAGAGCCACTCGCCCACCACGTCTCCCTCGGCTTCCTTGAGCAGCGACCACACGTACCAGCACCAGCCCGCCAAAGCCACGTAGGCCAGGTTGTGGCGCAGCTCCTCGGACGTGGGCATGCGGCCGAAGTACAGCGCAAGGGTCTGCTCCGCCTCCTCGCGCGTCAGCTGGCAGCACACGACGTAGGTGCCGAAGTCGCTCGCGTAGTCGGACATGCCGGCGTACTCCCAGTCGATCAGGGACATGCGCCCGTCCTCTTCCACCAGGAAGTTCAAGGCGAAGAAATCGTTGTGGCACAGGCACCGGTAGGTGTCGTCGGCGTCGGCGTAGGCTTTCAGCTGGGCCACCCTGCGGGCCATGGCATCGAATCCGGGCACGTCGATGGCGCCCTCGTGGGCTCGCAGCAGCCCCTCGTAGCGCTTGGACTCCTCGTAGAAGTCGAAGCAGCGCTGCACCGTGGCGCCCGACTCGTGCAGCGACCGCGCCATGGCCATGGCGCGGGCCGCCTCGTCGGGATTGCGCGGGTCGAGCTCGCGGCAGTTCGAGACGAACCGGGAGAGCTTCCAGCCGACCTCGGGATCCTCGGCGATGAACGTATGGTCCAGCCCCAGTTCGCGGGCCACCTGAAGGCCGGCCAGCTCCGCATGGCGGTCCACCAGCTCTTCGGTCCCCACACCCGGATGGCGGTAGACGTACTCATCATCGCCAATGCGCACGTGGCACGACAGATTCGTGAGCCCTTGCTTGAGCGGGTACACGTCGCAGATGTCGCTTTTCCTGCATCCGAGAACCGACACGATGTTGTCAAAGGCCTGGGAATCCACATTCTCCAGGAATTGGGGGTCGAACTCGCGCAGGTCATCCAGAGAATCGAACTCGTGTATGACACCTTTCGGGTATTCGCGGGCAGCCATGGAAAGCTCGTCAAGATGCTCGGCAAACAGGTCCTCCCACAGCTTGTCGGCGGTGGCCGGCTTGCCCCATTCAGCCTCCAGAACGCGCACGAGTCCCTGGGAGAACCCCTCGTCGAAGAACACATGCCCCAGCATGATGAGTGAATCGGCCCCGCCCACAGACACACCGGTGATGCGCCCGTTCGCTCCCGTGCGCAGGCACCATTCGTCGGTGGGGCCCTCCACGTACTGGGCGGCGTAGTAGGCGCCGTACACGTAGGGTTCGAAGGGATTCTCGGCGAAGTAGTTGTCTGAGGAGCAGACGTAGGTCCTGCGCAACCGATCGCGTACGACCATGAGCGACGAGTGATTGTTGCGCGTCGCGTAATGATCGTTGACGACGAAGCGCACGCCGTACTTCTCCTCCAGGTAGAAGAAATACTCCTTCTTGTAACCCACCACCACGGTTATATCGGTCACGCCTGCGGCCACGAGCTGCTCGATCTGGCGTTCTATGAGCACTTCGCCGCGCACGCGCAGCAAGCCCTTGGGTTTTTCGTAGGAGATGGGCGCGAACCGGCTCGACAGCCCCGCCGCCAAGATGACGGCGTTGTCCACACGGTACGGCGCAAGCGCCTGCATGCCCGCATCGGTCACCGTCACGAGGTCAGCTTCGTCGGCCAGCAAACCCTCGGCCAGCAACTGCTTGCGAGCGCCGTTGACCGTGCCCACCGAAAGGCCAGCCTTGGCGGCGATGGCGCGCTGGGACGCCCGCGGATCCTGCGCTAACGCCGCCAGAACGGCGAACTGATTCTTTGACAGCGCCCGACCGTGCTCCACAGCCGACTCCTTCCGACAGGCGAACCCGCATCACGAGTGTTCATTTCTTTCGGAAGTATAGCTGAAATGAACAACTAGTCACTGATGTTCATTTATCTGATCATTTTCTACATAAATGAACGTCGACACTCGATCGAAAGGGCACTCGGAAGCCGCTACACCCAGCGGTCGACGAAATGCAGAATGAGGGCTGCGCTGGTGGGCGTGAGCAGCTCTCCCTCCCGCCTGTGCTCGCACACCGGCAAGCCGCGGTCGATGATGGCCCGGGTGGCAGGTGCCGGCAGCGGCAGGCGCCCGTGGGCGCAGTCGACGAAGCCCTCGCCGCACTGGACGGGCGTCGCCTCCACGGCCTGGGCGCCCGTGGCTCGCACCGCCAGGCAGATCAGGAGTGCATTGGCTATGGCGGCCCCGTTTCCCACCTCGTGGAAATGGGTCCTATCCACCGGCACGCCATGGGCTGCGGCCTCCGCCTCGGCAAGGATGCCGTACACGGCGCGCATGTCCTCGCGAACCTCCTCGGGCACTTCCAACCCGTCGATCGTCGCGTAGACCTCGGCGATATCGTGACAGCGGCCTGCCGGGACGGCTGCGGCGGCGCAGGTCTCGCGAACCTCTCGGGCCGTCACGTCGTCCAGCATCGCGAACGTCTGGGTCAGAAGCGCCGTTCGGGTCGCATCATCGCGCAGGTCCCATACCAGCGTAGTCGTCATAACGCCGTCCCTTCCGAAGCCCCGTCGCCGCTCGCAGGAGAAACGCGGGGACAGTCGATCATGTGAGCCAGGTAACCGGCCCCGAACCCGTTGTCTATGTTTACCACCGACACGCCCGAGGCGCAGGAGTTCAGCATGGACAGCAGCGCTGCAAGCCCGTTGAAGCTGGCCCCGTAGCCCACGCTGGTGGGGACCGCCACAACCGGACAGCTCACCAGGCCTCCGATTACGCTGGCCAGAGCGCCTTCCATGCCCGCCACGGCCACCACGCACCGAGCCGACGTAAGCATGTCGCCGCAGGAGAGCAGGCGGTGGATTCCCGCCACCCCCACATCGTAGAGCCGCTCTACGCGGCTTCCCAGCGCCTCGGCGGTGATCGCCGCCTCCTCCGCCACAGGAAGATCGCTCGTGCCGGCGCAGGCAACCACCAGAAAGCTCTCGGGCTTCGGAGCCGGCAGCTCGCCGAGCAGCAGGATGCGCGAGGTATCGTCGTAGCGAACGGGCACGCCGCCGAAACCGTCCGGCGAACCGAAACCACCCTTCCCTTCCCTGAGGGAAAAAGCCAACCGTACTTCATCGGCCTTGGGAGGGTCCACCCGGGTGGCCAGCACGGGCCCTTGGCCCGCCCGCAGCAAGGATAAGGCGATGGCGGCGATCTGCTCGGCGGTCTTGCCCTCGCCGTAAATCACCTCGGTCGCGCCCTGACGCTGCGATCGGTGCAAGTCGACCTTCGCAAAGCCCAGGTCGTCCACGGGCGCAGCCGCTATCCGGGCCACAGCCTGGTCCACGCCCGTCGCCCCCTCGGCAACGCGCTGGAGCAGCGCGCGGAGCTCGTTTCTGTCCATAGCGACTCCCTCCGATAACGCCGAAACGAAATCGAGGGCGCATGCTAGCCTGCGCCCTCGAACGAACGTACATCCCTCACCGCCGACCACGGGCGGTGAGTACCCTTAGGCCTGACCGGGAGGCACGATGCTGTCGCCCCACTCGTCAGGGTAGCCGTCCATGTCGGCATCGACGTACTCCACGCCTTCGATGACCACGGTGTTCACCGGCTGGTCGGTAGAGCCGTCGTCACCCGAGGAGCCCCCGTCGTCACCGGAAGCGTCGTCGCCGGAAGCGTCGTCACCGGAGCCCTCGTCATCAGAGCCCTCGTCGCCCGATCCGTCGTCTCCGGAGCCCTGGCCGTCGGAGGGCAGCGCGGAGGCCGCAAGGGCGGTAAGGGGGATGTTCGTGAAGTCGAGGGCGCTGCCGAGCCACTTGCTCTGGATGACGCCGCCCACGCCGTTGCCGTTCAAGGTGACCACGGCGGTGGACACCGCCTGCTTCAGGTCGGCATTCTCGTCGCTCACGCCCACGCCGTAGCCGCTCGGCTGCTGCATGAGGGCAACGATGTGGGCACCCGTGCCAGCGCTGTGAACGGCATAAGTACCGATGACGGCATCGGCCGCCGCATACTGGACAGTGCCCATCTGCAGGTCGTCGAGCGCAGTACGCAAATCGTCGGTAGAGGTAAGCACAGCGTTCTCGAACTCGTTTGAAACGGCCCAAGCGCTCTTCGAGGAAGCTTGCGCGGCCACGGTGATGGAAGCATCGCTCGCGGGAACCTCGGTCGCGTCGGCAAGACCGAACAGCGCTACCGCCGTAGGCAGATAGGAATCCGACACCCAGAAACCGTGGCTGTCGGAGCGGTCGACGCCCATGACTATATCCACGGTGCCGTTGGCAAGCGCAGAGTCGAGGTCGGACCCCACGTCGATCACCTCGAGCTTCAGGCCGAAGTAGTCGGCCAAAGCCGCGGCCATATCCACGTCGATGCCGATGACGCGGTCGGAGCCGGAAGGCTTGCCGGCAAGCGGCGCCGTGTCGGAGTTAACGCCCACGCGCAGCACGCCGTCCTGACCGATGGTGGGGCTTGCCAGCGACGGAGTGGGCGTCGGCGGCGTGTAGTCGCCGCCCGAGCATCCGCCCAGGCAGAATGCAGACAGGGCCGCGGCCGACACCGCCGCAACCAGAAGGGCGCAAGCCCGGCTTCGCTTCAAACCCATGGAACAAGCCTCCGTCCAACGTCCGAGGTTCATCTCGATGCGCTTCCCTCGTCTGACCTAGTCTTTGACCCCACACTCGCGCACCGGGGCTGAGCTTGCGCCTGACCCTCTCGTCCGCTGCGGCGGGATGCCGCAAACGTAGAACGGACGGTGCGGCTTACCTCTAGGATACGCCATGATCGCCGTGCGAGCACGACTTACGTGGATCCTTTCGACCGCATCTGCCATGGACTTGGGTGCGTGCACCCGCAACTACAGACCCGAAGGAAGCATCGACACAGTTTACTTTATGGAATCGCGGCAAGGACGCAACGGGGAAGAACAAACACGCGAGAACCACGGGATGGATGCTATGCTGTGACCATGGCCTCCCTGCCCCGACAGATCGTACGCTGCGCCTCCGCCGCAGCGCTCTCCCTGGCCGAACTGGTCTGGCCGACCCGCTGCGCCGCCTGCGACGCTCCCGGGCAGCTGCTCTGCGACCGATGCCGCAACGCCCTGCCCTACATCGACCCTCTGCTCGCATGCCCGCGCTGCGGCGCTCCCTACGGCGCCGTGCAGTGCAGCGAGTGCAACCGTGCCACCCTGCAGCATCGGGGGTACGAGCGCTACCCCCTCGACGGGCAGGTGAGCGCCGTCTCCTTCGACGACGCATCCGCGAGAATCGTCAGAACCTGGAAGGACGCCGGCGAAAGGGCGCTCTCCGCCGTTATCGGAACGTTTGTCGCTCGATCCGTACCTCCGTCCTGGATACAGCGCAGCCCTGTCGTCGTCGCTGTTCCCGCCAGCCCGAACGCCTATCGGCGCCGGGGATTCGATCACGGGTTCGAGCTTGCCTCGGACGTCGCCGAGCGTCTGGGGCTGTCCTGCGCCGCGCTGCTCGACAGGCCCCGCGCCAAGGACCAGCGCAACCTGACCGGAGCTCAACGTGCATCCAACATGCAGGGACGATTCAAGATCGCGCCGGGCACCGCCTCCCTGCACCGGCCGCCAAGAGCGGTGCTGCTGGTCGACGACGTGTGCACCACGGGCTCCACGCTCTTCTCCGCAGCCGAGGCCTTGCGCCTTTGGGGTGCGGAAGAGCTCTACGCTGCCACCTTCGCGCGGGTTTGGTAGCCGCCGGCGGTCGGCCCGAGCCGCCCTACTCCTTCGGTTGGCGCATCGCCGTGACGGCGACGCCGGCGGCCTCGGGGGCGTCCATGGGAATGAAATGGCGAATCGGCTTCCACTCGCACTTCTTCACCAGCGCTACCAAGGCGATGGGGATGTAGGTCAGCATGAAGAAGGGGAACGTGAACATGGACCGGACTTTCAGCCGGTTGGGCGCATGGATGGAGTCCCATTCGACGAAAGTGGTCAGCACACCGAAGGCGAACATGAACAGGAAGAAGTTGGCAAGACAGAAGAAGATGGAGGACGCGCACGAGATGACCATGGTCTTCAGCGTGATGATCCCCATGGCCGCAAGCAGCAGGCAGATGGAGTTAATAGCCACCGACACGATGGTGAGCAGCATGCCCGGGGCGATGGTCATCAGCATGTCGTAGCAAGCGAACCGCGCCCCCGGCGGGTTCGACACCGCGCCTTTGACCAGCCGTGCCCCGTAGTTCCAGAATACCTGGTAGAAGCCCTTCGCCCACCGGAAGCGCTGGTTCCAGGAATCCTCGAAGGTGACCGGCTGCTCGTCGTAGAGCACGGCGGTGGGCGTATAGCTGATGCGCACGCCGCTCAAGATGCTCGAAGCCGAGAACTCGATGTCCTCGGTCAGAAGATGCCATTTCCAGCCACCGGCCTTCTCGATCACGTCGGCCGCGATGAAAAAGCCGGTGCCCGAGATGGCGCAGCTGGTGTTGAGCAGCAGGCGCGCCTGGTTGAGAAACTTCGCCTCGCGCAGGAACCAGACCGCGTAGCCGGCCGAAATCCAGTTGGAGTAGAAGTTCTTGGAGTTACGGTAGCTGGTGGAGGCCTTGGCCCCCGCATCGAAGGTCCGGTTCATCTCACGGAAGTAGTTCACGTCAAGCACGTTGTCGGCGTCGAATACGAAGTAGGCCTCGTAGCCGGCATCGGCGTAATGACTGCGGATGATCTGAAACCCGTAGTCCAGCGCGTAGCCTTTGCCCACCTCCTTGCTGTTGTGCCTGGTGAACACTGTGGCGCCAGCATCGCGGGCCACTTGCGCGGTGTTGTCCGTGCAGTTGTCGGCGATGACGAAGACGTCGATGAGCTCCTGCGGGTAGTTCTGCACCTTGATAGAGTGGATGAGGTCCCCTATGACCGGCTCCTCGTTGCGCGCCGTGATCATGACCGCGTAGCGGTGGTTGCGCGTGGGCGTGTGGACGGGGACCTTTCGCGTGAGCACGACGAACGCGTAGTAAAGCTGATAGGTGTAGCACAGCGTGAAAATCAGAAAGACGCAGAAGTTGAATGCGTCGATGAACGTTATCTGGGACAGTACCTCGTCAAACACGGTTGCTCCTCGGTTGCCACAACATCGCCCGAGCCGCCGAGATACGCTGCGACGAGCGCCCTTAGCACAGCTTCCGCCTCTCCTACTCGAGCATCCATGATTATAGTAGCCTGAAACCCACTGGGAACTAACATGTTTGCAATGTTGCACATTCTTTCGAATTCAGAGGAAATTCCATAAGATTTAAGCACGCAACGTCCATATTCCTTAGGGGGAAATCCCAGTTCAAATAGGTTGCAGTAGAAAAAGCCAGTGCTGCGGACCAAAACAGTATCGTCGTTGCCGAGCCAGCATTCGTCCGAAAGCACCGCACAGCCCTCTCGGCAAAACGCAACGAAACGGCCGGACGCAGATCAGCGCCCAACCGATCCGGCGCTGCCCTGCAAAAAGAAAGGGCCGGAACAGTGTCCCAGCCCATGCAATCATGGTGGTCGCTACAGGATTTGAACCTGTGACCCCCGCCGTGTGAAGGCGATGCTCTCCCGCTGAGCCAAGCGACCGAATGGTTTGTTGCTCGCGCAACGTCGATATATATTAGCGATGCACCGCCCAGAGCGCAAGACCGTTTTCCATCCGTGGAGGAATCTTCACGGGCAGACAACCCGACGGCAGTCAAGCAGCCGCGTCTCGGCCTCAAGCGCCCTTCGGCTCGCTTCAGGAAGCGCTGCCCCTCGCCTGGGCCGCCAGCCTGAGCGACTCCCTGCTCAGAGGCGCGCCTTCGGGCACGTAGACTGCCAAGCACGGGAAACTCGGCTTGTTCGACAGGAGCGCTCCTTCGCAAAGGCCACGGGCCCGCTCCTCTGCAGCCAGTCCCCGGCGCACGTCCGCCTTGGTCAGCCCGGCTCGGCGCAGAGGCGAAACCACACCCGCCTCGGCCAGGGAGACGAACCCCGGACGGCGGGACGGATCGTCGGTGGCGTTGGTTCCATCGGCCACTACATCGTAGCCGTCGGCCAGGGCTGCAGAGCGCACCACGTCGAAGATGAAGCGCTTGCACAACCGGCACCGGTCGGGCGGGTTCGCGCAGATGTCGGCCCGAGCAAGCACGTCGGCCTTCACCACGCGCAGGGGCACGTCGAGAAGGCCCGCCACCTGCTCGGCGTCGCGCAGCTCGAAATCCGGCTGGAACTCCGTCTTCACCAGGTAGGCCGTAACGTCGCAACCGGCCCGGCGCGCAGCGGCCAGCAGGTAGGCCGAGTCGCATCCGCCCGAGAAGGCCACGGCGAACGACCGCTCGCGGTCCAGGAAGGCGTCCAACGGCTCCGCGACCAGACGCTGCCCCTCGCCCACGATGGGCGTGTCGGCGGAAACGGCATCGTCGTTGCGTGCCGTCGGCGCTACGATGCCTTGACCGGGCATGCTACACGTTGAACTTGAAGTGCATGACATCGCCATCGGCCACCACGTAATCCTTGCCCTCCTGGCGAAGCTTGCCCGCGTCGCGGCAGCCCTTCTCGCCGCCCAGGGCCACGTAATCCTCGAAGGAAGCGGTCTCGGCCTTGATGAAGCCGCGCTCGAAGTCGCTGTGGATGACGCCGGCGGCCTGGGGGGCCTTCGCGCCCACGGGGATGGTCCAGGCGCGGGTCTCGGTCTCGCCGCTGGTGAAGTAGCTCTGCAGCCCCAGCAGATGGTAGGCCTCCCGAATCAGCCGAGCCAGGCCGGAATCCGCCAGCCCCAACGCCTCCATGTACTCCTTTGCCTCGTCAGGGTCCATTTCCGCCAGCTCGGCAATGTCTGCCTCCACCTTCGCCGAAATGGGCACCGGGGTGCAGCCGTCTATCTGGGGCAGCTCCGCATCAACCGCGCCCTCGTCCACGTTGGCAATGTAGAGCATGGGCTTCATGGTCAGCAAGTGCAGATCGTAGAGGGCGTCCTTTTCATCATCGGTCAGCTCGAGCGTGCGGGCACGATGGCCCTCGTTGAGCCCGGCCAGCACCTTGCGGGCCGCCTCCAGCTTCGCCGTACCCGCCTTGTCGCGCTTGGCCTCCTTCTCCAGGCGCGGGATGGCCTTCTCCACCGTAGCGATGTCTGCCAAGATCAGCTCTGTCTTGATGGTCTCCACGTCGCTTTGGGGGTCCACCTTGCCCGACACGTGGGTGACGTCCGGGTCGCCGAAGAAACGAACCACTTCCGCGATGGCGTCGGTCTCGCGGATGTTGGCCAAAAACTGGTTGCCCAAGCCCTCCCCCTGGCTGGCGCCGGCCACTAGCCCCGCGATATCCACGAACTCCACCGTGGCGGGTACGATCTTGGCGGGATGGTCGATGGCGGCTAGCGCGTCCAGCCGATCGTCGGGCACCGGCACGATGCCCACATTGGGCTCGATGGTGGCAAACGGGTAGTTGGCGGCCAAACCGCCCTTGTTCGTCATCGCGGTGAACAACGTAGACTTGCCGACGTTGGGCAGCCCCACGATACCTATAGAAAGAGCCATGAGTTAACCTCGTATCCGATCGAAGAAACGACTCGTGTTGCATTACGTTGGTTGCCTATTATAGAACCAAGACGCCACCGGTGCGCCCGCGCGCCGCCGAGCGAAGAAAAGCTCCCGAGACCCGCAAGGCCCCGGGAGCTTCCCGAATCGACGACGTCGTCCAAGCGCTACATGCTGAAGAACCCGAACTGCGCGGCCACGTAGGCCACCAGGATAATGACCACCAGCACCGGCGCGATGAACTTGATCATGACGGTCCATGCACCGGCGGCACTGAACTTCGACGAGGTGCGCACTTCGTCGATAATGGTCTGCGGCTTGATAATCCATCCCACGAAAATGCAGGTGAGCAGCGCCACGATGGGCATCATTACCGAGTTGGAGATGAAGTCGGCGAAGTCGAGCATGGAAGAGCCGGGGCCCAAAGGCTCGATGAAGGACAGCCCGTTGTAGCCTGCGTTGATAAAGGAGCCCGCCACCAGCAAAAACACGATGACGATGCCGAGAGCCTTCTTGCGGGAGCACTTCAAGCCGTCGTGAACGATGGACACCAGCGTCTCGGTAAGGGAGATGGCACTGGTGAGCGCCGCGAACAGCACCAGCAGGAAGAACAGAAAGCCGATGATGGTGGCCATGCCCCCCATGTCGGCGAAAACCGTGGGCAGCGTAATGAACATGAGCGACGGACCTGCCTTGCCCGCCACCGCGTCGCCCGAGCCCATGGCCACGAAGGCAGCGGAGACGATGAGCAGGCCGGCGACGAAGGACACGCCCAGGTCGAAGAATCCGATGCGGGTCACCGACGAGGTGAGGCTGTCCTGCTTGCGCATGTAGGAACCGTAGGTGATCATGATGCCCATGGCCAGCGACAGACTGTAGAACATCTGACCCAAGGCACTGATGACCAGCTCCGGCGAGAACTTGCTGAAGTCAGGGGTAAGGTAGTACAGAGCGCCGTCCACGGCACCGGGCATCGTGAGCGTGTATATGGCGATGCCCACGGCCATGATGATGAGCGCCGGCATCATGATGAGGTTCGCCTTCTCGATGCCGCCCTTCACGCCCAGGCCCACCACAACGAACACGATGAGCATGAACACGAGCATCCACAGGTAGCTCTCGGCGCTGCTGGTGATGAACCCGGAGAAGAAGTCTCCTCCGTCGGCCAGGGCCGCAGGCCCCTCTACCAGGTAGGCCGCCGTGTACTTGGTCACCCAGCCGCCGATGATGCAGTAATACGGGGTGATGATGAAGGGAACCGCCGAAGCGAGCACGCCGATGAAGGCGTACTTCTTCCCGAAGGCCTTGAACGCCCCAATGGCGCTTTGGCCGGTCTTGCGCCCCAGCGCGGTCTCGAGCAGAAGCAGCGAGATGCCGAACGTGAACACCAGCACCATGTAGGTGAGCAGGAACGTGCCGCCACCGTACTTCGCCGCCAGATAGGGGAAGCGCCACATGTTCCCCAAGCCCACCGCCGATGCGGCAGCCGCCAAGATGAAGGCCCACTTGCCCGACCACATCGAGCGCTTCGCCGCTCCTTGATTCTCTGACATTGCCCTACCCTTCTCCTTATCGCCACCGACGAACCCGGACACCTCCGTCCCCTAATGGAACGCCGTGGCCGAACGACAATTGCGGATATTGTAGAGGAGCCCGGGGAAACGACGTCCGGGAAGGGGTTTTCGGGCGCGAGCCTTCGCCCAGCGGCGCAAAAAATAGGCGCCGCCCAGTCGCAGGCGGCGCACCCGAAGCGGATACGTCAGCGCTTAAGGTCCTGGGCAGCGGGGCGGAACCGCTCGTCGCCCCCTTCGAAGAACAGCCGATGCCACAACAGGAACATGTACACGATCCAGATCTTGCGGGATCGGTCCGCCCCAGCGCGGTGCTCGTCGAGAAGCTCCATCAGGCACTCGGTGTTGAAGAAGCGCTCGGCGGTCGGGCTCGCGAAGGCCCGCTTCACTTGCTCGTAGTAACGGTCCTGCCGCAACCAGCTGACCACGGGCACCGGAAAGCCCAGCTTCTCCTTCTGGGCCCACTCCTGCGGGATGGCGCGCTCGGCCGCCTCGCGCAGGGCTATCTTGGTCTGCTGTTCGTTCACCTTCTGGTCGGTGGGAACGGTAGCGGACAGCTCGAATACGCGCTTGTCCAGAAACGGGACGCGGCTCTCCAACGAATGGGCCATGGACATCTTGTCGGTCTTCAGCAGGATATCCCCCACCAGCCAGAAGAACAGGTCGACGTACTGCATACGCGTGACCTCGTCGAGCTCGGACGCCTCCGCGTAGACGGGCGCCGTGAGCTGCTGGGGAGCCGCCGGCGCCGGCTGGCCGGCTGCGCGCTTGCCCGAGCGCAGCCGCTCGCGCTCCTGCGGGCTGAAGGCCACGCCGTTGGCGTTTGTGTAGTACCAGTCCTCCGCCGTCTCGCTTGCCCGCTCAAGGTAGTTAGCGCCGCGCACGTGCAGCGCCCGTGCGGCCTTGGATGCGCCCCGAAGCAGCCCCTTGGGAGCCCAGGAGAGCTTGGCGTTGGAGAAGGGCACCTGGTAGATGCGGTAGCCGCCGAAGAACTCGTCAGCCCCTTCGCCGGAAAGCACGGCCTTTACCTGGGTTGCGGCAAGCTTGTCCACGAAGTACAGAGCCACCGCCGACGGGTCGGCCGACGGCTCGTCCATATGCCACTGGACGGCAGGCAGGCTCTCCCAGTACTCGTCCTCGGTGATATGGTGGCTCGTGTTCGCGATGCCCAGGGTATCGGCCAGCTCGCCGGCCCAGGATATCTCGTCCCGCTCGCCGCTGTACTCGGAGAATCCCACGGTGAACGTCTTGATGCCGGGGTTCTCCTTCGCCAGGCAGGCCGCCATGTAGCTGGAATCGATGCCGCTGGACAGAAACGAACCCACCTCCACGTCGGCCACGTTGTGGTAGCGCACGCTTTCACGCATGGCCCCGTCGATGGCCTCCACGGTGTCGGCCATGGGCCGGCTTCCATCGAAGGCATATTCCGGGCGCCAGTAGCGGCGCACCGACAGGATGCCCTCCTGGCCCACGCGCATGCAGGTGGCCGGCGGCAGCTTGAAGATGTCCTTGAAGAACGTCTCGTCCAAGGCGCTGAATTGGAAGCACAAGTACTGCTCCAGGGCGTCCTCGTTAAGCCGGCGCTCGTAGGCCGGATGCTCCAGGATGCACTTGATCTCGGATGCGAAGATGAACTGCCCGTCCTGCACCGTGTAGTAGAAGGGCTTGATGCCGAAGAAGTCGCGGGCGCAGAACAGCTCGTGGGTCTTCTTTTCCCAGATGGCGAACGCGAACATGCCGCGCAGCCGGTCGAGCACGGCCTCGCCCCACGCAAGGTAGCCCACCAGCAGCACCTCGGTGTCGGAGCTCGTCTGAAAGCCCCATCCCTCCTGCTGCAGCTGCTCGCGCAGATCGCGGTAGTTGTAGATCTCGCCGTTGAACACGATGGCCCAGTCGCCGCGCTCGCAGGCCTTGGCCTGGCCGAGGAAGGGGTTGCCCTGCCCGTCGAGGGCCGGAGAGGTTATCTCGGATGCGTGCTCGCCGGTCAGGCGAACCATGGGCTGGTTCCCGCCGGAAAGGTCGATCAGCGACAGCCGCCGGTGCCCCAAGGCGATGCCCTCGTCGATGTAGCAGCCCTCGCCGTCGGGGCCGCGATGGGCCATGACGTCGTCCATGGCCTGCAGGATGGGGAGGTCCCCCTGGGTTGCTTGGGTGAATCCGCAGATACCGCACATAAGCGCAAAACTCCTCACTGAGATGGTGCGCCTATGATACGACGGAGAGCCCCTAGACCAGCCGAGAAGCCCTCACGCTCACCAAATGCCCGTGCTCGTCCTTGAACACGCACAGACCGCCGTCGCGGCTCTCGTACATATGGCGGAAGTTCGCGAACTGGTTGCGGGGCAGCGCATCGGCACCAGGCACCCGAGGAGCTCCGTCCGCTGAAGCGTCCTGCGAGGCACCCCCCTCGTCCTCGCCCATCTCCGCTCGATCATCCATGCTATCTGAAGATTCGAGGGGAGTGCGGGGGCAGCTGCCGGTCTCCGCTCCCTCCCCGTTCGTCGAATCCGGAAGTTCGCAGAGCTCCTCGACCGAAGCAGCGCCGTCGAGAGACTCGGTGGAATGCCCGCTTGCGCGGGCGGATAAGTCAGACGCCGAGGCAGGCGGCTCCTTTTCTGCAGCCTCCTCGGGCTGCGGGGTCGACGCATCGCCGTCAAGGTCGAAGCTGCGGGCAGGGTTGTCCAGAAACTCGCTTTCCTCGGCGAGCGCGCTTGAGAGCATGTCCTCTGCGGGGCTTCCGGGAGTAGGGCTTACGGGGTTCAGGGGAACGGTGGCAAGCTCCGGGTTCTCCAGAACCGCCTCCACCAGGCCGCCTTCGATGACCTCCATGCCCGAAGGCAGCACCACGGGGTTCGATTCATCGTCGGTCACCACGATTCCCGCAGCGTTTGCCGCGGCCGGCGCCGGCTGGTTGGTGGCCCACATGGTTTGGGGGATGACCCCCATGCGGGAGAACATGGAGAGGTTGACCTGGGCGATAACGGCGAGCTCGCGCCCCAGCTCCTCCGCAGCTTCCCGGCTTGGCCCCTCTTGGAGCTCCTTCGCGATTTCCTGAACCCGCCCCCAAGACAGCGAGTCCATGTCCTGCTTCAAGGAGACGATTCTATCGGCCTCGCGAATCATCTGCTTCATTCTGTTTCCGAACATGAGCGTCCTTGCTACCGATTGTCCATCATTTCATTGTAGCACGACCGATTGTCACCATAGGTAACAGCCCAGAAAACGAGCCCGCAAGCTGGAGCGTTCTCGCCGGCGGCACTGCGGTCTCGCGCCTCCAGCACCTCGTCCACCCATTCGGGCGGCCGCAAGCCGCGGCCCACGAGTACCAGCGTGCCCACGATGGTGCGGACCATGGAATGAAGGAAGGCGTTGCCCTTCACCGTGATCACGAGCACGGTGTCACCCAGAATCTCCTGGATTTCGAACCCTATCCCATGGACATTGCGGCAGGTGGGCTTTCCCTGCGCCGATGCGGCCAAACAGAAGCTCTTGAAATCGTGCTCCCCCACCAGATATGCTGCGGCCTCCTGCATAGCGTCTACGTCGAGCGGACGGGGAATATGCCAGGAGAAGTCAGCCATAAACAGCGGGGGCACGTCACCCAGCGCTATAAAGTAACGGTACTCGCGCTCCGTTGCCGAGAAGCGGGCCGAAAAGCCCGAATCGCGGCGACGCACGTCTGAGACCACGATGGCGTCGTGGGTGAGCGCGTTCAGCGACCGGGCAAGGGAGCTCATGGCGCGGTCGCAAAGCAGCTCGTCGGGCACCGAGAAGCTCACCACCTGGCCGCGGGCGTGCACGCCGGCATCGGTACGCCCGGCGCACACCGTTTCTACGGGGCAGCGGAACACGGTCGCCAACGCTTCCTCCAACGAGCCCTGAACCGTGATCAGGCCGGGCTGCCGCGCAAAGCCGGCGAAGGGAGCACCGTGATAGCCCACAGTAGCCGAAAGCGTTCGGAACCCCGTCTCGTCTGCATTGTCCATGGCTACGACGCCTTCCATACGGGCATGCCAAATAGCTCGCGCAGCTCGCTGCGCATGGTCTGGTTACGGGAATCAACGGACAAGGGCAGATCGGCGCGGTATGTGTGCCCGTCGCTGTGGCTCACGTAGAGCACCACGCCGTCGCGCCCTGGATAGTTTCGCAGGATGCGATTCAGGTGCATGGAACGCATCTGGTCGAAATCGGCCATGGACAGCGTGAGCTCTAGCTTGTGGGGCTGCAGATCCTGCTCGGAAAGCGCCAGCTCTTCCACTTCGAAGCACTTGATCTGGTCCCCCCGGTCGCCGTGCTCGAAGCTGCCCTTGATCTTCACAATAGAGTCCTCATGAATCGCCGAGGCAAAGTCGTCGTACTTGAACAGGATGCACTCCGCATGGCCCGTAGTGTCCTCCAAGGTGAAGGAGGCGTACTTCGACCCTCGCTTGGTGAGCTTCACCGCCACGTTCGAGATCATGCCGATGAACACGGCGCTCTTGATATCACGGGTAACCTCTTCCAAGGCTCCCAGCTGGTACTTCGTGTTGCGGGCCACGTAGTCCTCGAAAGGTCTCATGGGATGGTCCGACACGTAGATCTTCATAATCTCCTTCTCGAAGGCCAGAAGCTCGCGTTTCGGCCACTCCACTCCGTCGGGCTCGGGCACCTCTTCGGCAAGACCAGCGTCCACGGCCTCTTCCGTGCCGCCGAACATGTCGAAAATGGAGGCCTGGCCGCGGTCGCGGTCCTTCTGGCGCTTGGACGCCGCCTCCAGGAGGGGCGTCTCGTCGACGAAGTACATGAGCTGCTTGCGGGTGTAGCCCGTTGAATCGAAGGCGCCGCCCTTGATGAGCGCCTCCAAGGTTTTGCGGTTGTAGCACTTGGCGTCAAGCCGGTTCACGAAGTCGTGTAGGCTGCTGTAGGGGCCGTTTTGCTCCCGCTCGGCAATGATCTCGTCGGCAACGTTGCGTCCCACGCCGCGCACGCCCACCAAGCCGAAACGGATGCCCTCGTCCACCGGAGTGAACTCGGCGTTGGACGAGTTGATGTCCGGCGGCAGCACCGGGGTGCCGTTGTGGTTGCAGCTGGCGATGTAGCGGATGAGCCGATCGGTGTTGCCCATGTAGCTGGTGAGCACCGCTGCCATGAACTCGTTGGGGTAATGGGCCTTCAGGTAGGCGGTGCGCATGACCAGGATGGCGTAGGCCGCCGAATGGGACTTGTTGAAGGCGTACTTGGCGAACTTCTCGGCGTCGGCCCAGATCTGCTGCGCCACCTCCAGCGCATAGCCGTTCTCTACGGCACCTGCGTCCCAGTCGGCCTGCAGCTGACGCATGACGTCGAGCTTCTTCTTGCCCATGGCCTTGCGCAGCTTGTCGGCCTTGCCGGCGGAAAAACCGCTCATGACCATGGACACCTGCATGATCTGCTCCTGGTAGACCATGGTGCCGAAGGTCTCCTCGAGCACGGGGCGGAGCCGCTCGTCGTAGTAGTGGGGCTGCGTTCGGCCCGACGCCACCTTAATGTAGTCTTCCACCATGCCCGACTCCAGCGGACCGGGACGGTTGAGGGCGATGGATGCAACCACATCGGAAAAGCGCGTCGGCGGCAGGCGCGCGAATAGCGACACGTACAGCGCGCCCTCCACCTGGAACAGACCGTCCATATTGCCCGATTGCATCAGCTTGAAGGCCAGCTCGTCGTCGGTGGGGATCTCTTCGGGCACGATTTTCACGCCAAAGCGCTGCTCGACGTTGCGACATGCGATAGACAACACGTCAAGCGTGCGCAAGCCCAAGAAGTCCATCTTGAGCAGGCCCAGGTCGGGCGTGTAGTGGCCATCGTATTGGGTGATGATGCCGCCGCCTTTGGTATCGCGCTTCATGGGCACGTGATCGCTCATGGGATCGCGGCAGATGATGGTAGCGCAGGCATGCACGCCCTCGCCGCGCATATGGCCTTCGATCGAGCGCGCGGCGTCGATGACGGTACGCACGTCCTCCTCGGTCTCGTAGGCCTTCGCCAGGTCGGGATTGGTCTCCAGGGCCTTGTCGATGGTGATGCCCAGTTCGTCGCCGATCATCTTGCAGATCTTGTCGCCCACCGCGTAGGGGTAGTCGAGCACGCGGGCGGAGTCGCGCACGGCGTTCTTTGCCTGCAGCGTGCCGAAGGTAATCACCTGAGACACGTGGTCCTCGCCGTAAACGTCTTTGATGTGCTGGATGACCTCTTCGCGACGCCCCTGTTCGAAGTCGACGTCGATATCGGGCATCTCCACGCGCTCCGGTGACAGGAAGCGCTCGAACAGCAATCCGTTGGTGAGCGGGTCCAGATCGGTGATGCCCATGGCGTAGGCCACGATGGCGCCTGCAGCGCTACCACGGCCCGGACCGACGCCGATGCCCTGGCTGCGCGCCCATTCGATGTACTCCTGCACGATGAGAAAGTAGGCGGGGAATCCCTGCTGAACGATGATGCCCATCTCGTAGTCGGCGCGCTCCTGGGCCTCGGCGGGCACCGGGTCGCCGTAGCGCCTCACCAGGCCCTCCTGCACCCTCTTGCGAAACCACGTCTCCTCGGTCTCGCCCTCGGGCAAAGGGAACCGCGGCAGGATGGAGTCGCGCTCCAGCACGACGTTCACCTTCTCGGCCACTTCCACCGTGTTGTCGCACGCCTCGGGGAAGTCGGCCAGGGCCTCGCGCATCTCCTCCTCGGTCTTCATGTAGAACTGGTCGTTCTCGAAGCGCATGCGGTTCGCGTCGTTGACCAGGCTGCCGGTGCCGATGCACAACATGATGTCCTGGGCGCGCGCGTCCTCCTGACGCAGGTAGTGGAAGTCGTTGGTGGCGATGGTCTTCAGCCCCGCCCGGCGCGCCACCTCGGTCAGCTGGTGGTTCAGCTGGGTCTGGGTCAGACCGCCGTCGGTGCGGATGCCCTGGTTCTGCAGCTCGATGTAGAAGTCCCCGGGCTCGAAGCACTCGGCGAACTTCTGCGCCCAGGCCACGGCATCGTCCATCTGACCGTTGTCGAGCAGCTTCGGGATGATGCCGGCGATGCAGGCGGAGCTGCCGATGATGCCCTTGCCGTAGCGCTTGAGCATGGAATAGGTGGTGCGCGGCTTGTAGTAGAAGTTGTCCACATGGGACTCGCTCACCAGCCGCAGCAAGTTGTGGTAGCCCTCGTTGGTCTTGGCCAGCAGCAGCAGATGGTACAGCCGCGGCTTCACATCCTTGCGAAGCTCTTCGTCGGTGGTGAAGTACACCTCGCAGCCGAAGATGGGCTTCACGCGAAACCCGGTCTCCTTCTCCACCGCGTCGCAGGCGTCCGACAGCTCGGGCACGCCGGACATGACGCCGTGGTCGGTGATGGCCACGGCAGGCATCTTCAGCTCGGCGGCGCGGCGCACCATGTCCTTGACATGGGTGAAGCCGTCGAGCAGGGAGTATTCCGTATGGTTGTGCAGATGGACGAAGGCCATAGCTCACGCTCGCAATCGATGAATCGCGCTTGTCATCTCTCGGGGTTGGCGGCGCCCGGCGCCGTCGTCTCGTTCGCTGCCATTCTAGCAGCCAAGCCATACGCTCGTTGCGAACAAACGGTGGTTTTAGGATGGATTGAGCGCACCGTCTGCCGGCACAAAAGGAGACGGACGGCTCCTAGGCGCCGCCACGGGACTCGTACTCGGTGCGCACCAGCTCAATGAGCTCGTCCCGAGAATGGACGTCCAGCTTCAAGTAGACACGGTGCGTATGGGTGCGCACGGTGCTCACGGTAATGCTCAGACGCGAAGCGATTTCCTGGGGCGTGCGGTTGCAGGCTAGCTCCTCAAGAAGCTCCTGCTCGCGCTTGGACAGCATGGCCCGCTCGCCGACGCGCCGGCACGCCAGGCGCCAGGGCCTGTTGCGGCGCACCGTTGCGGCCGTCCGTCCACGGATGATGGCGTCTCGCACATTGAGGATGGAGGCACCCGAGAGCTCGAGCACGCTGTCGAAGTCCTTCTCGGTGAACACAAGCACCGCGCAAGCAACGATCAGCACGATGAGCACCGCTACCATGGGCGCCCCGATGGCCTGATCGCTAGCTCCGAGCACGCCGAACAGGTTGCTGTAACCGCATAGATACCCGATTCCCAGACCAGCACAGCAAGCCCCCTCCCCCAGACCGAACACCAGAAACGGGCGGAACCCCTGCGACTTGGCCACGAAGGCGAGCAGGCACCAGGCAACCAGCCCGATAACGCTTGTGAGCGCGCTCGTGAAGGCCAGCGGCAGGGCAGCGTGCAGGCCCAGGAGCGGCAGCGTTGCCACGACCAGCGCCATGAAGGCCATGCATAGAAGATAGAGCTTGCCCAACGACACCCGTTTCGAAAGGAACACCGCCACAAGCAGTAGGCATGCAGCAAGGGCGAACCGGGCGAGCATGGCCTGCTGGGAGTTGAGCTGGTGCCCGTCGGGCGTCTGCCCCAGCAGAAAGTAGTTGCGCACAATGGAGGCCACGGCCGAAAACACGAACAAGGCGACCAGGAGCTTTCCCATCATTGGCAGCTGGCGGAAGAAGCCGCGCACGGTGGACGTGCCCGCTGCCGGACCGGAGACCTTCCCTCGGCCGCCCCCGGCTGCGCCCTCCCGCAGCTCGCAGCTTGCCGAGCCTGTGTCGATGGCGGGAAGGGAGGCGCACCCCGTAAGAGCCACGGGCAGCACGGCTACTGCAACGAGGTTGAGCAACGGCGGTCCGCCCGGAACCGACGGCATCCAGGAGTTTCCAATCACCACGTAGAAAATGACCGCTACGAGCAGCTCGGAGAGCGCTGCGTATAAAAACACCCGGCCCGGCTCCAAGTCGCAGTACAGCTGGCTTACCCGCAACGTCATGAGCCCCGAACCCACTCCCACAAGGAAGCTCCCCCCATGGAAGAGCATGCCCGACATGCCGGTGCCTTGCAAGAAACGCGGGCCGCTGGCGATGAGCAGAACCACGCCGGCAATGGAGACGAGCGCGATGAGGGCGGGGGCGCGGCGGTCATCGAAAAGCCGCGCGAAAAGGTCTTGAGCGAACGCGGAGAGCACCAGCACGACGGCGGAGGTCATGTACACGGTCGTCCCCACGTCGATAACCGAGAGGTTCGTCACGTCGGTAGCCGTCATCCATGCGCCGAAATCCACTACGAGGAACTGCCATGCGAGCAACATGGCAAGGCTGAAGTAGCGAAGGTTGGGCCACACTGCCACCAAGGCCGAAGAGGCCGCGTCTTTCCGTTGCGACCGATGTTCCCGCCAGCTCGCCATACCGTCTCACCCCCTGAACGACCTTTCATGATGGGGTTTCCCCGACGGCATAGCAATACACAAATCTGGTGTACTCACGGTTTTGCCAACGCGACCCAAGGGAAAGCGAAAGTTCATGCACCTGTTCGTAAACCGCGTCCGACCCGCATCGTAGGCTTGGGGGGCAATGCTTCATCGCGCAAGCAAGGAGGCGAACATGGACGAAGCATATTCGGCAGAGGGCGAACGCCCGCCAACCGAGCCCGACGACGCGCTTGACCGGGCCTCGGTACTCTTCCAGCACAATCCCGGGTTCCGACAGGCGTTCCTGCGCATCCTGCAGCGCTGCCGGGACGAGGCGGTTGAGCTGGCAAACCTGGAAGCGACCGTGGAAGAGGTCCCAGGCTACCCCAAGCTCAAGCAGCCTCCCTACTTCCCCATCCGTTGGCTGCACGAGACGGGCGCCCTAGAGGAGCTCTACCTCGACTCCGACGGGCGTCTGCACGATGGAGCCGAGGTGGCGGAGCTTGACGAGGACGCCTTCGACGACCTCGTGGTCGCCTTCGCCTATCGAACCACGGAGCTCGGCTCGAAGCTTGCCGAGCGATTCAGCCTGCGCAACCGCCTGGCGCAGCTGCTGGCCGACGAGCCCGATCGCCAGCAGACCTACTGCGAGCTGCTCGCTTTCCTGACGCAGAAACGTTCCTTCGCCCAAATCGAGGCGCTTCTGCGAGGAAGGGATGTGCTCGTAGGCACCGCCCGGGACGGCATCGCCTTGCAGCCGAGCCTGTTCATCGACAAGCTCGAATCCGTCGGAGCCGTCGCCTACGACGGCGGCTGGCAGACAACGCCGGAGGGAAAGGAGCTCATAGAGGGTTAGGAACCGAAGGACATCCCATGTATCGAGAGACGAGAGAGGAAGGGTTTATGAGCAAGACAACGCTATCGCGCAGAAGCTTCATGCAGGCCGCCGCCGTCGCCAGCGCCGCCGCAGCGTTCGGCGCCACCTTGGGCGGATGCACCAAGCCGAGCACCGTCGAGGTCGACGACGTCGACAAGGTGCAGCCCGCAACCGAAGCCGGCGCCGAGACCTCGGGGCGCCAGGAGCCGCTGGCCATTCCCGACTATGATTTCTACACCACCAGCTGCCATGGCTGCATCACCACGTGCCCGGTGAAGGTGTACGTCAAAGACGGCGTGGTCCGCAAGATCGAGGGACATCCCGCGGGAGCAGAGAACAACGGCTCGGCCTGCGTGAAGGCTCTCAACCAGATCCATACCTGCTACAGCCCGCGCCGCGTGCTCTATCCCATGCGCCGTACCGGGGCCCGTGGAGCCGAAAACATGGCCTTCGAGCGTGTGAGCTGGGACGAAGCTATCGACGAGGCGAGCGATAAGTGGCTTGAGATCTTCGAGAAGTACGGCACCTACTCGATGCTGTCCACCACCGGAGGCGGCGGCGCCTACGTGCCTGCGCCCATGTTGCCTGCGGTGTCCGCCTCGTGCTACTCCCCCAACGCCTTCGAGCCCGGCGCCGCCCAATGCTTCCTGCCCCGCGTGTGCGTGACCCAGCTCATGGGCTTCAAGATGAGCGACTCCATCGCCGACAACGAGGTGCGCGAGCCGTTCAAGGGGTTCAGCAAGGCCGATAAGGAGGCCGGCATCACCAACGACTGCGAAGTGCTGGTTCTGTGGGGAACGCAGCCGTCCTCCTCGCAGACCGCCAAGGCGGGCCGTGCCATGGCCGAGCTGCGCGCCAACGGCTGCAAGACCATCGTGGTCGACCCCATGCTCACCCCCGATGCTGCCAAGGCAACCATCCACCTGCCGCTGCGCCCCGGCTCCGACTGCGCGCTCGTCCTGTCATGGTACCGCTACATTTTCGAGAACAAGCTGTACAACGAGCAGTTCACGAAGTACTGGACGAATCTGCCCTGCCTCATCGACCCGGACACGCTGCTGCCGATTCTGGCCACAGACGTGTTCGAGGATTACATCGCGCCCACTCCCGACGACACCCCCGTCTACATATGCATCGACGAAGAAACCGGCGAAGTGTCCCCGCTGCCCTACGGCATGCCCGAAGACGTAGGCGTCAACCCCAGCGTGTTCGGCGAGGCCACCGTGAACGGCAAGTCCTGCAAGACCGCCGGTCAGTACTACAAGGAGGAAGCGGAGCCCTGGACCCTCGAGCAGGCCGCCAAGTTCTGCTGGCTCGACGCCGCCAAGATCGAGGAGGCCATCAAGCTGTACGTGAGCCCGCATCAGAACGGTTCCGACGGCGGCGCGGGCATCGGTCACGGCGTCGCCACCGACATGATGGAGTGCTCGAGCCAGGCACCCATCGGCACCGCGGGCCTCGACTCCATCATGGGCTACATACAGATGCCCGGCTGCACCCTCACGCTCACCGGCGTGGGCGCCGGCGGCCCGGGCGGCGGCATGGGAGGCGCTGGGCTCTCGCTCGACTCGACCAACAAGTGGGGCAAGTGCATTGCTGACGGGGCTCAGCCGCGACCCACGCAATCCGAGACCACCGACTTCGGCATCGGATACATCATGGGCGCCACCGAGGAGGCAAACCGCGCCAACCACGACTCCTTCGCAAGTCCTGAGCAGGACTGCTTCCAGCGCATCGTCTTGGACCGCCTGGGCGTGTCTAACCATCGAGGGCTTGCCCACTGGTACCAGTCCCACATCCCGGCCGTGCGCCAGGCCATGGAGACCGGCGAGCCTTGGCGCCCCCGGGCGTGGCTCGACACCTCGGGCAACAAGTTCGCCATGCTCGGCAGCGCCGGCGCCTGGTACAACGCGGCCATGGGCAACGTCGAGTACGTGGTGCATCAGTACCCGCACTTCACCTCCTTCGATGCCGAGCTCACCGACATGTTCTTCCCCACCGAGGAGTGGCTGGAAATGTGGAATCCGGGTTCCTCCCAGCTCAACATCGAGACCCCCTGCGGCTCCATCATCCATCTGGGAGAGGCCGTTGACACGGGACGACCCTACTCGCGCTTCCTGCAGGCGTTCTACGACAAGGCCAACCAGAAGCTCGACTCCATCGTGTTCAACGGCACCGGCCAGACCTTGGCGGAGATAGGCGTGCAGTTCCCGCTGGTAAACGTTCGCTCGGGTTCCGACGAGTCGAACAAGCAGCAGCGCATCAAGCAGGGAGCGGCGCTGCTTGGCCTGGAGGCTGCGGAGGGCGAGTCGATCACCGAGGAGCAGTACCGCCAGGCATGGAAGAACAACCCGGTCTACAAGGTATCTACCCCCTCCGACGAGTACTGGACTTACGGCCACTACCTGGTGCTTGCCGACGACGGACTGCCTTATGGCTTCCCCACCGTCTCGCGCAAGGTGGAGGTCTACTGCACGGCCATGGTTCGCCTGGGCCAGACGGGCTTCCCCTACAACTGGCCCAACGGATTCGACTCCCCCGTCGACGAGCGAATTGCCACGTTCCACGGCACCTACGCCCCCATTTGCGTGGTGCCCAAGGCCAAGGAGACGCCCGACGTGGGGGCCGGCTTCGAGGACTACGTCATGGACTTCGACGCGGACTTCCCCTTGGCGCTCACCTCCGGTCGTCGCGTGTTCTTCCATCACGGCACCATGCGCCATGCCCCCTACAGCCGCGAGCTGTACCCCGTGCCCTTCGCCTACATCAACCCGGCTACGGCCACCGAGTACGGCATCTCTGACGGCGATTGGATCGAGGTGTCCTCTCGACGCACCCAGGGAAGCGACTACGACCCCTCCCGTGCTGGCACCGAGCGGGCCTACTCCGGCGAGAAGAAGCAGGACACCAAGACGGCCGAGCCCATCCGCACCATCGCCTACGTCACGGAGATGGTGGCACCGAAGGTGGTATTCATGGAGCGTTTCTGGAACCCGGAGTGCTTCGACAACTCGCAGAAGACCAAGACGGGCGGCTGGGCCGAGTGCGGCGTGAACGTCCTTACCAACGCCGTGGACGCTAACTTCAACGAGGCGTTCGGCTCCTACACCAACCGCGGTTTCGCCGTGAACATCAAAAAGTCGACGCGTCCCGAGCGCGTCTGGGTGACCCCCGAGGAATTCGAGCCCTTCATGCCCACCGCAACCAACCAAGCCAGCGAGGAAGCCGGCTCGGTCATGGGCAACCCGGCGCTGCTGACCGATGTGAGCAGCTTCGACCCGGTGGAAGTGCCCGCAAGCGCCGGCGGCCCGGGCGGCCCCATGTAGGACAGGCGCCGAAAACGGTCAGCATGAGATGAAAGGAGCGCAACCTATGTCGCGCAGATGTATCGTTGTAGACCTCGACCGGTGCTCGGGATGCCATACCTGCACCGTGGCCTGCAAGTTCGAAAACGAGCTGGGACTGGGCAACTATCGCTGCGACGTCATCGACGTGGGCCCGGTTGGCACCCACCCCAACGTCCAGATGTACTGGCTTCCCATCATGTGCCAGCAATGCGAGAACGCGCCGTGCGTGGAGGTCTGCCCCACCGGCTCCTCCTACCGCGCCAGCAACGGGGTGGTTACCCTCGACGAGAGCACGTGCATCGGATGCAAGTCGTGCCTTACCGTGTGTCCCTACTCCGACTCCGACGGCCGCACGCGCCCGAGCGTCCGCTGGCTTCGCAGCGACACCAACACCGTCACCAAGTGCACCCTGTGCAACCATCTGACGCAGAACAGCGATGGCGTCGAAAACGAGGACGACACCTACGATGTCGACCACTGCGTGCCGCCCTGCGTGCACAACTGCTGCAACGGGGCGCGTTTCTTCGGCGACCTGGACGATGAGAAATCGCCGGCGGCCAAAGCGGTCGCCCAGGCCCAGAGCCAAGGGCGCGCCGTCCACTACCTGGAAGCCGACGGAGCTCAGCCCGTGGCCTGCTACATCCTGTCCCAGGACGTCGCATGGCAGGGACTCGACAACAGCTGCGTCCTGTACGCGAAAGGCTAGTCCCCTTGCGGGCCGGCGTCTTGTCGGTGCCGGCCCGCTTCTTGGTCCTTAGAGGAAAGGCGTTTGCATGAAAACCTCCGTACCAACAGATACCGCTCTGCTGGCGACGCTTACCAACAGGGCATCTGCCTACCGGTTGTTCTCGCGGCTGTTCCTGCGCCCGCTCTCCGGCGACGAGGTGGAGGCGCTGGCCGGCATGAACCTGGAGAGAGAATCGGAGGCCCTGGGGGCGGGCAGTCTTCTTGCTGAAGGGTTCAACGACATGGGCAGGGGGCTCCACCGCCGACACAGCGGGACGCAGCGGCTGCTCAGCACCGACTACACCATGTGCTTCGACGGTGTCAGCAGCTTCCAGGGACTGGTAGCCGTTCCCTATGCGAGCGTGTTCGGCGGAAGCATCACCGGGGAGAAGGCCGTACTGTTCCAGGAGCCCCGCGACAGGGACCTGGCGGCCTATCGTCGCGAGGGTATCGCCGCCGACTCGGGGCTTCACCTGCCCGAGGACCACATCAGCTTCGAGTTGAGCTTCATGGCCGATTTGTCGGACAAGGCGCGAGACGCCGTCGAGGCCAAAGATTTCGCCGAAGCGCTGCGCCTGATGGACGCTTCGGGTGACTTCCTGGAAAACCATATCCTGTCCTGGTACGGATCGTTCTACGACCTGGCTACGAAGATCATCGACACCCGTTTTTACCGCGGTGTCCTGAAGGCGACCTACGGCTATCTGCAGGCAGACGAGACGACGATCGGCGAACTGCGGGCGGCGCTTTCCTGAGCCGCCCTTCTCTCCCGCTTCGCTGCCCCGGGGCGACAGCGTCGGGGCAGCACCCTTCGGAAAGGAAGTAGTATGGGATTCATTGCCGTGCTCGCCTGCACTCTTGCCTTCTCGCTGGTCTTCAAGGATGCCATCCGAAAGGCGCCGGGGGCGTTCTACTGCCTGGCGCTGCTGGCATCGGTGCTTTACGCTGCCACGAGCTTCGTAAGCCTTCCCCTTTCGCTGCAGATGCTGCTCTTCCAGCTGATGCAGAAGGGAACGCTCGCTACGGCTCTGTTCGTCGTCGTGATGTACATGGGCGTCTTCCGCGATGTGCGCTTCGTTCGCCAAAGACTTCTGCCCACCCGCGCGACGCTGTCGATCGTCGCCTGCATCCTGGCCCTGGGCCATGTAGCCAAGTACGCCGTCTCCTTCGCCCCCGCGCTCGCCTCCCTTGCGCCCTCCGTCGCCTGGGGACTTGCACTGGGGGCTGTCGCCTTCGCGCTCATGGCCATTCTAGGCGTAACCTCTTTCCAGGCGGTCAAACGCCGTATGGGAACGCAGGCATGGACGGCACTGCAGCGATGGGCCTACCTGTTCTACGCCCTGCTGTTCGCCCATATAGCGCTGTTCCTCGCCCCCGCCTCAATCCAATCACCCCTGGGCGCCTCCGGCGAGCGGCTAATCGCCTATACGGCGGTCTTCGGCATCTACGCGCTGCTCAGAACGGGCAAAGCCATCTACGACCTCCTCCTTGGGCGCGCTCGCCACGTCCGTCGCTCGCAGATTGCGGCAACCACCGAGCCGGACGATCAGGCGAGCGCAACGGCAAGGTAGCGCGCAAGCTTAACGCCGAAACATCGCACCGGCCTACATCGTCTGTCCCGCAGCGGACAAAACGTCTGCAAACACAGGAAAGCCCCCTGCTTCCCTTGCCGGGAAACAGGGGGCTGTTCGGTTCACCTTAAGGCTCTCGCTCGGTTCGGTCGGCTTCTCGCCGCCGCGTTGCCAGCGGCTAAGCCGCCTTCCTTGCAGACGCCTCGCAGCGCCGTCGCCTTAGGCGGCCTGGGCCACCTGCAGCTGCGCTTCGCACCAGGACCTGTCGTCGGCCAAGGTGGTGCCGGCAGCCTCCTCGGCGGAAAGCTTCGCAAGCGACGCCTCCACCTCGGCGAGCTTCGCCTTCACCTCGTCGACTTTGATGTCGGCCTTGGCGATGGCGCGGTTGGCCAAGACGATGACCTTCTCAGCCGACACCTCGACGTAGCCGCCCTGCAGCGCATAGCTGCTGACAGACCCGTCGGAAGCGCTCTTCACGCGCACCTCGCCGTCGGAAAGGGCCGACACCAGCGGCTCGTGGCCGGCCAGAAAGCCCATGGAGCCTTCCACGCCGGGCACGACCACCATCTCGGCGTCCTCGGAGACGAGCAGCGCCTCGGGCGTCACGATGTCGCACTTGATTCCAGCCATTATTCAGCCTTCTTCATCTCTTCGTAAGCAGCGTACACGTCGTCGATGGAGCCCTTCAGGCGGAAGCACTGCTCGGGGATGTCGTCGCACTCGCCGTCCAGGATGGCCTTGAACGAGCGGATGGTGTCCTCCATCTTGACGTACTTGCCGGGCAGGCCCGTGAACTGCTCGGCCACGTGGAAGCACTGGCCGAAGAACTGCTGGGCCTTGCGGGCGCGGTTCACCGTGAGCTTCTGCTCCTCGGAAAGCTCGTCCATGCCCAGAATGGCGATGATGTCCTGCAGGTCCTTGTAGTTCTGCAGCAGCTCCTGGATGCCGGTGGCCACCGCGTAGTGCTCCTCGCCCACGATCTGCGGGTCGAGGGCGCGGGAGGTGGACTCCAGCGGGTCGACGGCCGGGTAGATGCCCAGCTCGGCGATGCCGCGGGACAGAACCGTCTTGGCGTCCAGGTGCGTGAAGGTGGTGGCGGGCGCCGGGTCGGTCAGGTCGTCGGCGGGAACGTAGACGGCCTGCACCGAGGTGATGGAGCCTTCCTTAGTGGAGGTGATGCGCTCCTGCAGGTCACCCATCTCGGTAGCCAGCGTGGGCTGGTAGCCTACAGCGGAGGGCATGCGGCCCAGCAGTGCGGACACCTCGGAGCCGGCCTGGGTGAAGCGGAAGATGTTGTCCACGAACAGAAGCACGTCCTGGCCCTGGTCGCGGAAGTACTCGGCCTCGGTAAGGCCGGCCAGGCCCACGCGCAGACGGGCTCCCGGAGGCTCGTTCATCTGGCCGTAGACCAGGCAGGTCTTGTTGATAACGCCGGACTCGCTCATCTCCAGGTACAGGTCGGTACCCTCGCGGGTGCGCTCGCCCACGCCGGTGAACACCGAGGTGCCGCCGTGCTCCTGGGCCAGGTTGTTGATGAGTTCCTGGATGATGACGGTCTTGCCGACGCCTGCACCGCCGAACAGGCCCGTCTTGCCGCCCTTGACGAAGGGCTCCACCAGGTCGATGGCCTTGATACCGGTCTCGAAGATCTCGGTCTTCGTGGACAGGTCGTCGTACTCGGGGGCGGGACGGTGGATGGGCATGTAGCCCTTCACCTCGGGCATGGGCTTCTCGTCAACGGGCTCGCCCATCACGTTCCAGATGCGACCCAGGGTCTCGGGGCCCACGGGCATCATGATGGGATGGCCGGTGTCGGCCACCTCCAGGCCTCGGATGAGGCCGTCGGTGGAACTCATGGCTACCGAGCGAACGATGTTGCCGGGCAGATGCGTCTCGACCTCGAGCAGGACGTGAAGGTCTCCTGCCGGGGTCTTGGCATCCACCGTCAGCGCGTTGTAGATCGCTGGCAGCGAATCGGGAGCGAACTCGACGTCGACGACGGGGCCGACGATACGCACGATGCGACCGTTGGCGCCACGGGTGGCCTCAAGCTCCTCCTTCGAATAGATGTGTTCAGCCATTTAATCCTCCAAAGCAGCCGCGCCACCCACGATCTCCGAAATCTCGGTCGTGATAGCGCCTTGGCGTACGCGGTTATACAGTCTGGTCAACGTCTCGACCATTTCGGTGGCGTTGTCCGTCGCCGACATCATGGCGTTGCGGCGGGCACCCTGCTCGGCAGCAGCCGAGTCGATGAGCGCATGGTAGAGCGTGGTGCGCACATAGGCCGGCAGCAGCTGGTCGAGCACGGCGTCGGCGCTGGGCTCGAAGATCACGTCGCCCTCGAGCTTGTCGCCCGCCTGCTCCTCCTGGTCGGATGCGGCCAGGAGGGCCGCAGTGTCCACAGGAAGGACCTGCTCGGTGCGCAGCTGCTGCTCCGCGGCGTTCTTCGCGTGGTTGTACACGACGAATACCTCGTCGACGGAGCCCTTCGCGTAGCCGTCGATGGCGAAGGCGGCGATTGCGGCCGCCTCGTCCACCGTCGGATCGGCGGAAAGCCCGGCGAATCGCAGCACCGGCTCGATCTTGCGGTAGGTGTAGTACCCGATGGGCTTCTTGCCGCAAGCCACGATGCTGACCTCAGCACCGGCCTGCTGCTTCTGCTTCATCAGGCGGTCAACCTGCCTCAGCACGTTGCTGTTGAAGCCGCCGGCAAGACCGCGGTCGGACGCAACCACCACGATGAGGACGTTTCTCACCTCGTCATGCGTGCGCAGAAGCGCGTTTTCGGAGCCACCTACACGCTTGGCAACGTTGGCCAACATCTCCGCCATGGACTCAGAGTACGGCGTTGCCGCGACGACGCGCTCGTTGGCGCGGCGAATCTTTGCGGCGGCCACCATCTGCATGGTGCGCGTGATCTGCTTCGTCGAGGAGACGGAGTTGATACGTCTTTCTATGTCGTGAAGGTTGGGCATGTTCTACCTACCTTACGCCGATACCGCAAACGACAGCTTGAACGCCTCGATAGCCGCGTTCAGGTCAGCCTCGATGGCATCGGTGAGCTTCTTCTCCGCGTACAGCGCATCGAAGATACCCTGCTTGGAAGCGTGCAGGTAGTCGATGAGCTCGGTGCGGAAACGCACGACGTCCTCGACCGGCAGGCTGTCCAGATAGCCCTTGCCGCCGGCATAGATCGCCACTACCTGGTCCATGACGGGCATGGGCATGTAGCGCTTCTGCTTCAGCAGCTCGGTCATGTGGGAGCCGCGGGTCAGCTGGTCCTGGGTGGCCTTGTCAAGGTCGCTGCCGAACTGCGTGAACGCCTTCAGCTCGCGGTAGGCAGCCAGGTCGAGGCGCAGCGTACCGGCAACCTGCTTCATGGCCTTCACCTGGGCCGAGCCGCCTACGCGGGACACGGAGATGCCCACGTCCACGGCGGGGCGCTGTCCCTGGAAGAACAGGTCGGTCTGCAGGTAGATCTGGCCGTCGGTGATGGAGATGACGTTGGTGGGGATGTAGGCGGACACGTCGCCGGCCTGGGTCTCGATGATCGGCAGAGCCGTCATGGAGCCGCCGCCCATCTCGTCGGACATCTTCACGGCGCGCTCCAGCAGGCGGGAGTGCAGGTAGAAGATGTCGCCCGGATAGGCCTCGCGTCCCGGAGGACGGCGCAGGGTCAGCGACATCTGGCGGTAGGCCACAGCCTGCTTGGTCAGGTCGTCGTAGACGATGAGCACCGCGCGGCCCGGGTTGTCGGGGCCGGCCGTCTCGCCGTTCTCGCCGGTGTAGACGAAGTACTCGCCGATAGCGGCGCCAGCCATGGGGGCGATGTACTGCAGCGGCGCGGAGTCGGAAGCCGAGGCGTTCACCACGATGGTGTAGTCCATGGCACCGTAGGACTCCAGCGTCTCCACTACGCCGGCGACCGTGGAGGCCTTCTGGCCCACGGCGACGTAGATGCAGATCATGTCCTTGCCCTTTTGGTTGATGATCGCGTCGATGGCGATGGCGGTCTTACCGGTCTGGCGGTCGCCGATGATCAGCTCGCGCTGGCCGCGGCCGATGGGAATCATCGAGTCCACGGCCAGGATGCCGGTCTGCATGGGCTCGTCCACCGGCTTGCGGTACACGACGCCGGGAGCCTTGAACTCCACGGGGCGGGTGCCCTCGGCCTGGATGGGGCCCTTGCCGTCGATCGGCATGCCCAGCGGGTTGACAACGCGGCCGAGCATGGCGCGGCCGGAAGGAACCTCCACCAGGCGGCCCGTCGTGCGCACCTGGTCGTTCTCCTTGATTGCGGTGACGTCACCCAGAAGCACGGCGCCCACTTCGTCCTCTTCGAGGTTCTGGGCCATACCGTAGACGACCTGGCCGGTGGAGCTCACGAACTCGAGCAGCTCGCCTGCCATGGCGTCCTTGAGACCGTCGACGCGCGCGATGCCGTCGCCGACCTGGATGACGGTGCCCACCTCGCGGGACTCCACGCTCGTGGACAGCGCGTCCAGCTGCTTGCGCAGGGCCTCGTCGATAGACTGTGCGGTGATTTCAGTCACTAGCATTCACCTCCGTCAATTCTGTTCTTTGAGCACGTTGCGGGCGCGTTCCAGCTGCGACACGACGCTTGCGTCGATGCGCTGGCCGTTGGCAGTCAGCAACACGCCGCCGATGATGGACGGGTCGATCTGCTCCCGCAGAACCACCTTCGTGCCCAAGTCGGCTTCGGCTTTCTTTGCAATTACCTCGCGCAGATGGTCGTCAAGCGGCACGACGGTGGTTACGTCGACCACGGTGACGTCCAGCTTGCGCTCGAGCTGTTCCTGGTAGCTGGCCCATACACGCGACAGCAACGCGAAGTCCCCGCGCTCGGCCATGACGGCCAGAACCTCGGCGAGGACCGGGTTCAGGTCCGCGAACACGCCGCGGGCAACCTGCCCCCTCTGCTCGGGTGTATAGGAGCTATCCTCCAGGGCGTTGGCGAGATCCATGTTGGAACGCTCGATGCGCATGATGCGCTCGGCTTGGTCGCGCACCTGCAGCACCGCGTCCTGGCCGCCCGCCTGGTAGGCGGAGTCCAGCAGGACCGCTGCGTAGGTGGCCACCTTCTCCTTTTGAACATGGCGATTATTCGGCATGGAAACTGCCCGCCTCGTTCACGTAGCGCTCGATGATGGCGCGGTGCTCGCCGTCGGACAGGTCCTTGCCGATGATGCGGGATGCCACGGCAACGGACAGGTCGGCGACCGAGCCCTGGAGCTCGGCGATGGCGGCCTTCTTGTCAGCCTCGATGGCCCCGTGGGCCTTCTCGATCATGTTGGCTGCCTCTGCCTGGGCCTTCGCCGTGATGTCGGCCTTCACCGCTTCGCCAGTGCTCTTGGCCTCGGCCACGATCTGGGAAGCCTGGCTCTTCGCGTCCTCGAGCTGCTTCTTGTACTCCTGCAGGATGCGCTCGCTTTCGATGCGGTCGCGCTCCGACTTCTCAAGAGCATCCTTGATGGTGTCCTCGCGGCGCTGCAGCATGGCGTCGAACTTGGGCCAGCCGAACTTCGCGAGCACGACCACCAGCACGATGAAAGCGACGAGCATGGGGATGAATTCCGCCATGTCCGGCAGGATGGCCGAAATGCCGGCCGTCTCCGATTCCGCGGCGAACGCCATCGCCGGCACAGCCAGCGTGGACGCGCCCGCAGCGAGAACCGCAGCGCCTGCAAGCCTCCAAGCCTTGTATCTGTTCACTTTCACCTGTAATCCTCCTTACAGCCTGTTATACGGCAGATTGCGTACAGGCGGGACTACACGATGAAGGTCAGAACGAAGCCGATGAGGGCAAGAGCCTCGGCCAGAGCGGCACCGATGATGAAGTTGGTGAACAGGCGGCCGGCCAGCTCAGGCTGACGGGCGGAACCGACGCAGCAGCCGTAGCAGGCGATGCCGATGCCGATGCCAGGTCCCATGGTGGCCAGGCCGTAACCCACGAGCTTCAGGGCTGCGATACCAAGACTGATTTCTCCCACTGTTGCCTCCTTAGATCGTTTGCGGGCCTATCCCGCAAACACCGTACAGGGATATGTTCCAGGCGGCTGGGATACCGCCAGTGAAACCAAGATTTCCGCCTGTGACCCGGGCGGCGGGGTCGCCTCCCCCCGAAGGGGACGGCCGCATGCCTAGTGCTCGGAGGTGGCCAGCGAGATGTAGACCGCCGACAGGATGGTGAACACGTAGGCCTGCAAGAACGCCACCAGCACCTCCAGGGCGTACATGGCGATGAGGAAGAGCATCCAGGCGACGGGCGGCAGCCCGAAGGCCACGTTGCCCGTGGCGATGGCGCACTGGATGAACACGCTGGTCGCCAGGGCGAAGATGCCGAGCACCATGTGGCCTGCGAACATGTTGCCGTAGAGTCGCACGGCCAGGGTGAGCAGGCGCAGCACCATGGAGATGAACTCGAAGAACCAGATCACCGGCACCATGGGCGCGGGCAGACCCGACGGGGCGATGGACTTGATGTAGCCCCAACCGCCGTGGGCGCGGATGCCCCAGTAGTTGAAGTACACGAACGAGATGAGGGCCAGCGCCCAGGTGACGCTGATGGTGCCCGTAGGGGTCTTGCAGCCCGGGATCAGGCCCACGAAGTTGGAGATGAGGATGAAGAAGAACAGCGTAGCCAGAAACGGGATGTGCTTCTGGTAGCCGTGACCGATGGCCGACTCGCCCATGTCCTTGCGGACGAACTCGTAGCCGTACTCCACCATGTTGACGAACTTGCTGGTGGGGACGAGCGTGAGCTTCTTGCCCGCCACGATGACCACGGCCAACGTGATGAGGAAGCAGATGATCATCCAGAAGATATACTGGGTGAGCCCGAACGACCCCGAGCCGATAACGTATGCCGGATCGAACGAGTGCTGAAGGTGGGGTACCTCAGCGGCTAGGACCTCGAGTGGATTCACGTCTCCTACCCTTCTGCTCAACTATCGGAAATGCCTGTACAACCCAAACGCAATGCCGGCGACGCACAAGGTCACAGCCTCGGCCAGCACGAAAGGCAGAACGCTGGGACGGTCGACCAGGACGCAGGCGATGGCCGTGGCGAACAAGAGGATGAACGATGCCAGCACTCCCAGAAGCAGGGCACCCGCGTGCCCCAGATTGCTGGTGTCGGTCACCTTTTTCGTCTGGCGCAGGGCCAGCACCAGGGGCACGAAGCCCGCAATGCCGCTTGCCGCGCCTAAAACGATCGGAAGAACCATAGCCTGCCTTCTGCGGTCGGTCGCGCCCGAGGGCGCAGTCTGCCAAACTCTACGAATGATACCCAATCTTTTTCGGCGCGTAACGCCAAGCTGACGAAATCGCGCAAATCGGGGGCGAGCGGGACGTCGCTCAAGGGGAAAGGCGACGCCGCCCCTGCCGCGCTGCGCAAAACCTCCACAGCGCCCCTGCGGGCAGCGCTCAGCCGACGTACTCCCGCAAGGTCACCCCCGCCTCCTGAAGCATGGACACCGCCAGCTCGTCGGGATAGGGGTTCTGGAAGATGACCTCGGTGATCCCCGCGTTGATGAGCATCTTGGCGCACACCACGCACGGCTGGGTGTTCACGTAGATCGACGAGCCGGAGATGTCGATGCCGTACTTCGCCGCCTGGATGATGGCGTTCTGCTCGGCGTGCAGGCCCCGGCAGATCTCGTGTCGCTGGCCGCTGGGGACCCCCAGCTGCTCGCGCAGGCACCCCACTTCGGCGCAATGGCGTATGCCCGAGGGCACGCCGTTGTAGCCGGTGGCCAGGATGCGGCGGTCCTTCACGATGACGGCCCCCACGGCCCGGCGCAGGCAGGTGGTGCGGGTGGCCACCTGGTTCGCCAACGTCATGAAGTACTCGTCCCAGCTGGGGCGCTCTCCTGTTGCCTCGACCGATGTCATGGCGCTACTCCCTTCGAAGGGGCTGCGGGCTGCGAGGGCCGCGCCCCTTTTCTACTTCGTTCCGAAGATGCGGTCGCCGGCGTCGCCCAGGCCGGGCACGATGTAGGCCGCATCGTTTAGCCCCTCGTCGATGGCGCAGGTGAAGATGCGCACGTCCGGGTCGGCGGCGAGCACCGCCTCGATGCCCTCGGGCGCAGCCACCAGCACCATGAGCTTGATGTTTCTCACGCCCTGGCGGCGCAGGTACTGGATGGCGGCGCTGGCCGAACCGCCCGTGGCCAGCATGGGGTCCACCACCAGCACGTCGCGCTGGGCGATAGAGTCGGGCATCTTGGCGTAGTACTCGTGGGGCTCGTGGGTTTCGGGGTCGCGGTACATCCCCAAATGCCCCACGAAGGTCGAGGGCATGAGCTCCTGGATGCCCTCCACCATGCCAAGGCCCGCGCGCAAGATCGGCACGATCACCATCTTCTTGCCGGAGACCTGCTTGCAGGTAGTCTTGCAGATGGGGGTCTCCACTTCCACGTCCTCGAGGGCCAGGTCGCGGGTGGCCTCGTAGCCTTCGAACAGGGCCAGCTCCCGCACCAGATCGCGGAAGTCCTTGGACGAGGTGTCCTTGCTGCGCAGCTTCGACAGCTTGTGCTGGACCATGGGATGGTCCACGACGGTAACGCGCTCGTAATCGGTCACGGTTGCTCCTATCGTTTCTCGACGCCTCGGGCCGCTAAGCGACGGCCCGCTTCTTACTCGTAGGACAGGCCCGGGTACAGCGGGTGGGCCGCAAGCAGCTCCTCGACGGTGGCGGAGAGGGATGCGTGCAGCCCCGCATCGTCGCGGCCGAAGAGCGCTCGGGCGATGCAGCGCCCCACCGTGCGGAAGTCCTCGGCGGTGAAGCCGCGGGTGGTGGCCGCCGCGCTTCCCACGCGGATGCCGCTGGTCACGAAGGGACTGCGCTGCTCGTTGGGAATGGTGTTCTTGTTCACCGTGATGCCGATGCCCTCCAGCAGCCTCTCCGCGTCCTTACCGGTAACCCCGGTGGCCGTAAGATCTACCAGGCACAGGTGGTTGTCCGTGCCGCCCGACACCAGGCGAAGGCCGCCCTCGGTCATGCCCTCCCCCAGCGCCGCGGCGTTTTCGACCACGTTGCCGATGTAGTCCGCAAACGACGGCTGCAGCGCCTCGCCGAAGGCCACGGCCTTGCCGGCGATGACGTGCATGAGCGGGCCGCCCTGGCTGCCGGGAAACACCGCCTTGTCCACCTTCTTGGCAATCTCCTCATTGTTGGTGAGTATGAATCCGCCGCGCGGGCCGCGCAGGGTCTTGTGGCTGGTGGATGTCACGATGTCGGCGTAAGGCACGGGGCTTGGATGGGCGCCTGTCGCCACCAGGCCGGCAATGTGCGCCATGTCCACCATGAGGTAGGCTCCCACCTCGCGGGCGATCTGGGCCATCCGCGCGAAGTCGATGATGCGTGGATAGGCGCTCGCACCGGCCACGATCAGGGCCGGGCGGCAGGCCTTGGCCTGGGCCTCCAGGGCGTCGTAGTCGATGGTCTCGGTCTCAGGCGATACGCCGTAGCTCTCTATACGGTACAGGCGGCCCGAGAAGTTCACCGGCGAGCCGTGGGTCAGATGCCCCCCGTTGTCGAGGCTCATGCCGAGCACCGTGTCGCCTGGGTCGATGAGCGCGGCGTAGGCGGCGTAGTTCGCATTGGCGCCGCTGTGGGGCTGCACGTTGGCGAAGGCGGCGCCGAACAGCTCGCAGGCGCGGCGACGCGCAAGCTCCTCGACGATGTCCACCTTCTCGCAGCCGCCGTAGTAGCGCTTGCCCGGGTAGCCTTCGGCGTACTTGTTGGTGAGCACGCTTCCCACCGCCTCCATCACGGCGCGGGACGTGAAGTTCTCCGATGCGATGAGCTCCACCGAATCGCGTTGGCGGCAGAGTTCGAGCTGCAGGGCCTCGGCGATGGCCGGGTCTTGGGCAAGAAGCTGGCGTGCGGTCATGGAAGGGGTGCTCCTCTCTACGCTGGCTGCCTACTGCAGCTCCATAATCTTGCGGACGCGGTCGCTGTGACGTCCCCCTTCGAAGGAGGCGCCCAGGAAGGCATCGAGGATCCGCTCGTTTTCCTCGAGGGTGACGAAGCGCCCCGAGAGCGTGATGACGTTGGCGTTGTTATGCTGGCGGCACAGGGCTGCGAAGTCGGGCCTGACGATGTTGGCGGCCCGCACCCCGTCCACCTTGTCGGCGGCCATGGCCATGCCGATGCCGGTACCGCATACCAGCACGCCGAACTCGGCGGCCCCCATGGCCACGTCGCGCGCCACCACCTCTGCGAAGTCGGGGTAGTCCACGCGCGTATCGTCGGCCGGGCCCTGGTCGCAGACGGTATGCCCGGCCTGGCGGAGGTAGGCCGCCAGCTGCTGCTTCTGCTCGAAACCGGCGTGGTCGCTCGCAATGCTGATTACCATGGGTTTCCCTTCTCGCATGTCATCGTCTGGCGCAGGGCCCGCTGCCATCCCAGGACCAACGCCCGGTGCCGTTCGTCTTCCAGCAGGGGATTATACACATCGCCCGCGCTGCGCAGGGCCCGAAGCTGGTCCTTATCCTTCCAAAAGCCCGAGGAAAGCCCTGCGAGGAACGCCGCACCCAACGCCGTGGACTCGGTGCAGGCGGGACGGCGCAGCGTGCAGCGCAGCATGTCGCATTGGAACTGCATGAGAAAGTCGTTGGCCGAGGCTCCCCCGTCCACGCCCAACACCGCCAGCCCCACGCCGGCGTCCGCCTCCATGGCCGCCACCAGGTCGCGCACCTGGTAGGCCAGCGACTCCACGGCCGCGCGGACGATGTGGGCCTTCGTGGTACCCCGCGTAAGGCCGGTGATGGTGCCGCGCGCCTGGGCATCCCAGTAGGGCGCCCCCAGGCCGGTGAAGGCGGGGACCACGTAGACGCCGCCGGTGTCCGGCACGCTGCGGGCGATGGCGGAGGTGTCGGCCACGTCGTCGATGAGGCCCAGCTCGTCGCGCAGCCACTGCAGCAGGGCGCCGGCCATGAACACGCTGCCCTCCAAGGCGTACTCGGGCCCGGGCGCATCGGGGGCGCTGGCGGCCACGGTGGTGATGAGGTTGTGCGACGAGCGCCGCGGCTCGTCGCCGGTGTGCATGAGCAGGAAGCACCCGGTGCCGTAGGTGTTCTTCGCCTGGCCGCGTTCGAAGCAGCATTGGCCGAACAGGGCCGCCTGCTGGTCGCCCGCCACGCCGCAGATGGGGATCCCCGGCATCACGCCTGCGGCGTCCGTTACGCCGAACAGCCCCGACGAGGGCCTGACCTCGGGAAGCATCGATTCGGGAATACCGAAGAGATCGAGCAGCCACGGGTCCCACTCCATGGTGTGTATGTTGAAGAGCATGGTGCGGCTGGCGTTGGTGGTGTCGGTGGCGTGGACCGCCCCCGACGTGAGCGACCACAGAAGCCAGCTGTCCACGGTGCCGAAGGCCAGGTTGCCGCGGGACGCCTCCTGCCGCGCCCCCGGCACGTTGTCCAGAATCCATCGGATCTTGCTCGCCGAGAAGTAGGCGTCGGGCACCAGGCCGGTGCGCTCGGCCACCTGCTCGGCAACGTCCGCATCGCCGCAGATGCGCTCCACCAGCTCCGCCGTGCGACGGCATTGCCATACGATGGCGTTGCATATCGGCTCGCCGGTGTCCCGGCGCCACACCACCGTGGTCTCCCGCTGGTTCGTGATGCCGATGCAGGCTACGCTGCGCTGGGTGAGCCCGTTGGCAACGATGAGCTCGGTCAAGGCTCCTAGCTGGGACGACAGGATGTCGCGCGGGTCGTGCTCCACCCACCCGGGCTGCGGGTAGCGCTGGGGGAAGGGGTTCTGCACGCACGAGACCACCTGGCCCCGGCTATCCACCAGCACGGCTCGCGACGAGGTGGTGCCTTGGTCCAAGGCGATGACGTACCGGCTCACAGGCGCTTCTCTATCCAGGAGACCACGTCCGCATAGACCCGCTGCCGCCCCGGCTCGTTGAGGATCTCGTGGCGCATGCCGTCGTAGATGATGCAGGTGACGTCCTTGACCCCGGCGCGCTCGAACAGCGAGGCGGCGGCCCTCACGGCCTTGCCCCTCTCCCCCACCGGATCCTCGCTGCCGGCGATGAAGAGCACCGGAAGGTCCGACGGGATGCGGCGGGCGCTTCCGAGGCTTGCGGTCTCGGCGGTCAGGTCGGTGAGCGCCGCGTAGGCGCCGGCGGAGAAGGGGGCCCCGGCCAGGGGGTCGTTTCGGAACGCTTCCACCACCGCAGGGTCGGTGGACAGCCAATCGAGCGGCGTTCGGGCATCCGGGATGGCGCGGCCGAAGCCGCCGGTAACCAACGACTCGAGCAGGGGGCTTCGGTACGTCTGCCCCTTGACGCGCGCGATGGCGCGAGCGGCAAGGTTGCCCAGCCGGGAGACGGCCACGGGCATGTTGCCGGTGCCGCAGATGACGGCCGCACGCACCCCCTCGCCGTGGCGGGCCAGGAACGCCCGGGTGATGAAGCTGCCCATGGAATGCCCGAAGACGACGTAGGGAACGTCGCACCCCACGCGGTCGAGGGCGATCCGGCGCAGGGTCTGGACGTCTTCGACCAGCTGTTCCTTGGCCTCAGGGCCCATATGCCCCAAATCGTCGGGCGAGGCCGCCGATTTGCCGTGGCCTACATGGTCCTCGGCGCAGACGGCGAATCCCTGGCCTACCAGGAAGCGGGCGAACTCGTCGTAGCGGCCGATATGCTCTTGCATGCCGTGGACGATCTGGATAAGGGCCCGGGGCTTCGAGGAAACCGCATCGGCGCCGTCGGCAGGCGGCCTGCTCCACAAGCATCCGTGGATGGCGGTGGCACAGTCGCTTGACGGAAACTCCACCGGCTCGACGACAACGGTTGCGCTCATGAACGCCTTCCTTTCAATCGCCTCGGCGCTGTGCCGCCCATTATACCCGCGGCCCCATCCGGCCCCTGTTCAAGAAGGCGTATACATGGAAGCTGCGCTATTGCGGCGGCCTCCGAAGAGCCACCGACCCCTCGCGCAGGATTCGCGGCTGCTCGCCTGTGCACAGCACCACGGTGGACGAGATGCCGCTGGCCGGGCAAGCCTCGCAGTCGAGCCCCTCGTCAAGCACCGGCACGCTGCAGCCGATGCGGGGATCGACGAGGTCGGGACGGGAGACGTCGGGCTCCCCCGAGCGGTTCGCGGACGTCGCGGCCACAGGGCAACCGAGCTCGCGGACAAGGCGCAGGGCAACAGGGCTGTCCGGCATGCGCAGCCCGATGGTGCCGTCCTCGCCGCGAAAGGCGCGCGGCACCGCGTCCGCTGCGCGCACCACCAAGGTAAGCGCTCCGGGCCAGTGGTCGGCTGCAAGCTGACGGGCGTAATCGGGCACGTCGCGGCCGTACACGTCCAGATCGTCCGCGCCGCCCACAAGCCACGCCACCGGCTTGCCGCGGTCGCGCTCCTTCAGGCGAAAGAGCGCCTCGGGCGAGGGCGGCTCGCCTGAGACGGCCCTGGCGCGCGGAGCCACGGCCACCCCCAGGCCGAGAACGGTGTCAGTGGGAAACACCGCGGGAAGCCCTTGGTCGAGCGCTTGCAAAACCTCGTCGAAACCCGCCATCGTCTCCCTGGCCCCTTCTTGCCGCATGCTAGCCTCTGCCGGTCCCGTCCGCCGGGGCCCTGCCGTTTTCCCCACTATAGCAGCCGCCCCCACGGTAGCGCCCTGTGGCGCTTTCTCCGCAAAGGAAAAACGTCGGTACCGCGCGCCCGCGAATGCCCTACAATAGACACTTGCATTTTGCCAGCGTGACGCAACGGTAGCGTAGCGGTTTTGTAAACCGCCTGTTGCAGGTTCGAATCCTGTCGCTGGCTCCAGAAACGAAGAAGCCCTCCGCATCCGGAGGGCTTTCCTATGCGCTCTGAGCAACCATGGCTAGAAGTTCCAGCTGCTCATATAGGCCTTCTGCTCTTCGGTGAGCTCGTCGATGGCGATTCCCAGCGTTTCCAGCTTCACGCGGGCCACCCCGTCGTCGATCTCGGCCGGCACGTCGTAGACCTTGTTCTCAAGCTCGCCCGCATGCTGGTGCAGGTACTCCGCCGCCAGGGCCTGGTTCGCGAAGCTCATGTCCATGACCGACGCCGGATGGCCCTCGGCGCAGGCCAGGTTCACCAGGCGCCCCTGGGCCAGCACCACCACCGTGCGCCCGTCGGCCAGGGTGTACTCCTCCACCAGCGGCTTGAGCTCCACCTTCCTCACCGCATGCTGCTCGAGCCATTCCAAGTTGATCTCCGAGTCGAAATGGCCGGAGTTGCACAGGATGGCGCCGTCCTTCATGTTCTCGAAGGCCGGCTCGTCGATGACCTTGCAGTTGCCGGTCACCGTCACCCACACGTCCGCCTCGGCCGCTGCCTCGGCCGCGGGCATGACGCGATAGCCCTCCATGTGGGCCTCGAGCGCCTTCAGGGGGTCCACCTCGCAGACAATGACGTTCATGCCCATGCCCTTCGCCCGCAGAGCCAGGCCCGACCCGCAGTAGCCGTAGCCCGACACCACCATGGTGCGTCCGCACAGCAGGCGGTTGGTAGCGCGCACGATGCCGTCGAGGGTTGACTGCCCAGTGCCGTAGTGATTGTCGAAGCAGTGCTTGGTGTTGGCGTCGTTGATGTTGAACACCGGATAGCCCAGGGTGCCGTCGGCGGCCATGGCCATAAGGCGCACCACGCCGGTGGTGGTCTCCTCGGTGCCCCCTTCCACGTAGGCGAGCTTGTCGCGGTAGACGGTGTGCAACGCGGTGTCCAAATCGGCGCCGTCGTCCATGATGATCTGGGGGTTAGTCTCCACCACGGCCTGGATGTGCCGGTTGTAGGTATCCATGTCCTCCCCTTCGACGGCGTACACCGACACGCCGAAGTCGCGCACGAGGGAGGCGGCGGTGTCGTCCTGGGTGGACAGCGGGTTCGAAGCGCACAGGGTCACCTGGGCGCCGGAGGCCACGAGAGCGCGCATGAGGTTCGCGGTCTCGGTGGTGACGTGCATGCAGGCGCCGATGCGCACGCCCTCAAGCGGACGCTCGCGCTCGAAGCGCTCGCGGATGGCGGCCAGCACCGGCATGTCGCGGTCGGCCCACAGGATGCGGGAGAGGCCGGCGTCGGCCAGGGAGGGGTCTTTGATATCGCAAGGAATCATGGGGCGCCTTTCGAAGACGGGTTGAACAGCTGCAACTTTCCCAAGGGTACCACAGAGGCGCCCAAACGCAGCACCACCGAGGCGTTCTTCAGATTAGCTACCGAGCGCAAACTCGTTGCGCACCCCGCAGCTCGAGTGCCATCGAGGGCGCAATGCCGCTAACGGGCGCGGGTGGCAGAGCCGGGGTCGATGGACATGCTCTGGAAGCGATGCTCCATGAACTTATCGTCGAAATGTTCGTCGAAGAACACCTGTATCGCCGTGTCCTGCGGAATGCCGGCCTCCCGCATGTACCAGCAGTCCAGAGCCACCAACGTGAAGGCACAGTCGGCGATCATGAAGGCGGCGGCAACCGAGGTAAGGGCATAGCGCCAGTTCCAGGGAATGAGGTTGACGATCTTGAGCATGACAGGCAGCGCCAGCTTTATCCAGAAGACGCCCATGAGTCCCCACATAGCCATGAAGTAGGCGTTGGTGCGGCCGCCGATGGACAGAAACGTGCCGGTGTAATCCCAGGCCACGATGCCGAATGCGAACTGCATGAACCAGCTTACGAAGTATTCGAAGGCGCCGCCGATCACGGCGCTGACCAGAAACACCACCACGACGTTGCTTCTGTAATAGCGGTTGAGCGCCATGGTCATGAGCACGCCGCCGAAACCGTAGATCGGCGAGAACGGCCCGAACAGAAGCCCGGCACGGTCCTCGTAGTGCCCTGGGTCGACCACGACCATATGGTAGGCAATCTCGGCCACCAGCCCGATGACCGAGCAGACCACGAAGATCCAGAACAGGTTGAAGAAGTTCAGCGTGATGTAGCCCTTGCCCGACGGATCGAGGCCCAGCGTGCCCTCCTCGGCCTCGTCGCGCACGTCCATCTCCCGCAGCTTGCGCTGCAGCTCGCGCTCCTCGGCCAGGCTGGGGTCGAGGTAGCTCTGCAGCGCGATGAGAAAGACGACGGTGACGCCGTAGGAGATAAGAGAGCCGTGGATGCCGTTGTCCATGACCTCGCAGATAGCCGCCGCCACGACGACGAAGAGCAGCGCCTCGGCCGTCTGGGCGGCGAAACGGCGGCGGTTCGTCAGCAGGCGCACGCCCAAAAACACCGATAGGACAGCGGAGGCCACCAACAGCACCGACTGCACCACCGATATGACGAGGGCGACGTTGGACATCTGGGTCTGCAGGCCGCTTTTCTGGACCTCCCTTATGGCGTCGACGATGACGAGCGCTAAAAGCGCCGTCACCGCAACGCCCACGACCACGCAGAGCACGCCGAACACCTTCGCGGCCAAGGGCAGCCTGCGTCTGTCGATGGCGGCTGCAGAGCCGGCGGGCACAAGGTTCTCGTTGCGGTGATCCACGTTCGTCCTGTCGTTCGTTGCCGCATCGCGGCCTTTCAAGCATACGACCAAGCAGTATAGCGCAGCGACAAGCCACATCGCTGCACCGCCGCGCCGCGCCAACCATGCTTTGCCGAAAAGCTGCACAAAACCTAAGAAGGGCCAGCCGAGCGGGCGGATGTCGACAGCACTGGCCGCAGGCAGCGGCCGTGGGCCGAAGCTACGGGCTGCACTCGCACGCGAGGGGGCAGATGCCGCCGTCAGACAGACTCGTCCAACGAAGGACTCTCAGCCGTCGATGAACACTGCAGCGTTCGGTAGCCCGGACAGCGCAGCTTCTCCGATTGCGTGCGCACGCGGGCGGCGCATCTCGGTGATATTGCCCCACAGGCGCATGGGCATGAACTGTCGGCGCAGCTCGGGATGGTAGCGGACGTCTATGGAAGCGCTGTCGTAGTAGACGCACCAAGCCTGAGCCATAAGCTCCTCGGCAGCGCAGTCGGCAAGCTCGGCCTCGGCGGATGCCCGGGACAGCCTCCAGCGGCCGTCCTGCGAGATGCCGACCACCCGATGGACCTCGTCGTAGATAGCGAAGGGCTGCGTGTTGAAGCGACCGGAGAAATGATCCATAACCAAGGGGATCACGTTGGCGTTCGGATTGCACACGGCAACCCACAGACCCCCTTCCTTCTGTCGGAACCGCAGGAACTGCTTCATGCGATGGGCTTCGTTGAGCACCTGCCGCTCGAGCGATGCGACCGGCGCCACGCAGGGATGGGCCAGCTGGCCCATGACGAAGGGACGCGCCGAGGAAGGCCGCTTCCCCAGATCGTCCATCACGTAGCGAACGAACCGGTAGACGGCCGCGCCCGCCTGCGGTTCGTCGGAAAGCGATGCGTGCAGCGCCGCGCGGAAAACCTTGCTTCCGCCCACGCGCACAAGCCCCCGGCGCACCCGCAGCGCCTTCTCTTCGTCGGTCGCGATGACGCGGCTGCTCTGGCCCAGGCGCGGCTGGTAGGACCCGTCGCAGAAGAAGTCCTCCGGGTCCTCATGAAAAACGTAGGCGTCGAATATGGCGGAGAAAAGCCCCTCGGCGGTTCCGTCGTACAGATAGGCGACGCACGGAAGCGGAGCGCCTTGGGGGCCGGACGGCGCATCAAGGCTCGCTTGCGGCCGCTTTCGGGCAGCCAGCTCTCCCCCGGCCCCGTCTGCACCGCCACCGCCTGCAAAACCCCCGTGCGCTTGCATCGGGATCATCGGGGCACCGCCTGGACCACAGGCGCCTGCCAAAGCCGCGTCAGCTCGGGGACGACGGTTCGGGCCTCGGGGAGCCCAGCCCGCAGGGGCGCCGATTCCAAAGCCTGCGGCTCCGCACCGGCACGCTCGGCCGCCGCTTCGAAAAGCGTCCTCTGGCCGGCAGAGACCTTCGCCGAGCGCGCCCCATGGGAGCCCCCGTCGATGGGAGCGCGCAGACGGGCGCGCAGCGCTTGCGGCGTGAACTCGGTCCCCGCTCCCATGTAGAAGCCGTTGCATGTGATGAAGTAGCGCGCACGCTTGAAGGCGATGCCGAGCTTACGCAGCTCGGGCTCGCGCAAACAGCAGGTCCTCCGCGCCTTAAGGATGAGCCGCGCCCCCTTCGGCCCGATGCCGGGCACCCTCAGAAGCATCTCCAACGGGGCCGTGTTCACCTCGACGGGGAAGCATTCCAAATGGTTGAGCGCCCAGTTGGCCTTCGGATCGACCTCCAGATCGAGCATGGGGTTTCGCCCGTCTATAATCTCGGTCACATCGAACTTGTAAAAGCGCATGAGCCAATCCGCCTGGTAGAGCCGATGCTCGCGATTGAGCTGCACCGGTGCGCCCGAGGGAAGCCGCGGGTCCTGGACCGCCGGCACGTAGGCGCTGAAGAACACGCGCTTGAGCCCCATGGTCCTGTAGAGAGCAGCCGACAGGGCCAGGACCGACAGGTCGGTTTCGGGCGTGGCGCCGATGATCATCTGGGTGGACTGGCCCGCCGGCGAGAAGGCCCGGCGTTTCCGTGCAGGCGCCTTTTGGGGATAGTAGGTGGTTCGGGTCCGGCCGATGGCCCGGGTCTCGCCGTCCTGGGCTATGGAGTCCCGGATCTGAGCCATGGGGTTGAAGATAGCCTGCTTCGACTTCTGGGGCGCCAGAAGCGCCAGGCTTCTCTGGGAGGGAAACTCCAGGTTCACGCTCAGACGGTCGGAAAGATAGCCCAGGCGCTCTACCAGCTCGGGGGATGTGCCCGGCACCGCCTTGGCGTGGATGTAGCCGTTGAAGCGGTGCTCCTCTCGCAGGATGCGCAGCGTTTCTATCATGAGCTCCGTGGTGCGGTCGGGACTGCCCACCACCCCCGAGCTCAGGAAGAGGCCCTCGATGTAGTTGCGCCGGTAGAACGCCATGGTGAGGTCGGCCAGCTCTTGCGGCGCGAACGAGGCCCTGGGCACCTCGTTGCTGCAGCGGTTGACGCAGTAGGCGCAATCGTAGATGCAGGCGTTGGTCATAAGCACCTTCAGCAACGTGATGCAACGCCCGTCGGGCGTGAAGCTATGGCAGCAGCCGGCCTGGGAAGCAGACCCCACAAGCCCCCGCTTCGCCGAACGATCGATGCCCGACGAGGTGCAGGCAACATCGTACTTGGCCGCATCGGCGAGAATGGAAAGCTTTTCTGCGACCGACAATCCCACGGTTCAGCCTTTCAATAAGAATACTTGTTCGATTAATCTGATAAGACTATACGAACTTATCATCGTTTCGTCAATCGAACAAACCGTGGAGATTGACTCGAGGCCCAAGGGCAGCGGCCGGTGCGACCGCTCTCAGACGACGCCCGTCAGGTCGAAAGCGGGGATGAAGCTCTCCTGCGCCGCTTCGCCGTCCTGCCAGAAGTAGTCCTCCATGCCCAGGCCGTCGGCGAAGTCGAGCAGGCGCTCGTAGTCCTCGTCCGGCACGCGCTGCGCTAACTCGGGGAAACGGCTCATCTGGGCCTGAGCGCTCGCGTCCCCCGAAGCGGCCCTGTCGGCCAGCACGGGCGTGTACTGGTTCATGAGCGAGACGAGCACAGCCGAGCCGTAGCGCTCGTGCAGAAGCGACACCACCGCTTCGGAGTCCTCGAGCGCGCCGGGGAGCAGCAGATGGCGCACGATGACGCCGCCCGTCATGCGGGGCGCGCCGTCCACCTCGTCGAAAGCCGGCTCCCCCGTTTCCTCCACCATGGCATCCAGCGCAGCCAGGGCCACCTCCCGGTAGTCGGGGGCTGACGAATAGCGTTGGGCCAGCTTAGCCGAGGCGTACTTGAAATCGGTCAGGTACACGTCCACGGTACCCCGGTTGCCGCGGATGGCGGAGACGGTCTCGTAGCCCGACGTGTTCCAAACCACGGGCAGTGAAAGGCCGCCGTCCCGGGCGATGGCCACGGCCCGGCGCACCAGCGGCGCGAAATGGGTGGGGGTCACCAGGTTGAGGTTCAGGGCCCCTTGGGCTTGCAGGTCAAGGGCCATCGCGGCAACATCCCGCGTGGACACCGCCTTGCCCGCCTCCCCTTGGGCGATGACGGCGTTTTGGCAGTACAGGCAGCGCAGGGGGCATCCGCCGAAGAACACGGTGCCGCTGCCGCGCGCGCCGGAGAGCACCGGCTCCTCCCAGAAGTGCAGGGCGGCGCGGGCCACGGTCATGGACGGGCCGGCGCCGCAACGGCCGACTTGGCCCGACAGGCGGTCGACCCCGCAGGCGCGCGGGCATAGGCGGCAGGATGCCAGCTCCGCATCCGGGCGCCCGCGAACGCAGGAGCCCCGCGCCATGTCCCCTAGTTCAGCGAGCAACCGTAGCCGCCGTGGTCGTGGTCGCAACCGCAACCGCAGGAGCCGTCGTCCTCGTAATCGCAGTCGTCGTAGTCGTAATCGTCGTCCTCGTCTTCCGACGGTCCGAAGGCGGCTTCGGCCCGCGTCCAATCGAGCCCCGCCTCGGCGCAGGAGGCCTCGTCGCCGTAGACCAGGGCAAGGGCCGCCGGAGACAGGTCCGATCCCCCCACCACCGCCAGCAGCTCCAGCATATGCTGGCATGCCTCGGCCTGCGGAAGGATGACCTCGGCGTCGTCGGCGGCGCCGATGGCGGCGGCGACCTCGGCCATGAGCATCTCCACGGTGAACTCGCCCTCGAAGCGCTTCTCGGCCACCGCCTCGAGCACCTGCTCGGCCAAAGGCGTGGCGGCCCCCACATGCTCGGCAGTACCGGCGAAAGGCGCATCGGTCGCCCTCACCGCCCGGTAGAGCGCCTCGGACTCCACGGCGCTCACCAGCTGGGAGAGCATCTGCAGCGTGTAGGACGCGCGCGCCAGCTGCGCCGAGCCGGCGCCTCCCGCAACCGAAACCTCGTCGCACAGGGCCCGCAGCAGCGGGAGGGCGGCTTCCACCGCATCGTCGTTGCCCGCCGCGAAGCAGGCCAGGTTTCGCTTGTCAGACAGGGCGCAGGAGAGCACCGGGTCGCCCACCACCAGCGGGGCCTCCACGGGAACCAGGTCGCTCACCACGGCCACGGCGTTCAGCTCGCGGGCGAAGGCGGGGGTGGACGGCGACAGATCGACCAGCAGCGTTCCCGGCGCGCAGGCCTGCACCAGGCCCGTCTCGGCGAAGAACGCGTCTTCCAGCTGGCCCTGGGATGCATAGTAGGTGAACACCACGTCGGCGTCGGAGGCGTAGTTCACCGGCTGCAAGCCCAGCTCGCGCATTCTGGCACCGACCACGGCCCCCACGCTGCCGTGGCCCATGAAGCAATAGGTCCGCTGCACCGCGACCGCCTACCTCTCGGACTTGATCTTGCGGGCGATACGGTCGGCCACGGACAGCTCCTCGCGCTTGTCCGTGCCCCAGAACACCAAGGCTATCATCCCCGGGCCCACATGGCTGCCGATGACGGGGCCGATGTTGCACTCCAGGAACAAGCGGTCACCCTCGGCTTTCTTCATCATATCGACCAGGCGCTCCGCATCCTTGGGGCAGTCGGCGCCACCGATGACTACGCACTGCTCGGGGCTGGCCTCGCCTGCCCGCTTCTGGTAGTACTCCACCATCTGCTTGAGGCCCTTCTTGCGGCCGCGCGCCACGCCGATCAACGACAGCTTGCCATCAGAAGAGATGTTGAGCAAGGGCTTCACGTCTAGCTTGCCGCCAGCGAAGGCCACCGATGCGGGAATGCGGCCGCCGCGGTGCAGGGTGGTCAGGTCCTCCACCATGAAGATCTCGTTCACGAAGTTGCGGGCCTCCTCGGCCCACTGGGCCAGCTCGCGAGCCGTAAGCCCGTTCTCCCGCTGGCGAAGCGCCTCGTAGACAAGCAGCCCCTCGGCCACCGACGCAAGCTTGGTGTCAACGGCGTAGATCTCGGCTTCGGGATAGTCCTGCCTCACCTGGTCGAGCACCACGCAGGCCAAATCGAAGCTGCCGGACAGGCCGCTGGAAAACGACAGGAACACCGTGGGGACGCCGCTCTGGGCCGCCTGCACCAGGGCGCGCTGGCAGTCTTCAAGGGTGACCTGGGTGGTGGACGGGCAGTTTCCGTCGCGCATGGACTGGTAGAAGTCGTGGGGCGTGATGGAGTGGTACATGTCGTCCTTGTGCTCCCCGTCGTTGCCGATGTAGGGGTAGGGCAGGATGGTGACGCCCTCGCGGTTCACCACGGCGAAGGGCAGGTCGCAGCACGAATCGATAATGAGATTGCACTGGGGCTTGGATTGCATGGGTGTTCTCCTTACGACGGGGAAACGGCGGGGGCGGCGATGCTACGAGGCCACCATGCGCAGACTGGCAGGCTGCGAGAGCTTGTAGGGCATGGCCTTGAGCGTCTCGTAGGCGATGCCCACGGCAGGCCCCACGTGAAGGCCGATCACGGGGCTTACAGGCAGCACCTCCACCGCATGGCCCACCAGGGGCTCGATGACCTCGCGGGCCCACCGCCGCGCAGGCGTCGGGTCGCCGATGTAGTGGACCATGGCATGGGCCAGACCGTACTCGCGGACGTCGGCCTTGAACAGCTCGGTCATGCGCTCGATGGCCTTCTTGCTGGAGCGGACCTTGGCCACGGTGTCGGCTTGGCCGTCGGCCACGGAGAGCACGGGGACCAGCTTGATGAGGTTGCCCAGCAGCGCGGCGGCGCCCCCGATGCGCCCGCCCTTCTGGAGGAAGGTGAGGCTCTCGGGCACGAAGAGGAAACGGCACCGCTCGATAGCCTCGAGCACGATGGCGGCGCATTCCGCCAGATCGGAGCCTCTGTTGCGCGCCTCGGCGGCGTCGATGACAGGCCACCCCTCGTCGAAGCTGTTGGAGGTGGAGTCGATCATCACGTAGGTGAAGTCGATGTTGCGCGCCTTCACCGCCCGGGCCGCCCGCAGGGCACCTTCGTAGGTGCCGGACATGTCCGACGAGATGAAGACGCCCAGCACCTCGTCGCCGGCCTCGGCCGCCCGCTCGAACAGGCCCTCGAAGGCCGCCTGCGAGGGCTGGCTGGAGGTGGGTATGTTGTCCGCCATCTCGTGGATCTCGCTGTAGAACGCCTCGTGGTCCATGGTGGCGTCCTCGTACTCGACGCCGTCGCGGTTCACGTACAGCGACACCACGTCGATGTCGTAGCGCTTCGCCATGGAAGGCGGGATGGACGCGACGGAATCGGTTACTATCTTGATCATGAAGTCCTCCTCGCCGGGTGTCCCGGCTTGCTCCTCGTTAGGCTTCCTGCAGCTGCTCGATGCCGCGCAGCCGGGCGACCAGCGCCCGCCTGCGCTCCGACAGGCCCACTTCCAGGCCTACCGGGTAGGTGTGGGGGTTCAGCATGCGCTTCTGGCTCTCGTCAAGCGTCGCCAGTGACGCCTGGGCGCGGAGGCGGGCCTCCATAGCGCTTCGATGCGCGTCGTCGAGCACCGTCTTGCCGCCCCTGGCCAGCGGCGCGAGCAGCGTCTCGAAGCGCTTCCCCGCAAGTTTCTTCTGACGAAGGTCGTCCATGGGGTCCACGATGAGCTGGCGCGAATCCACCGGACGCGTGACATCGTACACCATGTCCCCCGCTATGCGTCCATCGTCGGAATAGTAACGCCGCACGTTCAAAACGCCGGGCACGGTGAGCTTCGCCGCCGATTCGGAAACCTTCAGGCGGTCGGTCCACTCCCCGTCGCCGGGCATGCGCGTGGCGGAGAGCTTGTAGACGCCTCCCAAGGTGGGCTGGTCGTAGCTGGTGGCCAGCTTCGTCCCCACGCCCCAGGAGGCGACGAGCGCCCCTTGCTCGCGAATGGAGTGGATGGTGTGCTCATCCAAGTCGTTGGAGAGCACGATGCCGGTGTCGCGCAGCCCCGCCTCGTCGAGCTTGCGACGGGCCATCTTGGCAAGCCAGGCCAAGTCGCCCGAATCGATGCGCACGCCGGCCAGGTGCTGGCCGCGGGCCTTCATCTCCAGCCCCACGGTGATGGCGTTGTCGATCCCGCGCTCCACGTCGTAGGTGTCCACCAGCAGCACGCAGTTGTTGGGAAACGCCTCGGCCCAGGCGCGAAATGCCGCCAGCTCGTCGGAGAAGGCCATCACCCATGAGTGGGCATGGGTGCCCGACACGGGAATGCCGAAGAGCTTGCCGGCCAGTACGTTCGACGTCGAGGAGCAGCCGCCCACCACGGCCGCCCGACTGGCCCACAGCCCGCCTCCCGCCCCCTGGGCGCGCCTAAGCCCGAACTCGGCCACCGGCGCCTGGGCCGCCAGGCACACCCGCGCAGCCTTCGTGGCCACCAGGGTTTGGAAGTTCACGCAGTTGAGCAGCGCCGTCTCCAGCAGCTGGCAGTCCATGATCGGACCGCACACCCGCACCAGCGGCTCGTTGGGGAACACGACCGTGCCCTCGGGCACCGCGTCGATGTCCACCCTCAGCGAGAAACCGGACAGGTACTCGATGAAGCCGTCCTTGAACAGCTTCCCGCCGGCAGGGGCGTCGAGCGAGGCCAGGTAGGACAAATCGTCGTCGGAGAAGCCGTAGCCGTCCACCATGTCGGCCACCTGGGCCATGCCGCAGGCGATGGCGAAGCCGCCCCTGAACGGGTAGTCCCGGAAATAGGCGTGGAAGCACGCCTCCTCGGCGATCTTGCCCGATTCCCAGTAGCCTTGGGCCATGGTGAGCTGGTACAGGTCGGTAAGCAGCGGGTAGTCAGTCTCCATTGCCGCCCCCCTACTCCTGCGCACCGGCGTCGGAGTTGGCCTTGTGGGTGCGCCGGCGTGCGCGCCTGTGCTGGTCGGGAGCCCCTGCTGCGGAAGCCTGAGCCGCGCCCTGCGACCGGTCGCGCCCGGCCCTCAAGCCCGAGGACTTCTGGCCGGGGCGGGGGCCCGACCCCTTGCCCTGCTGCTTGCGGGCCTGCTCGGGCCCGCGCCCGCCGCCCTGCCCGCGGGCGTCCTGGCCGCCCTTGCCCTGCTGCCTGCGACCCTTGCCCGAAGCCTGCTCGGCGCCGGGCGAGGCGCCGTTGCGCGGGCGGCGGCGGGAGCCCGAGCGGCCGGATCCGTCGCGCTGCCCGTCGGAGCCAGAGCGCTTGGAGCCTTTGCGCCCCTGGCCCTTGTCGCGGCCGGAGGCGGCAGACCCGTCGCGGCGCTGCTCCTCGGATCGCTTCGTGCGCTCCACGCGGCGCACCGACCCGCGCTCGGCGAGCTTATCCGATCCGCTCAAGGTGACCGTGGCGAAAGCGGCCATGCCGGCATCCGTGCCGTAGAGGCCCTGGTTCTGGGCCTGCTCCCATGCCTGCTCGCCGATCACCTTGGGCCGGTTGCCCTCTTCGGGCGGATCGAAGTCCGCCAGGGGAACCTTCACCGGCTTCTCCCCTTCCACGCGCACCGAGACCACCTCGCGGGGCACGTCCAAATCGACCACCTTGGCCGGTCCGTCGGGGGTCTGCACTGTGGAGCCGGCCTTCGGGCAGCGGCCCTTGAAGTCCTTGTACGCCTCGAACTCGTAGCGCAAGCAGCACATGAGCCGCCCGCACAAGCCCGATATCTTCTGAGGGTTCAGCGAGAGGTCCTGCTCCTTGGCCATGCGGATGGACACCGGGCAGAACTCGCCGCCCAACCGCTTGCAGCACAGCTCCTGGCCGCAGTGGCCCAGGCCGCCCACCAGCCGAGCCTCGTCGCGAACGCCGATCTGGCGCATGTCCACGCGCACATGGAAGCGACCGGCCAGCTTGCGCACCAGGTCGCGGAAATCCACCCGGTCCTCGGACTCGAAGTAGAAGATGGCCTTGTCGCCGTCGAGCAGGTACTCCACCGACACCGGGCGCATGTCCGAGGCGAACTCGGCAGCCATCTCGCGGAAGACGGGCATGGCCTCCTGCGAGAGCTCGATCATGCGCGCCGCCTGGGCCTCGTCCTCTTCCGTAGCCGCCCGCAGCACCGGCTTGAGCGGGCTTTTCAGCGACTTCATCTGCTCGTCGGTAGCTTCGAAGACCGCGGCGTCCAGGCGGCCGAACTCGGTGCCGCGGGCTGTGGACACCACCACCGGCTGCCCGGGTTCAAGCTCGTGGTCCTGGGCGTCGAACCACAGCGTCTTGGGATTGTACGTAAGGTTGACCGGCGCGATACGCACCATAAGAGCACCTACCGTTTCCTATTCCGCATCCCTGCGGCGAGGCGGCCCTTGAAAAGCAGAGCCGTGCTGCACCTAGCGGGCGAACAGGCACCGCCGGATCTCGAACAGCAGGGAATCGATGTTCGTCTCAGGGGAGACATTATAGGGGATTGCCTGGAGGAAGCGGTCCACAGCGGCCAAAGCGGCGGCCGCGCGCGCCGTATCTCCACGGGCTGCGACGGCCTGGATGGAGGCCAGCGCGTCGTCGTTGACCACCAGGTCGCCCCGGCCGGCGCTCGCGACCATGATGTCGCGCAGCCACGAGCGGCTGATGGACCCCAGCATGCGCATCTGGGCGGTGGTCTTGGCGGTGATCTGCCGCTTGTTGCGCTCCTCGAGCTGGCGGATGGCCGACTTCGAGAGGAAGTCGCGGTTCTCGTCAAGCTGCTCCTGGAGCTTGGCCTGGGCGGCATCGTCGGGCAGCTTCACCAGACCCAGAAGCTCGCGGCCGTAGCCCACCACGTCCCAGTCGTCGGCCTGCTGCAGGCAGCCCAGCACCGAAAGCACCCGCTTGCGCATAGAACGCTGGTCGGTAGATCCCAGAAGGGCCACGGCGCGCTCGATGGAGCCGTCGCAGGCGGCAAGGGCGCGGCGAGCCTCGGGCAGCGACGCGCCGGAGTTCTGGACCACCAGCGCGCAGGCCTCGCTCTGGGGGATGGTGCGGAAGGGCACCACCTGACAGCGGGACACGATGGTGGGCAGGACGCTTTCGGCCGTACGCGCCAGAAGCACGATGACCACGTCGTCGGGAGGCTCCTCAAGCGTCTTCAGAAACGCGTTTGCCGCCTGGACGCCCAGGAGGTCGGCGCGGTCGACGATGTAGACCTTTCGGGAAGCCTGGATGGGGGCCATGGACACCGACGAGATAAGGTTGCGCACCTGGCCCACGAGGTATCCCGCCGCCCCTTCGGGAGCGCAGTACACCACGTCGGGGTGAGTGCGCCGCGCCACTTTCCGGCAGATGTCGCACGATCCGCACAGTCCCCCGCGCGGGCCCTGCGGGCCTTTCGGACAGAGGATGGCCTGGGCGAAGGCGAAGGCGGCCTGGGTCTTGTTCGAGCCGGCCGGCCCGGTGAACAGGTAGGCGTGGATGGTGCGGTCCGACGCCACCGTGGCCCGCAGGAAATCGCGGACCTTGGGTTGGCCCACTATACCGTCGAATGCGTCGCTCATCGTCCGCCGGCCTGGTCGAAGCCGGCGGCGCGGGCACCGAGCTTGGGCAACGAGGCGCCGCGGGAGACGTCGAGCCGCTCGAAGAAGCCCTCGGGGAAGGCGTCCGGCTCGTTCATCCACGGGAACAGGTCGGCCACGGCGCGAAACACCGCCCGGGCCGTGACGGACTTGCGCTTGTCGGAGACGACGCAGCGGATGCGCTGCGGATGCGCCGCCGCCATGCGCTGGAAGGCGTCGTTGACCCGCATGTGGAACTCCAGCCCGGCCTCCTCCAGGCGGTCGGCCGCGCCGCGATGGGTGGCCCGCATGAGGCCGTCGGTGGCGGTGCCCCCCGTGGAGAGCAGCACGGTGCGGTCGGGCACGAGGCCCTGGCAGGCGAAGGCGCTGGCCCGCTCGATGAACGACTCGTCGAGCCCGCGGCCGGCGCCCTGGTAGGCCAGCGTGGAGTCGGTGAAACGGTCGCACAACACCACGCAGCCGCGCGCAAGGGCGGGCGCTATCACCTGCCCCACCAGCTGCGCGCGGGCCGCCTCGTAGAGCAGCAGCTCGGCTTCGGGAGCCATCTCGTCGTTGTTCGTGCTCAGCAGCACTGCGCGCACCTGCTCGCCGATGGCGGTGCCGCCCGGCTCGCGCAAGCACAGCACCTCGCGCCCGCGGCCCTGAAGCGCCTCGGCCAGGAAGCGGATATGGGTGGTCTTGCCGGCCCCCTCCCCGCCTTCGAAGGTTATGAGCACGCCCGCCTCGTTGGTCGGCTGCAGCGGTTGAGCCATGTCGGCACGCCCCTCTCTCAAGCCTCGAAAATCGTGTTGCCCGCAACGTCGATGCCCACGAACACGGGGAGGTCGACGACCTCTATGCGCCGCAGCGCCTCGGTTCCCAGATCCGCATAAGCGATGATCCGAGATGACGTTACGCACTTCGCCAGATAGGCCGCAGCCCCTCCCACGGCGGTGAGGTAGACCGACCCCGTCTCCGCGCAGGCCCGCCTCACCTCTTCGCTGCGCTTGCCCTTCCCCAGCGTCGCCACGACGCCGGCGCGGTAGAGCGCAGGCGCCGCGAAATCCATGCGGCTTGCAGTGGTAGGCCCCACAGCGCCGAAGGGGCGCCCGGCCGCCGGCGGCGTGGGGCCGGCGTAGAAGACGGTCTGGCCCGCAAGGCCGTACGGCAGGGCGCCTTCGGCCGAAAGCTCTTCCAGAAGACGCAGGTGGCCGGCGTCTCGCAGGGTGTACATGGGCCCGGTGAGCAGGCAGCGGTCCCCCGCGCGCAGGCGGCACAGCGCTTCGCGGTCCAGCGGCAGCGAAAGGCTCGCAGCGTTTCTCATCCCCTACACCTCGCCTTCGCAGCCGTCGCTCGCCGCAACCACGGAAACCGACTGTGTCGGCAGATCCACCGTGCAGCGGCGCAGGGCCGAGCACCCCATGTTGATGGCCACGGGCAACGCGGCGATATGGCAGGGTGCCGTGCTCACCGCCACGGCCAGGGCCGCATGGCGCCCTCCCAGGCCCCCGGCGCCCACGCCCGTGGCGTTGACCGCCTCGAGCAGCTCGCGCTCGAAGGCCGCCACCTCCGGGTCGGACGCAGGCTCGCCCACCGGGCGCAGAAGCGCGCGCTTGGCCAGGGACGCCACCTTGTCGAAGGTGCCTCCCACGCCCACGCCCACCGTGAGCGGCGGGCAGGCGTTGGCCCCTTTCTCGCGCACGCAGCGGACCACTTCCTCCACGATGGCCGCCCGCCCCGCGCCGGGAGCCAGCATCACCACGCGGCTGGCGTTGTCCGAGCCGCCGCCCTTCAGCATGACGGACAGGCGGGCAGTCCCCGGCTCGTCCACCGGATGGATATCGCAGAAGGCCGGGGTGTTGTCGCCAGTGTTCGTGCGGTCGACAAGGGCGTCGCGCACAACGGACTTGCGCAGGCGCGCCTGGTCGTAGGCCCGTGCCACCGCGTCGTCCACCAGGGAGAACACGTCTGCCGGCACCAGCACGCCGGGGCCTGCATCCAGGCTCACCCACACAGTGCCCGTATCCTGGCACAGCGGTACGCAATCCTTGGCGGCGATGCGCATGTTCTCGCACAGCTGGTCGAGCACCGCCCGTCCCAGCAGATGGCGCTCGTCGTCGCGCGCAGCAACGATGCCCGCCTCGACGTCCTCGGGGAGGACGCATGCGAGGGCGGGGATGGCTTCGTAGACCGCCTGCGCCACGGCCTGTTTCGTAACGAGTTTGTCCATGGGCTCAGTATAGCCTATGGGGCGCCAACGCGCCGCCAGCTATGGCGGCGGCCACCCGCAAACCATCGCAGGCGGCGCTCATGATGCCGCCCGCGTAGCCGGCGCCCTCGCCGCAGGGGAAAAGCCCCGACGCCCCCTCCCCTTCGCGCGAGGGGGCGCGTCCGTCGCAGAAGGCCTGCAGATCGCCTCCGCGCAGGATGCGCACCGGGCTTGAGCTTCGGGTCTCGACGCCGATCATGACCGCGCCGGGGTCGGCGAAGCCGTGCAGGCGCCGATCGAGCAACGGCAGCGCCGAGGCCAGGGCGTCGACCACGAATCCGGGCAGGCATCGGCGCAGATCGCACCAAGCCACGCCCCGGGCATAGCTGGGCTCGACGACGCGTCCGGCGCCGAAGTCAGCTGCCCCTGCGGACAGGAGGGAGCCCACGGTCTGGGCCGGCGCGCTGTACGGGGCGCCGCCCGCAGCCAACGCGCAGGCGTAAGCGGCCCGCTCGATGCGGCGCTGAAACTCCACGCCGGCCAGCACGTGGTCGCTGCCGAAGTCCTGCGGGCCCACCCCCACCAGAAGCGCGCTGTTGGCGTTTTCCCCGTCGCGGGCGTGACGGCTCATGCCGTTGACCACCACCGACTCCGGCTCGCTGGCGGCGCACACCACCTCCCCGCCCGGGCACATGCAGAAGGTGTACACGCCGCGAGGGCCGTCCGACGCCGTCGCGGGCAGCTGCACGGACAGCTTGTAGTCCGCCGGCCCCAACGCCTCGTGCCCCGCGAAGGGACCGTACTGGGCCCGGTCGACCAGCGACTGGGAATGCTCGATGCGCACGCCCACCGAGAAGGGCTTCTGCTCCATGGCCACGCCTGCGTCGTACAGCAGGCGAAAGGTGTCGCGGGCGGAATGCCCGCAGGCGAGCACCACGGCATCGACCTCAAGCCGCGACGTCTCACCGCGCGCTTCGGTGCTCCCCGAAGGCGCCAGGCGCACACCGCTGACCGCACCGCCCTCGAAATCGAGCCCCACCAGCTGGGTGAGGAAGCGCACCTGGCCGCCCATCTCCTCTATCTGGCAGCGCAACCGCCTCGCGACCCCCCTCAGGAGGTCGGTGCCGATATGGGGCTTCGCCTGCCACAGAATCTCATCGGGCGCACCAGCGCCCACGAACAGGCGCAGCACGTCGCGCGCATAGGGGCTCTTGATGTTGGTAGTGAGCTTGCCGTCGGAGAAGGTGCCGGCGCCGCCTTCGCCGAACTGGACGTTCGAGCGCGGGTCGAAGGGGCCGCCCGCTTCGAAGGAGCGCACGGCGGCAGTCCGGGCGTCCACGTCGGCGCCGCGCTCCACCACCACCGGGCGCATGCCGGCCTTGGCAAGGTACCAGGCGCAGAAAAGCCCGGCAGGGCCCGCTCCTACCACCACCGGACGCGCCCCTCCATGCGCACGGGCGGTAGACGCTGCGGGAAGCAGCGACGGCGCCGGCTCGTAGGGCCTTGCCTGCACGCCGGGCGCAGGGCGAACGGATGCGCCCGGTGCAAGATCGACGCGAAAGGACGCGACGAAATGCACGGCAGCCTTCTTCCGGGCATCCACGCTGCGCCGAAGCAGCCGCAGGTCTGCAAGCTCGGACTCCCCCACGCCCAGAGCCTCGGCCACGGCATGCCGCAGCGCGCGCCGACCCGCATCGGTTAGCAGGCCCGCATCCAGGGGAAGCGCCACGTTCGACACCTCCAAGGGGCTCTGGCTCAAGACAGACACCCTAGGCCTCCTTGCCCGCAACCATCTTTCGGGCTGCAGCGTCCCCGGCGACGATGCCGCTCGCCCAGGCCCAGTGAAGGTTGTAGCCGCCGCAGGGGCCGTCCACGTCCAGCGCCTCGCCGGCCGCGAACAGCCCCGGTACCGCCCTCGCCTCCAGCGTGCGCCCGTCGAAAGCGGCAATGTCGAGCCCGCCGCGAGCCACCTGGCACTGGGCAGGGTCGGCCATGCCCTCCACCGGGAAGCGAAGGGCCTTGGCAGCCCGAACGAACGCCGGCACGTCGGCGGCCGCGAACGGCCCCGAAACGGACAGCCCCGCCTGCTTGAGCACGAGTGCCCCCACGGCCGGCAGCAGCATGCCGCGCCCCCAGTCCTCCCCCGAAAGCACGGCCCCGTCGCGCACCAGCGCTTCGAAACGGCGCCCGAGCGCCTCCTGCGCTTGCGCAAGCCCCATGCCCGGCAACGCATCGACGAGCACCGCATCCCCAGGTCGCGCGAACCGCGACAGATTGAACACGGCGATTCCCGAAAGCCCGTAATCGCGGAAGAGCACCTCTCCTTGCTGGCGCGCCAGCAGCAGGCCCTCCCCGGTCACCCGAAAGCCACCGTCCGCATGCCCGACGTCCTCGCCGCAGGCTGCAGCGGCAGCCAAGGCGGACGAGCGAAGCTCCACGTCGTTGGCGATGCTGTTTCGGGCGGCCTTCTCGTCGGGGCGGCACAGGCACAGGGCCGCCTTCAGGCGGATGTTGTTCAGCGTCCTGGTCAGCCGCCCGTCAGAACGCAGGGGGCCGAGCACGGGGCTTAGCGCGCCCGAGCGCAGCAGCGGCGGGAGCTCCACGGTAAGACCATGCTTCCCGCCCATGGCCAGCACGACGGCCCGAGGGCGCATGACGGAGCCGTCGTCGAACCGCACGGCAAAGGGCCCCTCCGGAGCCGAAGGCGCATCGATGCGGACGGCACGCTTGGACGTCCGCTCGCGCACCCCCAGCCGGACGGCCTTCGCGCGCAGCACGTCCAGCACGCTTGTGGCTTTGTTGGCCTGGGGGTACAACCGCCCTTCGGACTCCTCGCGCCACAACAGCCCCGCATCGGCGAAGAAGCGGTGCACGGGGTCGGCAACGCCCGCTTCCCTGCCCGCCGTACAGCCTCCGCGTATCGACCAGCCCTGAAGCGACTGAAGTACCGACCCGACGAAGGCGGCGTTTCGGTAGTCCGACGCCCGCACCGAGGCGTTGGAGAAGTTGCACCGCCCGTTGCCCGTGGCAAGAATGGTACGGCCCACGCGCTCGTCTGCTTCGCACAGCGCGACTTCCACGTCGCTGCGCCCCGCAGCGCGCAACGCCTGGGCGGCCGACACGGCGCCTGCAAGCCCCGCAGCGCCGCCTCCTATGATCGCAATGGATTCCATGGCCCCATGATACCCCACGCCTTCTGGCTTCCGCGGAAAAAGCCCGCACAATCGGCAGGTTCACGAGGAAAAGCGCACGAACCTAACGATTATGCGGGCTGAGCGGACGGGCAGGCCCGGCATCCGCGAAACCAGATTCCGACGTCAACAGCGGCGGGCGGCAACGTTCCCGCGTAGCGCCGGACAGGGGCGGGCGAAACGGCCGGCAGCCCTACTTCGACTCCAGCTTGGGGATGGGGGTCTCGTCCACCTCGTCCAGGTTGCGGTCCCACACGTAGTGCTTCGTCTCGCGGGCGATCAGCCCCGAGAGCAGCAGCACCACGATGATGTTGGGCACGGCCATGAAGGCGTTGGCGATATCGGAGACGGTCCACACCAAGTCGCCGATTCCCACCGCGCCCAGGAACGCCACGGCCACGTAGATGACCTGGTAGGGGCGGATGGCCCGCTTGCCGAACAGGTAGGTGATCACGCGGTTGCCGTAGTAGGACCAGCCCAGGATGGTGCTGTAGGCGAACAGGATCATGCCGATGACCAGGATGGGCGTGCCCACGAAGGGGATGGAGGCGAAGGCGGCCGACGTCAGGTCGGCGCCGGCGGTGATCAGCCCTTGCTCCATGATCTCGGGGTTGGCAAGCATCGAGGACACCAGCACGATGCCGGTGAGAGCGCAGATGACCACGGTGTCCCAGAAGGTGCCGGTCATGGAGACCAGCGCCTGGCGGGCGGGGTTTCGGGTGGCGGCGGCGGAGGCCACGATGGGGGCCGAGCCCAAGCCGGACTCGTTGGAGAACAGACCGCGGGCGCAGCCGAACTGCAGCGCCAGCATAAGGCCGCTTCCCACCGCGCCGCCGAAGGCAGCCTTCGGGGTGAAGGCGCACTCGAAGATAAGGCAGATGGCAGGCCAGACGTACTGCCAGTTCAGACCGATGATAACGATGCAGCCCCAAGCGTAGGCGATGGCCATGAAGGGCACCAGCTTCTCGCAGACTCGGGAGATGGACTTGATGCCGCCGAAGATGACGAGCGATACCATGATGACCACGGCAAGGCCGATGCCCCAGGTGGGCACGCCCGGCGCGTTGGACACGATGATGCTGGTCATGGCGCTGGACTGCACGGCCGAACCGATGCCGAAGGAGGCGATGGCGGTGAACACGGCGAAGGCGCCGGCGCCCAGCATCGCCCACCAGGGGGTCTTACCGTCCTTGGTAAACGCGCGCTTCCAGGCGTACATGGCACCGCCCAGCATGTTGCCGTTATGGTCTTCCACGCGGTACTTCACCGCGGCGTAGGTCTCGCAGTACTTGGTGGCGATGCCGAACACGCCGGTAAGCCACATCCACAGCACGGCACCCGGGCCGCCGGCCAGGATGGCGGTGCCCACGCCTACGATGTTGCCGGTGCCGATAGTGGCCGACAGCGCCGTGGTAAGCGCGCCGAACTGGCTGATGTCGCCCGGAGCGTCCGGGTCGGGCGTCACCGACAGCTTGATGGCTGTGGGCAGCTTGCGCTGGATGAACTTCGTGCGGAAGGTCAGGAACAGATGCGACCCCAAAAGGAGCGCGATCATGGGCGGACCCCAGACGAAGGCGTCTATGGAGTTGATGGCATCGATTACGGCATCCATGGAAGGGCGGCTCCTCTCGGTCTGCGCCCAGATGGACGCACGGTCATGCGCCCAAGCATACCCGAAGATGCCGAAGGCGCAGCGCTGTCGGCCGCCCCGTTCCGACGAACGGCACCGCAAGGGCCCTCCGCGCGCGTCGAAACGCCCGCATGGAGGGCGCGGTCATCGGCGCCGACTACAGCGCCACCGGGTTCCAGCTGCCGTCGATGTCGCAGATCCACGCCTGCGGGTCGGCCACCGAGAAGAAGGTCAGGCGCGCGTCGTCGGCGCTCTCCCAGCTCTCGCCCAAGGCGACCATGTGGTCGAAGCCGTTTCGCCGCATGGACTCCGATGCACGGTCCTCAAGGTCGGCCCGTCCGCGCAGGATGACCCAACCGTAGCCGGTCTTCCAAGCCGTGGCTTCGAAGCGGGGGTTGCGCTGAAGCTCGTGGTAGACGTCCTTCTCGGTGGAGGTGCAAAACCACAGCCGCCCGTCCTGGATCTCGGCGAAGCTGAAGGGCCGCACGTGGGGCTGCCCTTCCCCGTCCACGGTGGCCAGGTACCAGGCGGGGACGCTGGTCAGGTAGTCGAGGATGGTTTCGAGTCCGTTTTCGTTGCTCATGGGGTTTCCTTTCGGTAGGGGCCAAACAGATTACAGGGGCAGGAAGTTCGCAGCCACGACGCAGGCCAGCAGCGCTGCCACGGCCACGACCCCGTTGCGGTCAAGCGATGTGTAGCTCAGCGGATGCAGCCGCGTGCGGCCGTCGGCACCATGGTAGCAGCGGGCGTCCATGGCGGCCGACAGCGTCTCCGCATGGCGAAACGCGCTGGTGAACAAAGGCACCAGCAGCGCCGTCAGGGTGCTCACCCGCCATTTCGACAGCACGGCCCCGCGGCTTACCTGGGCGCGGTAGATGGTGGTGAGCTCGCCCACGAACAACGGCATGAAGCGCAGCGCCAAGCCCATCATCATGGACAGCTCGTGAGCGGGCAGTCCGAAGCGGCGGAAGGGGGCCAGCAGGTACTCGAAGGCGTCGGTGATGTCCAGCGTGGGCGTGGTCAGGGTGAGCAGACTCATAGCCAGCAGCAGGATGACCAGGCGAAGAGCGATGAAGAAGGCCATGCGGATGCCGCCTGTGGTGATGGTTATCACCCACCAGTGCGCCACCACGTCGCCCGTCTGCACGAAGAGCACGTTGAGCAGCGCCGTGATGACCACGATGAAGATGAGCGGCACGATGGAGCGCAGGGCGCTGCCAAGCGGTATGCCCGACAGCACGAACAGCGCCGCCACGAAGACGGCCACCACCGCAAGCGAGCAGAACGTCTGGGCTACGAAGGCGATAGCCATGACCGCCAGCGACAGCAGCAGCTTCGCCCGGGCGTCCATGCGGTGGACGGGGCTGTCGCCGGGCCAGTAACGGCCTATGCAGGTGATGTCAGGCACAAGCACCCTCCTTCCGCCCGAACGCAGGCGCCGCGCTCCCGCCCAGCTGAGGCGCCAGGTCCTCGGCTAGGCTCTCGGTGTCGTAAAGCGCCCGCGGCAGCGCGAACCCCTCTGCCCGCAGCTGTTCGGCCATGCGCTGGGCCGGCGGCACGTCCAAGCCTATGCTACGCAGGGCCTCGCCCTGGGAGAACACATCCTCCGGGCTGCCAAGGGCGAACGCGCTGCCGCCGTTGAGCACCAGGATGCGGTCGCACAGGCGCGCCAGGTCGTCCATGTTGTGGGACGCCATGACCACCGACATGCCCCCGGCATGCAGCTCGGCTATGAGGGCCAGGAAATCCTCGCGGGCCACCGGGTCGAGCCCGGCCACCGGCTCGTCGAGCACCAGCACCTGCGGATCCATGGCCAGCACCCCGGCGAAGGCTACGCGGCGCTGCTGGCCGCCGGACAGCTCGAAGGGGCTGCGGCCGCCGACCTCGCCGACGTCCAGGTGCACCCGCCCCAGGGCATGGCGCACCCGCGCATCGAGCTCAGCGCCGGAAAGCCCCAGGTTTCTTGGCCCGAAGGCGACGTCCTGGGCCACCGTGGGCGCGAAGAGCTGGTGCTCGGGGTACTGGAACACCAGCCCCACGCTCCCGCGACACTGCTGGGCCCAGCTTTTGTCGGCCAGGTCGCGCCCGTCCACGAGCACGCGACCCTGCGTCGGATGCAGAAGCCCGTTCATGTGCTGGATGAGCGTCGACTTGCCGCTGCCCGTATGCCCCGCAAGCCCTAGAAATTCGCCAGGCTCCACCACGAAGCTCACATCCCGCAGCGCCCAGCGCTCGTTCGGGTCGGCGCCCCACTCCGCCCGGCCCAGCGCCTGCTCCGAGGCGGTCGCCTGCCCCTTCGCCTTGCCGCGACGAAAGTCCCGGCCGCCCTTGGCCTCGGCCGGGTCGGCCTTCCGGTAGGAGTAGCTCACCTGCTCGAACGCAACGCGCATAGCTCCTCCTTCAACAGCTCGGGCTGCACGTGCACGGCCACGTCGACCCCGCGCTTGCGCAGCGCGACGGCAAGCGACGCGACGAAGGGCACGTCCAAGCTCATAGACTCCAGGCGCGCCGGGTCGCTGAGCACCGCATCGGGGTCGCCGTCGGCCACCACGCGCCCCGCCTCGAGCACCACCACGCGATCCGCCTGCGCGGCCTCGTCCATGAAATGGGTGATCATGACCACGGTCAACCCCTGCTCGTTGAGCTCGCGCGCAAGACGCATGAGCCCCTTGCGCCCCCGGGGGTCGAGCATGGCCGTGGCCTCGTCGAGCACCAGGATGCGCGGACGCATGGCCAGCACCCCGGCAATGGCCACGCGCTGCTTCTGGCCGCCGGAAAGCGCCGTGGTCTCGCGCAGGTCGAAGCCCTGCAGCCCCACGTTGCCGAGCGCCTCGATCACCCGTCGCTGCAGCTCATCAGGGGCAACCCCCAGATTCTCGGGACCGAAGGCCACGTCGTTTTCCACCACGCTGGCCACCAGCTGGTCGTCGGGATTTTGGAACACCATGCCCGCGTGGCTTCGGATGTCGAAGGTGCAACGAGGGTCGTCCGTAGACCAGCCGAGCACCGTCACCTGGCCCTCGTCGGGCAGAAGCAGGGCGTTGATATGGCGGGCAAGCGTCGACTTGCCCGACCCGTTGCCTCCCAGGATGCAGAGGAACTGCCCTTCGGGAACGGAGAGGTCGATGCCGTCCAGCACGAAGGCCTCTCCGTCGTAGGTGAACCGGATGCCGTCGAAATCCACGGCCGCCCCGTCGGTCGCGCGTGGCATCTCGCCGGGCGCGCACCCTGCATCGCCAGACGTGCCGACCGACCCGAATGCGCCGACCAGCTCGCCGGACGCACCAGCCAGCCCCGGCGCGCCAGCCGACGCGGGCACATCGGCCAACCCCGGGTGTGCTACAGCCTTATCGTCCATGCACCTGGTCCTTCTTCGGGGTGATGAGGTTGCTCACGGACTTGTAGATGATCAGCGTGAGCACCGCGTTGATGGCGCCCTTCAGCAAGTTGAAGGGAACCAGGATGGGGATGATCATGTCGATCACGGCCTGCAGGGGGACGCCCAGGTACACGGGCGTGACAACCAGGTTGCCCAGGATAGCCATGATGACGGCGGCCACAACGGCAACCACAAGGCCGACTACCGCACCGCGCCAGCTATGGATGCGCTTGTAGACGAGCGCCGAGGGAATCACCAGGCCGGCCACCACCATGATGTTCATGAGCGCTCCGGAGAAGTCGGCCATGAGCAGCCCGTGCAGGATAGCCTCCACTGCCCCCACCGCAAAGCCGGCGGCCGGCCCGAAGGCGAAGCCGCACACCATGGCGGGCATGGAGGACACGTCGCACTTAAGCCAGGTGACGCCGGGCAGAAGCGGAAACTCGATGAACGAGAGCACCACACCGATAGCGCACATAAGCGCCATGGTCACCAGCTGGCGCGTACCCCATACGTTGGTGTTGGCGTAGCGCTTTCCCTGGGGGGCGCGCCCGGCGGCCTGCTTGCCCTCCACTTCCTCGAGCGTCTTCATAGATCCGGCCATGATCCACCTCTTTTCTTCGGGTCAAGCGTCTGGCAGGCTGGTGCTTCCCGACCCGAGAAAAGGAAACAGGCCCGCATGAATTCCTTCACACAGGCCTGAAACACGCTCTTGGAACGACATCGGGCGCAAGGCCCGGTCTCTCCAGAACCGCTGCTTCTTCCATCCGGACTGTAACCGTTGGTCCCGGAATCCCACCGGAGTCAGCCTGGGACGCCCGCAGCGCCCAAGGACGCCGCCGATGCCGCCAGGGTCGCGGACTGGCCCCGCCGCCGCAGCGTTTCCCGCTGCAGCCTGAGGCATTACCGCCAGTGAGGACTTTCACCTCGCCCTGAAACAGAATTCATCTAGCACGGTAGTGTAGCGCCTGCAGCAGCAAGACGCAAGCCCCCCCCACGTACATAAGGCCTATGCTGCAAACGTCAGCCGCTTATCGCGAGGGGTTCCGAGGGCCGCCGTTGCCGCCTCGGCCCTCGAATAAAAGCTTTCGGCTAAAGAAGTTCCAGACAGCCACAACCGCCGTGGCAGCCACTTTGACAAGCAAGTAGCTCAAGCCGACAAGCTCAACGCCGGCCCACATGCAGGCATTGTTGAGCCCGAGCCCGACGACGGACAGTGCAAAGAAAGCGGTGATTTCCTTTCGTCGCTCCATCCCCCTTTTTCGAGTAAATACGTATTCCATGGAAGCAAGATAGTTAAAGAACGCCGACACGCAAAAAGCTATCGTCGCGCTTGCAAGATAGACGAACCCGAACACTTCAGTCAGTATAACGAGCAGAGAATAGTCGATCGCAAATGCCACAACGCCCACAATGCCGAACTTGCCGAATTGGACGACCAAGCCAGACAAGCTAATCCTCCTTTTCCGCGAACCCCAGAAACGCGAGCATCTCTACGGCAAGCCATTCCTTGCATCGTTGCGCCGTGCGCGATTTCGACTATACTCGTATAATGCAATTTTAAACATGATTGACCCCTTATCTCGAAAGGCTTCGAAATGATCACCCCCCCCCATATTCCGAGGTAGCCGTACTCATACCATGCTATAACGAAGAAAGCACCATCGGGCGGGTTGTAGATGATTTCAGGAGGGCTTTACCGGGGTCGATCATCTATGTTTACGACAACAACTCAACCGACGAAACCGCCGACATAGCTCGCAAACACGGCGCGATCGTCCGTTCAGAGGCACGCCAGGGCAAGGGCAATGTCGTACGCCAAATGCTACGCGATATCGACATGCCGTTTTATCTCATGGTAGACGGAGATGACACCTATCCGGCTGACAAAGCTCCGGAGCTGCTGTGCCCCCTTTACGAAGGCAGCGCCGACATGGTCGTCGGAGACAGGCTGTCGAACGGGTCGTATGAATCGGAAAACAAGCGAGCGTTCCACGGGCTCGGCAACTGGCTGGTTTGCGCACTCATAAAACTACTCTACGGCTTCTCCTACAATGATGTCATGAGCGGATATAGGGCTTTCAACAGGCAATTTGCATCGTTACTCCCCGTCCTATCGGATGGCTTTCAGATTGAAACCGAAATATCTATCCACGCCGTAGACAAGCAGTGGCGCATCGCCCAGGTACCGATCGACTATAGGGACAGGCCAGAGGGAAGCGTCTCCAAGCTCTCGACACTGAACGACGGGGTGAAGGTCCTTCTCACTATCGGATCGCTGTTCAAAGACTACCGCCCCATGGCCCTTTTCGGCCTCCTTTCCGCTTTCCTTCTTATCTTGGGCCTCTGCTTCGGCCTACCCGTTGTGTTGGAATTCAGCCAAACAGGTTTGGTACCTCGGCTTCCCACGGCAATCGTCGCAGCCGCGCTCGTCGGGGCAAGCGCGCTTTCGCTGGTATGCGGCCTCATCCTGGACACGGTAGTCAAGGAGAACCGCAAAACCTATAGCCTGCAGGCTACAGGATCCTTCCATGCCGAAGGGAGGCTGAGTCGATGACAGATGCGAGGGATTCGATTTTTTGCAGAGTGACCGCGTTTCTCGATTCGCACCAATACGTTATCCTCCTTGCGTCTGTCTGGGTATGCTGCACGATTCTAACCGATAGAACTCACGACATAAACCAAACCATAGACATCCTCTCAAGGATAGACTGCAGCGTAATCGAAGGGGCCACCGTACTGTGCGCAACCTACATTCTCGCAAAAAAAGCCATAGCCTATCTTGCGTCGAACCCTGCTCAGGAGATTCGAACCGTTTCCCTTCCCGCCGCCTTCTCGGTCGCCCAAGCATTTGGCCCCAACGTAGAAGCCTACGAACAGCTCCTTAACCCCACCCTTTCGCGCTTAGGCAACATCCTTGATTTAACCTTCTGCCTTATCGGGTGGTTTTTGCTCTTTTGGATCGCCTGCAATGTCGTCTTGCGATTCATGCTCAAGCTTACGCGGCAGCCCCGTCGGCGATTCGAACCTCTCGCCAACGCTCTGTTCTGCGGAAAAAGAGCCTTCGTCGTTCCTTTTTTAACGCTCTTTGCGCTTTGGCTTCCCTCGTTCCTCCTCCTCTTCCCCGGCGTTGTAACCTGGGACACGTACTACCAAATCAACATGGGTCTAGGCAACAACGTCCTAAGCGACCATCATCCTTATCTCATTAGCCTGCTGATAGGAGCTATGCTCGATTTCGCCACCCCTCTTGCTGGATCGACCTATGCAGCCATCTCTTTTGTGACCGTCGCGCAGATGCTCCTTTTATCGGCGACCATTGCTTTTTGCATATCGACGATCCAAAGCAATAACGCCAAACTCGTTCTTCTCGCCTTGTACGGATTAAACCCGCTCGTCGCATGGTACAGCGCAACCCTCTGGAAAGACGTTCTCCATAGCGCCTTCCTTCTCCTTGTGGGGGTGCTCCTTTGGAATGTCGCCAACGGAAAAGATCTGTCGAACAGACGATACAAGCTCATCGCACTGTGCATCGCATGCCTCCTGGTTATGCTCACAAAGAAGTCAGGGATCTATATCCTCCTTCTTGCATTCGCTGTCTGCATGCTGTCCCAGAAACGAGCTCGCAAGGCCCTTGCAGCCTCCTTCTCCGCCGCATTCCTGCTCTTCTTCTTCGCCCAGTACGTCGGGTTCAACGTGCTGGGCGTCGAGCACAGCCGGCAAAGCGAGGCGCTATCCGTCCCCCTCCAGCAGATCGCGAGAACCGTCACACACCATGCAGACGAGCTTGACCCCGGCACAGTCGCCCTCATCGATTCCGTCCTGCCATACGACTCGATCGGGGAACTCTACTATCCCAAATGCTCCGACAACATCAAAAGCAATCTCGACGAGGAAGCTTTCGCCTCAAAACGGGAGGAATGCTTGCAAACCTACCTCAATCTAGGCTTTCGGTATCCCTTCGACTACCTCGAGTCGTTCCTCTGCGGCACATGCGGCTACTGGTACCCGGAGACAAAATACTGGTTCATTTCCTCTTCCGACTACCTCGATATTCTTAATATGTATAGCGAGAAGGGCTGGGCCATCCACGATCCAGACTACGCAAACTACGATTATCTCGCCAGCCAAAGCAAACGTATGGACTACAAAGATTTCGTTGAGTCGATCCGCGCTGTTCCCGGCGTTTCGCTGCTTTTCAGCATTGGAGCCTGGGTCTGGGTCTACGCCCTCCTCGGATACGCCTCGTGGAAGCTCCGCATGAAAAGACTCTACCCCGTCCTCTCCGTCGCCCTTGGCATATGGATCGTCTGCCTGATTTCGCCGGTATACGCGGAGATGCGCTATGCTCTTGCGCTCCTTCTCCTTCTCCCGATGGCGTCCCTTTACTTCCTTTCCGAGCTCAGGGCCCTTCGGCAGCCGCCCTACTCGAAGTCGTAGAAGTCGCGCGTGGCCCGCTGGAAGTCGGCGTAAACCTCCTCGGCGATGGCCGCGTCGTCCACCAGCTCGAAGGCGGCGGGCTGTTCATCATCGTCCAGCTCGGTCACCTCCAAGCACACTACCTCGCCCGACGAGAGCGCGGGCGCGTCGTCGCTCACCGGAAAGAAGAACCCGTAGCGACGCCCGCCGTGCAGCACGAGCCCTAGAAACTCCAGATCGACGCTCTCCCCCCGCTCGTCCTGAAGCGAGATGAGCATGCCCTCCTCGACAGGCGGGCAGAAATTAGGCGCGGAACCTTCGCGCATGATGGTCTCCTTTCGTTCGTTCCATACATACAAACAGCCGAAAGCGGGGCAGAAAGAATCACTCAACACTCTGCTTTGCCAGCATAAAGAGACGCGAGCAACCTTGCGCTCTCTTCTATGGTGTAGCCGCTTTTTCGAACCGCTTCGGAAGTGTCCACCCTGAGCGCACTCACCGCCTCAACGAGACTGTCGGCCCATATACCTACGGGGTCGTCAAGGGACAGAAAGGAAAGACGCCCCCCCAAATCCGCCTCAGGGGGGACGGCGTCACTCACCACGCTTGGCAGCGACGCCGCCTGAGCTTCAACAAGCACAATACCCAAACCTTCAAACAGCGACGGCATCAGGAGTACATCCAAAGCTTGCATCAAATCGGGCACGTCATAGCGCGCCCCGAGAAAAAGGACATTGTCGCCAAGACCCTTCTCCCTCACACACGCCTCAAGCGCCTCGCGCTCCTCCCCGTCGCCCACGATGAACAGCTTCGCACGCGCATCTCGCTCAACGACTTCCTCCATGATACACAGGGCAAATCCTACGTTTTTCTGTTCGACCAAGCGCCCGACGCATCCAATGGCCACTTCGTCGTCGATTCCGAGTTCTTGCCGCTTCGCCGCCCGCTTCGTCTCGTCAAAAAGGTAAGATCCCAGTTCGATACCGTTTTTCAGTATCATATAGCGTCCGTCCTTGACCACCTCATCGGGGAATAGCCATGCCGCCGCCACATCTGAACAGGCAATGTAGTCTGTCGCAACCCTAGACATCTTTTTCCTGTACTTCTCTTGCCGTTTAGGCTCGGTCCTCGCGGCCTCGCAGCTGCTATTGTGGGAGTGAACGATGCGCCTAGGGATACCAGCCTGCTTTGCCACCATGAGCATCTGTACCCTCGAAGGGGTATCGGTCTGCAAATGTGCGGCGGCGTACCCCCCAGACCTCATGATTTTTCGGCTGTACAGTAGCTTGAAGACTTTGAGCGGCAGAGCTCTTCGGCTTTCGTTCCAAGCATCCTCGATGGAGAAGACGCGGCCTCCGCATGCCGTAATGACCTCGAGATAGTCCGAATCGGCCTTCGCGGCGGACTCGTCGAGCAAAACATCGAATACGATTCCGTAAGAACGAACGGCCTTCGCCAAATTAGTGAGCATCATGGAGGCCCCATCGATGGCAAGCCCCTGCTTGATTTGCAGGACGCGCAACAGGGATCTGTCGCTGCTTTCGGTTTCGCTCATATCCTCCCTCGCCTCCTCAACTCGCCTCTACAACACTCTCTAAGCAATCGCACCTTTGCCGACCGCCAACTACGCCTTCGGCGCCCTCGGCCTCAGCTTGCGACCAAGCACATCGCCAACACGTCCGATAATGCCCTTGAAACGCGCAAACTCGGGTGTTCGCCGATACAGCAGTATCATGCACCCGGTGCAGAACGCTACGGCGACAGCTCCGTGCACAAAGAAACCAGCAACGCCTGCCAAGGGAATGAGAGAGCACACCCCAAAGCAAAGAGCCACGATAAGCAAGGCGCTCATATAGTACTTGCCCGCCTGCTTCACGTACTGCAGGGCAGAACGTTGAAAGCCGAACTTGTAGAGAACGTGGACCTCGATGGTCGTGGCTACGAGAAGCTGCGTCGCAATACCAGCCGTCACCACGCCGTTGACGCCCCACAGCCGCACAAGAACATAGGCCGAAGCCACCATTACGAGCGTCTCGATAATCGCCTTGTACCACGATCGCCAAAACAATCCGTAGGCGGAGGTGAACATCTGCTCGGCCGACCGCATCCCCTTGACGAAAAACCATGTAGCCAGAAGGATAACGGTAATCGAAGGGTAGCAGTATTCGGCCCCCAACCACACGCTCACAAAATCGTTCGCGCAACAGAGAAAAGCTCCGGCGCACACCGTGTAGAGGACGGCCGAAACGAAAAAAGCGTCCTGGAAAACCCGATACTGTCGTTCGGGGTCGGTCTGCGAGCTCATGTTTCCCACACTGGCGATGGCAGAGTTGAACACCTTGTCGAGAATGCGCCAGAGTGCGTCAACAAGAAGAACGAAGTTGCCGTACACAGCGATGGCCGCCACGCCGACAAACTTACTCACGAGGACGCTGCCAATAGGGGACGCAGCCACACCTGCTACCTTATGCATCGTGAGCGCCAATACGTTCTTTACGATTGGAGTGAGCTCCTCGCGACTAAGCTTCCTGGCGCCGCTCTCCTTAAGATAGGGGTATTGGGCGTCGGCAAAGAAAGAGATGATTATATTCTGCGCCAGCGTACCAGCAATCATGCACAGAAGGAAAGCCAGGTAGTTGTGCGTAAGCACAAGAATGACCATCTGAACGACGCACATAACAATCTGCGCACCGTAGCTTATGAGCGACGTGACGTACTGGCGCTGATAAGCGTAGAGCAAAAGCCCTTTGTACGAGAAGAAGTAGGAGACTGCGGTATTGGCAACGAAGCAGAGGAAATACACCTGCAAATGAGCTATGTTCGGCGGATCCTCTATCAGCATATCGAGGAAAGGGGACATGGCCACGCCCACCACCGCCACGACGATACCGATAGCCCAGTAGGCGTGCCGGAACACCCGCATGAGCGATTTGATCGCCTCGGTGTCGTTGTCGGCGATAGGCTTATACAGCGCGTAGGTGATGGCGGTGCCCACTCCCAGCTCCGCAAGGCTCAAGATAACGAGCAGGTTGGTGAAGAGGCTCTCGATACCCAGGTACTCGATGCTGAGCATGCGCACAAAGACCGCGCGCGTGGCAAACGTCATGACCATGGAAACAATCTGGCCGCCCCAAGCAGCCACGAGATTGAAGAGCGTATTTTCGAACCGGGAGGCCATGCTAGAATGCATCCCCCTGGCTCACAGCCACAGCACGCGATATGTCGCCCGGATACAGATATTCCGGCAAACGCTGTTCGATAATGGCAGCCTCTTCGGCGTACTGCTCGTTTTCAAGATAGATGCCGACGTTGCGCATGGACCGCTCGGGCTCAAACCGCGCGCCCCCTATGCGCTTTGAGCCGAGATCAAGACCGAGAAACGTGCGAATCTGCGCCATCGTAGCGTCGAAGTCGAACACGAGGTCCTCGAAGAAATAGGTTTGCACCTTCCTGGGATCGAGAGGGGGAACCGATTCCCGCAAGGCACGATAGTACACGCAGAACACCTCGGCGTCGAACGGAAAGGGAATCTGCTCGTTTTGACGCCGCCAGTAATACTTGTTCAGGAGAAAGACGTCCCTCGGATCTCGTTGCGACACGATCATCCTTGCCCCATCGGGCATGTAGCGCCCGAAACGGTTGGCGTTGTGGGGCTGCATAAGCTGATCAAACACGGCAATATCAGCATTCTCGTCGGGCATGGCCAGAACATCGGCCACGAACGAACGCGCTGCAGTATAGAACTGTTCGGGAGACGGAAAGGCGACGGTCATGCGGTCGTTGTAAGTTCTCAAGAAGCGACGGCCATCGTTTATCTTCAGCTTACGGATAACCCTCCCCACAAACTTCGACGCGGCGCTCACGAGCTCGTGGTCGTACCAATATCCCTCGAAGCTGCAAAGGGCGATTTCGTCGATAAACTGATCCACCCTGTCCATGAAGAGCGGAGAAACCTTCTTCTTGTATCCGCCCATCCCCCATGTAGGATTGTTGTACACGTCCAGCATGGCTTTTCGAAAGCTCCTGATCGCCTCGTCGCTACGCGACGCATTGTTAGCCAGCAAGAGCTTGTCCTCTAAATCGAACAGCCCGTCAGGCATGTAGAGAAAGACGTACTCAAACGACCCGTTCGGACACGAAACGTTCTCGTGATCGAGGAGGCAGTCGGTAAACGCCGACGAACCAGCCCCCATGTAGCTCCCTATGACGACTGGCGTCATCGCTTTCCTCCCATCGTTTCTGCTGCAATGGATTCGAACGCATCAACGAATGCGTCTATACTCAAGCCATCCGCAAAAGCCTCAAGCCCGTGCCGGTATCCGGGCGTCGCCGCTCTGCTCCGAAGCTCCTCGAAAGCGCCTCCCGCTTCCGACTCGTCACGAATAACGACCCCCCCTCCGCAAACCGCTGCAAGTTCCTCGGCTGCACCCGCAGGGCTCGATATGAACGGAACGCCGAGCGCGAACCCTTCAATGAAAACCGATTGAAACCCCTCAGCGCGAGATGTGGACAAGATGCAATCCGCCTGACGCATAAGGGGATACGGATTGCTTACGTAGCCGAGCACGTGCACTCTATCCTCCAGGCCATGAGAAGCAGCCTGCCTCCTAACAGCATCCTCCAAGCCGCCAGAACCGACGAAATAAAGATGGGCACCCGACTCGCAAGACAGAATGCTCCGAAACGCATCCAGGGCTCCGAGCGGGTTCTTGTTTTCGTCCAACCGCCCGACGAACAGCACAGCCGGCTGGGAGAGCTGCACGACAGGATCTTCCAGCGACGCCTTCCTAATTGCTTCGACGGGAAAGCCGTTGGGGACAATCTCGAGCTTGGTTGCCACTTCGGGATACAGCTCGACGATCGACTGCGCCGTCCTGTCGGCGATGGCGACCACTTTGGCAGCGTTAGCGTAGGCCGCACGCTGCCACCGCATCCGCCGCTGATCGTCCTTCAGGCACTCGATAGTGCCGTGATTCCAGGAAATAGATAGCTCGCCGGGCTTCACCAACAAAGAGGGCATCATGTAATTGAACGACACCACCAGGTCGTAACGTTTTGGCTTGCGGACAATCATCCGAAGGAGCGAAGAGGAGCAATCGCCGATGCGCCTCAAGACACCGCGTCGCAGACGAGACAGCGGGCCTGTCGCGGTCTCGTCGAACACGGGCTTCAGCACGCCAACACCTTCGGGAAGCTGCTCCCAAGAAACCCCTTCATGGTGCACCTCGAGTAGGTCTATCTCGTACCCACCGCGCCCTTCCAATCCGCCGATCAGGTACGATAACACCTTCTCGGCGCCCCCGCCCAGACTGAAGGAGTAGATGATGAACAATAATCGCCGTCTCATCATCGATCAGCTAGCTTTCTTTTCGCTCTCGACCAGAAGAACAGCGCCAACACATGGGATGTCCGAGATGCCCAGCAGACTGGAAACCCGGGATAGCTCGCCGGCACCACCCGCACCCTGCCCTGCCACGAGCAATACGGCATCAGCCGAGGCGACATCGAGCATGGCAGCATCCTTGCGCAGCAGGTCGACGCTGCAAACAACGGAATAACCCTTAGCGAGCGATCCGATACGATCGGTCACCTCCCCCAAACTGGAGCCGGAGCCAATCCCGCAGACACCGAGAGACGCAACGCCTTCCCGGGCGCACAGCGAAGAAAGAACTGCGGCAGTTTGGTAATACGACGCCTCGTTTCCGACCGAAGCGGCATCAACCACATCGATAACCGGAATGCCGAAAAGCCTCGTCACATCATTTCGCGTCCAAATACGTCGGGCAAAGAGGTCTTTGGCCACCGCGACCACCAGAGCAAGGGCAAACCCGCAAAACCCGAAGATGAACACTGTTTTGGGAGAAACAGCTGCAACGTTTTGCCGGAAGCCATCCTCGGCAAAGTCATCAACGCCATAATCGGCAGCCATACCGGCCACCGTCTTGAGCAGCGGCCCTTCAGTCAGCTCGATAGTGGCAACCGGCAGCTGTTCCCTAACCTGGGTAAGCGTTTTCTCCGCCACGGCTTGGGCCGCCGCCAGCGCAAGATCGGGCGTGGGCGCCGCAACCTCTGCATAGATATAGTGAGAATACACGTTGCCCTTCGTCTCTCGGTTCACCCAGTAAGGCGTTTTGACCGTAACATCGCTGCCGTACTCTTGACGAACCTCCCCGGCAACCCGCCCGCTCACAATGACGCGTCGAACATCAGAGGCAAGGTAATCTTCATTAAGCTCATAATTGTATTCATTCACCTCGTCAGACTCATGCCCATCCACGTAGAAGGTCACCTCTGCCACGTAGGCTGCATCCGAATCGCTCCATCCGCTTTGAAATAAGGACCAGCCGGCGCCACACACCAAAGCCACTACCAGAGTCGCCACGATAAGCTTTGCATGGCGCCTCATCGATTCGAGCACAAATATCAGGTTGGTCATCTTTACCTACTCTCTCCAATCTTATTCAACCGAGCACCTGCAGCCTTCCGGCACCGCCAGCAATCGAAAACCGCGAAACCTCGCGCGAAACCGCCCTCACCCGCAAGGACAGGGATATTCCTCCGGCGCAGAAACTGAACGGCACAGGCGAACACGAGGAGGCACACCACGAACAACCAGAATCGCGTGGACCACGCAAACGACATCCACGATAGAGCGCCCCCCCGTGGCGCCATAAACACCAAGCGGGAGCACAAAAGGACGAAGAATGTCGCGAACCATCCGCATCCTAGGACTGAGGAAAACCTAGAAAGAGCAAACCCCAGCACCGCACTGAACAAGGCGACGCCAACGTATCCCCCGTCGGCGTAAGACTCAAGAAGATACGATGACCCCCAGCCTTCTCCCCCCAAGTAGTTCGAATGGGCGAAGTAAGAAAGAGTATGGGAGTACAGATTCCCACGGAGCGCCAAAGCGGCGCTGTTCGTCTCAGGAAGTTTCTCGCAACCTAGAAACGTCTGCCCGACAAAGCCCTGAGTTACAGTATTGATCAGGTCGCCTATGATAAAGAACTTGGGTCCCAACGCCTCGATGCGGGGTGCATCAATATAGCCGTACTGAAGAACCTTGAATGTGACGCCTTGCTTATACAACGCATCAGCGACAGCCAAAAGCGGCCCTCCGTCGCCCATGGAAGTGCCCGCACGTATGTAGTTTATCGATCCAAGAAACACCAAGCCCACGGGCGCCGCGACCGCTGAAAGCACAAGTATGCGCCTAGTGATCCAGCATTCGCGACCGCCACCTGCAACCTGCCGGAACAGATAGTAGAAAACCAGCAGGAGGACTGCTCCGACGAAGTTAAGCCGAGCGCCGATAGCGAGCTCGGGAAAGGTGAGGAAAACGTTGGCGAGCAGCGCGACCGTCGCCGAACGGCGGTCCGGCAGCGTGGCCAGAAAAGCGCATAGCGCATAGGGGAACATGCCGGCTACGCTGGTAATAAAGCTAGAAGAATACTCGCTCGCGCTAACAAGATGGTACTCGACATACGTCTTGCCCTCCATGAAGCGCAGCATCTGATAGCTTTCCACCAGCGAGAACGCCATGCATACGAGCAACAGAACAAGGGCGGCGATGCGCATGGCTTCAAGCCAGCCGCGGTTCCCTCCCGCAAACGCATGAAATGCCGCCGTAGAGCGGAGTTTGACCTTGGAGCCCCGGACAATACGGGAACCCGACCCGTCAAAGCCTGGAAGGACAAAGGGATGGCGCTTCGAGCGGCTTCCGAGAAACGACCCAACGAGCAGCGCAACCAGAGACAGGTATATGACAAAAATGGAGAACAGCGTCGGCTCCTCACCATCCACGAACCACGCGTTGGTTCCATAGATGATGCCTACGACCGGGCGGGTAAGCAGGAACAGGAAAATACCGAAATATAGAAGCACCAAAAGCAGGTGCGTCCGGATACGCATCGCGGCATAAACCACATTAACGGCAAACTGCACCACAAGAGCGGTCACCATGAGGTAGTAGTCGACCGTCAACCAGCCAACTAGCATCAGAAAGCCCGAGCCGCTTAAAGTCACAACCCAGGCCGCAAGATGCAAGGCTCTCCTGCTCATTTCCGACAAACTCGGCACAAAATCGAAGCTCACCGGTCCACCACCGTCTCGCCGCCGTTGAAGGCGTAGGCGCCTTTTTCGAGCCGCCGCACCTGGCCCTGGTCGAACTGCTGCACCAGCGCCGCCACCGCCAGAACCTCGCCCTTGCTTCGGGCCGGGATGCGGTCGGCGGGCTCGGTTGCCGCCAGATGGGCGAACTCGAACAGCTCGTAGCGAAGCCCCTCGCCGGCGAAATCGAAGTAGTACTTCTTCGTATCGCGCAAGTCTTCGTGGCGCACCTCGAAGTACTCGGTCTTCCACCAGGGCGCAGGCACGTACACGTAGCCGTCGGTGCCGGTAACCACCATGTCACCCTCGGTTTTCATGCCCCGGCCCACCCGCAGCGTGGCGCTGGCGGTGCCATAGGCCAGATCGAGCTTCGCCCACGTGCAGAAATCGTCGTCGAAAGCGCAGGTGAAACGCGCATCCTGGTAGTCGGTGCCCAGAAACGCCATGGCCGGCAGGCACACGGTCGCCCCCATGTCGTAGAAGCTACCCTCGTAGCGGTCGGCCCGGTTGAGCCCGTCGAACACGTGGGAGAACGACGCGTCCACGTCCTTCACCTCGCCCACGATGCCGTTTTCCAGCAGCAGCTGCAGGCGTTCGAACGCCGGGAAGTACGCGGTCTTCAGCGCCTCCATGAGCACGAGGCCCCGTTCGTCGGCCAGCGCGAACAGGTCGCGTCCCTCGTCCAGGGACAGAAACATCGGCGCCTCGCACAGCACGTGCTTGCCGGCATCCAGGGCGCGGCGGATGAGCCCGGCCCGCTCGTCGATGGGCTCGCAGATGTAGACCGCCGTGCACCGCTCGAGCGCATCGGAGAGCGTCTTTGCAACGGGCACGCCCGCAGCCTCGAAGGCGGAGTTGTCGCCAGTCGGGGAGAACCCGCAGGTCACCTCGACGCCGGCCACATGGCGGCTCTCGCCCGTGAAGCGCTCCATAAGGTATCCCGACCCGATGCAGCAAAGCTCCATTGAAGCGCTGCGCTCGGCCCGCAGCTCGGTGGAGGACACCCCCTGGGTACGGGGCAGGTACACCACGTCGCAGTAGCGCCCCAGGTGGTCGAAGCGCCCCTCCCAGTCGGATCCGATGGCGAACACGTCCACGCCGTACTTCTTGATGTCGGCGATCTTCTGGCCCTGGAACTCCTCGGCTATCACCAGATCGGCGATGCCGGCGTCCTGCACGGCCCTCAGCCTCTCAGAGAAGGGCTGCTCCACGTTGAGCTTGCCTCGGGACTTGTCGAAGGCGTCGGAGGTGACCCCTACGATCAGGTAGTCCCCCAGCTCCTTCGCACGCTCCATCAGGCGGATATGCCCGTGGTGCAGCAGGTCGTAAGTGCCGTAGGTGATGACGACGCGCTTGCCTCCCCGCATGGCTACTCCCCCGCTTCCAGCGCTGAGAGCACCTGGCCAAGAGCCGTTACCAGCGCTTCGTTGTCAGCCGGGGTAAGCGCGCCCATGTGTCCCACGCGAAACACGGTTTCGGCCAGCTCGCCGCCGTTGGGGCAGATCCAGATACCGTGCTCGTCCTTCAGGCGAGAGAACAGCTCCTTGGCAGATATGCCCTCGCCCACCGCAAGCGCCGTCACGCCGTTGGCCGGGCTTTCGGAGAGCAGAGTAAACGGCATGCCATCGATGCGCTCGCGGAAGTCGGCCGCCAGAGCCGCCGCCCGCTTGAGCTCCGCCTGGGTCCCCCCTGCTTCCACCAGGTCGCGCAGACGCTGGTTCACCTGCAGCAAAATGCCCACGGCCGGCGTGAAGGGGGTCTGGCCGCGCTCACCGTTCTTGAGCGCGTCGGCCAGGTTGAAGTACATGCAGCGAACATCGCTTGCGGCCACGCGGTCGAGGCCGCGGGGGGCAAGGGCAACCACCGACACGCCCGGAGGCACCGCCAGCGCCTTCTGGGACCCGGTGATGAGCACATCGATACCGAGCTCGTCCATAGGCACCGCGTCGGTCAGAAACGCGCTCACCGCATCCACGATGAAAAACGCATCCTCCCGGGCACAGAAATCGGCCACCAGGCCCATGTCGTAGAAGGTGCCGGTGGAGGTCTCGTCGGCGTTGATCAGAAACGCCGTGATGCCCGCCCCCTCGTAGGGCGCTAGGTGCTCGGCCCTCAGGCTCTCGCCGGGCGCAAGCGTTATCACCTCATGGGGGATGCCGTGGATTTCCAACAGCTGCACGAAGCGGTGCCCGAAGCTGCCGCCGTCCACCACCAACGCCTTGTCGGCAGCCGACAGGGTGTTCATGACCGAAGCCTCCATGGCGCCTGTGCTCGACGCGGTCAGAAACACCGCCCGCGAGCCGGCAGGGGCACCGGCAAGCTCCAGCAGCATGCGCTCGTTCTCGAGCATGACCTGCGAGAACTCCGGCGTGCGGAAGTAAGGCACCTGATCGGCGCCCAGTCGGCAGACCGATTCGCTCATCTGCACGGGGCCCACGGTGAAGTTCAGCATCAGGCTTCCTCTCTCTCATCGGCAGCCTCATCGGAAATCCTGTAAGCGCGGATATGTGAGGGCCGCTGCTTGTCCTTCGGGGGCACCTCCATGTAGTTCGGTCCGTAAATAGCCGACAGGTAGGTGCCGTAGTCCGCCGGCGCCGGCATCATGGCGTCCTCGAAGGGGACGCGCTGCACCGGATGGAAGGCCGACAGCGGCCAGCGCTCGCGGGTTCCGTACTCGCCGCACACGATGCCGATGTCGTTTCTCGGCCCCTGGTTATAGCGCATACACACCGCCTCGGCCGCGTCGGCTATGCGGTACTTGCCGTAAGCGTTGGCGAAGGGACGCAGGATGTTGCGAACCCAGCGTTTGGCGAAGGTGGAGCCCGTGTTGAAGGGCGAAGCGCAGGTGAGCAGCAGCTGCCGGTACTTGTTGCGGTCGCGCACCTGGGCGGCGAACTCCTCGTCGGATTCGGGCAGATAGTCGATGGCGAAGATATCGATGCCCACGTAGGGGCAGTCGTCGTCGCGGGTACCCTCCTCCACCTTGCCGTAGTCGGTTCGCACGAACCGGGCGAAGTCCCGGGCGAAGGTGCGGTCGCGGGCGGAGAGCAGGTCGCGCTGCCCCAGCTGCCGCACCTCGGGTTTCAGCGCCAGCAGCTTCTCGTACTCCTCGCGCAGCAGCATCACGTCCACGTCGTCGTCCCAAGGAATGAAGCCCCTGTGGCGCGCCGCCCCCAGCATGCTGCCGCCGCAGAGCACGTACTCGATGCCATGGTTTTCGCAGAAGGCGTCGAAATCCCGCAGCAGCTCCAGCGACACCTCCTGCAGCTGACGCAGGGTCAGGTACTCCCGCTTACCGCCGGCCATGCTACATCCCCCATTCGAAGACGGTCTTGAAGGGCGTCTGGGAATCGGTGGCGAACACGCGCTTGATGTCGGCCACGCTGGTCACGGGCGCGTCCACGTAGACGATCTGGCGCAGGCGCTCCTGCATGCCGGGCGCGCGCATGATCTCGAGCGCCCGCTCGAAGTCCTGGCGGCCCGAACGGGAGCAGCCCACAAGCGTCATGCCCCGCTCCAGCACGTCGCGGGTGTTCACGGCCACGGGATGCTCGGACACCCCCATGAGCATGAGGTTGGCCTGGGGGCGCGCATGGGCTATGACGAAGTTGATGGCCTCGGAGGAGCCTTCGCCGCCGGCGCACTCGAACCCGTGGTCGAACCGGACGTCGGCAGGCACCTCGTCGGAGAAGTAGCGGTGCGCCGCGAACGAGAAGAGGGCCAGCTTGTCCTGGTTGCGACCGACGACGGAAAGCGACGCTCCGGGAAAGAACGTGCTCGCCACACAGGCGGTCACGAAGCCGAGGGAGCCGTCCCCCACCACCACCAGATCGCGGATGGGGGTGCGGGCGGTAGCCTCCAGGCGGCGGCAGGCGTGCACGGCCACGGAGACGAACTCCGCGATGGCCGCCACATGCCCGTCAAGGCCGCTCGCATCCACCACCCGGTCGGGCGGCAGCGCCACCACATCGCGCATGAAGCCGTCGTGGCCGCTGGAGCGGAAAGCGGAGCCGGGGGCGTAGTTCTCGTAGAGGCCCTCCCCCTCCCGGCCAGGGATGTTCGGGATGAGCACCACCTGCTGACCCGTCTGGAAGGTTCCCGTGGGATCGGCCAGAACCTCGCCCACGCACTCGTGGATGAGTGCCATGGGCAGTTTGCGACGCAGCACCTGGGCATCGCGGCGGCCCTGGAAGTAGCGCTGGTCGGCGTGGCAAACGGCCATCGCCCGGGGCCGTACGAGCACGCGGCCCTCGACGGGCACGTCCTCGAACTTCACGACCACGGTGCGCGGCGACACCAGCTGGTAGACGTTGTTGATCATAGGGCTACTCCGCCCCGGATTCCAGCATGGCCTGGGCCACCTTGTAGTCCATGACCGTGGTGAGCTTTATGTTGGTGACGTCGCCTTCCACCAGCTTCACCGGCCGGTTCGCCATGACGAACATCTTGCAGGCGTCGGTGAGGATGCGTTTGTCGTCTTCGGAAAGACGTCCGTAAACCTCTTTGAGGGCGCCGATGCGGAAGCTCTGGGGCGTCTGCCCCTGGAACATGCGCCGGCGCTCGGGGATGGAGTCGATGAAGAGGCCCTTGTCGGATTCCACGATGGTGTCCGTAGCGGGAATGACCGTGTCGCAGGCGTCGCAGTCGGCCAGCGCGCTTATGTTGGCCTCGATGGTGGACACCTTCACGAAGGGCCTCACGGAATCGTGGGTCACGATAACGGCGTCGTCCACCGCGCCGTAGCGCTCCTCGATGCCGGCGATGATGCTCATGATGGTGCCGTTGCGGTCCTCGCCGCCGGCCACGATATGCACCGGCACCGAGCCCAGGGACGCCTCGGCCGCCGATTCCCGGGCGAAATCCAGCCAATCCTTGTGCACACCCACGTAGATGGCGTCGAAGCGGGACACCATCTGGAACTTCTGCAGCGTGTGGACGAAAACCGGCTTGCTGCCCAGCGGCAAAAACTGCTTGGGCATGGACTCTATGTTCATGCGGGAGCCAACGCCCCCGGCCAACAGAGCGCCGAATATCATGGCAACCTCCTGGGTCGACGAATCAAGCCTTTATTGTAGTCCACCCGTCGGCCACGTCGGCAAATGCGAAAAGAAACCCACAGCCGTTAAGCTGCGCAGCGGAAAGCCTGCACAAAGTCGGTGAAAACCTGGAAGGCGCAGCAGGTAAGCCCAGCCACACCGTGGACGGGTCGACGCCCGCAGCAGCTCGGCAATCCAGATTGCGCCCACGCGAGAACGCCAGAAGCGAGATGTCCAACGGCCGCAAACAGCCCGCCTCCGCGTCCTTCCAGAGGGCAGCTAGCTCGCCTGGGCACCGAAGGAGTCGAAGTGCTTGCAGAAGACAAGGCCGCTCACAGACACCAGCGGCTTAGTCGCCCGCTCTAGAACCCCTCGTAGACTGGCGCTTGGCTCTCGCCCAAGCTCATGTAGCCCAGAAACCAGAAGAGCAGCGCTCCCATGGCCGCAGCCGCCGCGAACCACAGCGCGAAGGAAAGCCATGTGTTGGCGAAGAACGCCTTACGTACCCTGTCCGCCAGCGCCTGCAACGCCTTCATCGCTGCCCCTCCTCCCGTTCGTCCGAATCGTCGCCTGTATACTCCGGCGCATTGTCCGGCGTATCGCCGGCTGGCCACACGATGGCGCTTTCGGTGCCATGGTCGTCGTTGAAGAACTCGTAGATGGCCTTGTTCACATGCACCCAGCCGGTCCAGCCCAAATGCATCACGTCACGCAGGAAGTACTTGTCGTACTCGTAGTCAGAATAGTCCACGTAGGGCACGCCCTCCTCGGCGCACACCTGGCGCACGCGGTCATAGAAGATCTCGCGGACCTCGCGGTCGTAGGCGGTCTGGTCGTAGGCGATGCCCTTGGTGGGCATGATGACGATGAGCGGTTCTATGTCAAGCTCGCGGCATACCTGCAGCACCAGCATGAAGTCGGTCCATTCCGTCTCCCAGTACTCCGCCCCTTCGGGCGCCCGGTAGTACTCCTTGGCCTGGGAAAGCCAGGTGGGATAGGAGTCGGTGTAGTAGGAATCCATGAAGCCCTCGTCGTTGTTGGTAGACTCGCGGGCCGCCTGCTCCTCGGCGAAGGCCATCCACGCGTCCCAGTCGGGCTCCTCGGGGCTGCCCTTCAGCCGCTCGGCGGGCACCTCCTGGCAGTAGCCGTAATCCGAGTCAGGGTTCGTACTGTCCTCCCACACAAGCGTATCGCGCTCGCTGTCGTCGCGCAGGGCCTCCACCGCCTTGTCTATACGCCCGGCAACGTCGAAGGGCCCCGGCGCGTCCAGGGCGGCCTCGTCGATACCGTAGCGCTGCGCTTGCGAGCGCACCGCATCCTTCGTCTCCTGGGAAAGCCGCGGGTTGGCCATGAACCGGTCGTAGGCCTTCTGCGAGAACGCCCAACGGAAGTTCTCGCCCTCTGGGTCCTGATAGGTCATGAACCACTGTATGCCCAGGAAGAACACCAGCTTGCCGTCGGGGATGGCCTCATCGAGCGCGCCGATTTCGATGGCATGCCACAAGTCCTGGTAGAAAGGGCGCCCTATGGTCATCGTGTCCATGCCGTAGTTGTTCTGCCCGAACACGTTCACCGGATGGGTCGACACCTGGGGCACGGGACGCAGTTCGGAGGAACCGAAGAGCAGCTTCGTCTCGTCCCCCGCAGCCAGACGGCCGGAAAGCGCCTCCAGCACGAAATCGACGTCCTTCACCTGGGCATCGGTCATATGCTCCTGGTAGGGCTTCTCCTGCACCAGCGAACGGATGTCAGCTGCCGAGGTATGGCTCCATAACGCCAAACCCCCTCCCGCGAACACGAGGAACACACAGGCCAATGCCAGCAGACGCTTCATGAAACCCCTTTAGAACTGCTCGTAGACGAACTCCGGCGGCGCTCCGAAGCCCGAGAAACCGTAGAACCAGACCAGCAACGCCACGCAGGCGACAACCGCCAAGCCCCATGCAAGGCCATCCATCAGAGGATGGCGCCGAAGCCACGACCGGATCTTCTCCCCTAGCCGGCTCACGCCTGCTCACCCGCCTCGAAGAATTCCATAAGGTCTCGATTCACATGCAGCCAGCCTTCCCACCCCAGATGCATGACGTCGCGCATGAAGTACGTGTCATCCTCGAACCCCGAATAGTCGGCGTAGTCGACGCCCAATTCGTCGCAGGCGCCGCGGACGAGGTCGTAATACAGCTGACGGCTCTCGCGGTCGTAAGCGGTGTAGTCGTAGTACGAAGCTTTCACTGGCATGATCACGATGAGCGGCTCGACGCCAACCTCTCGGCACACCTGCAAAAACAGTTTGAAGTCCTCGAGCTCCTTCTGACTCCAAGCGACGAACCGCTCGGGCTTCTCCTGGCTTTGGGCCCCCTCGAGCCAGGGCTTGTAGTACTCCTCGAAGTACTCGTCGTAGACCCCTGCGTCATTGGTAGTGCAGGCGCGTGCGCCCTCGGCGCGCGCCCGGGCGAACTCCTCGTCCCAGTCGGGGACCGCCCGGTCTGCGAACCGTCCTTCGGGAATGGCGACATTGTCCTGCAGGGCCTGCTCGACCGCCCCCTCGTCCTGCTCGCGGCTGACGAAATCCTCGAACCCGGCGTCGATGCGCTCCGACAGCGTCCTCGGCGCGAGAGCGTTGAGCTCTGTCTCTCCCTTGCCCAACTCGAGGGCACGGCTGCGCAGCACCTCCTTGGACTGCTCGGAGATTCGGGGGTTCTCCATGAAACGGCGGTAGGCGTCTTCGGAGAAGCTGTTCAGAAACGATTCGGTGGTGCACCCGTCGCCCATGAACCACTGCATGCCCACGATGAGCGCCACCTTGCGGTCGGGCACGGCGTCCGCCTGGTCCAGCGCGCCCAGCTCCATGGCCTGCCACAGGCTCTGGTAGCCGGCCTTGCCCACCTGGACGGTGTCGATGCCGTAATTGTGCTCGCCGAAGAACCGCGAGGGATGCGACGCCATAGGGTCGATGTAGGACAGCTCCGAAGACCCCATGAGCAGGCGCGGGTTGTCCCCCGCATCCTGGCGGGAGCTGATCATGGTGGCAAGCACCTCTATGTCACCGATATCTCCCACCTGGGGATACACGTAGAACGGACGATCGTAGAACTGGGCGAGCAGCCTTCCGCGGGGCGAAGACTCGTCGGGTCGCGAGCCGTGACGCCGACGTTGGCTGCGGGAGTCGTCGTCCTTGGAGCGCCCATGGCGCCCTTCGTCGTTCACCTGCCCGGGATCGCCGGAAGGTTGCGCAGGAGCGAAAAGCCCCTCGTAGGGATCGGCGGCAGACGTCGCCGAGGCGTCCTGGGCGTTGCCGAAAAGCTTGAAACCCACAAGCCCTACGGCGCACAAGACACATGCCCCCAGCACGAATCCCAGGCGCACCAGGGGCAGCCGGTCGCCGTGGGGCGCGCCGGCGTTTGAGCACAGCTTCGCCCTACCCATGAATCAGCCCCGCCACGATGATATGGGCCTGGCCCGAGAAGATGGACATGGCGAACATGACCAGGTTGATGGTGACAGCCCAGCAAACCAGCTTGTACCACGTATCCTTCTTATGCTTCTTGTGGAAGGGACACTTCTTCTGGTAGATATCGGTGGCTGCCAGAAGGAAACCGTAGAAGAAGCCGTAGACGATGTAGTCCACGGTGATGCCGTGCCACACGCCCATGAGGCCGAAGTCGATGATGTAGCCCACGCAGGCGCAGGTAAGGCGCGACTTGAACCACTTGTGGCGCGTGGCCGAGCGCACAAAGCGCATGAACACGAAGTCGCGAAGCCAAAACGACAGCGTCATGTGCCAGCGGTCCCAGAACTCCTTCACGTCCTTGGCGATGAACGGAGCGCGGAAGTTGCGCGGCGTGCGGATGCCGAAGCAGTAGCTGGCGCCCATGGCCATCAGCGAGTAGCCGGCGAAGTCGAAGAACAGGTAGAACCCGTAGGCGAAGGCGTCCTTCCAGGCAGCGGCCATGTTGTAGAGAAGCGAATGGTCGGCCGAGAACGCCTCAGGAGTGTAGAAATGGTGGCATATAGTGCCGAAGACCATCTGGTAGCATGCCCCGGCAAGCAGAAGCAGGATGCCGCGGGAGAGCAGGTCGGCGTACTCCGAGGCGGTATAGGTGCGGTTCGCGTCCTCCGAGAACCGACGGCTGCGGTCGATGGGCCCCGAGGTGAACGGAGCGAAGAACAGCAGGAAGTACAGGTAGTCGAACGCAGAGAGCTCCTTAATGAGCCCGTCGCGGATTTCCAGCACCACCTGCACCGCCTTGAAAGTGATATAGGAAATGCCGATGAACCCCAGCAGGTTCTCGTCGAACACCGCCCCCACCTTGTAGATCACCAGCGGGGCGATGACGGCGACAAGGGAGGCGTAGAACTTCGCCATGGACTTCTGCCCGCGCTTCCAGCTGGCCAGCTCCCAACGGGTCACACCGAAGGCCAGCGCCACGAAGAACAGGAAGGCTAGAAAGCCCTGGAGGTCACGGCCGAACAGCATGGACAGGAAGAACAGCGACGCGACGAAGCCGTAGTACTTGATGCGTCTGCCCGCAAAGCCCAGCACCGCGGCAGGCACCACGGCGATGGCGAGCAGGATGAAAAACGATGGCTGCAGGTAGAAGCTCACAGATCCTTAAGCCTCCCCGCGCTCGACGGCCTTGCGGTCGATCTTGCCGTTGGTGTTCAGCGGGAACGACTCGTGGAACACCACCTTCTTCGGCAGCATGTACTCGGGGATGACGGCCTTCAGGTCGCTGCGCAGCCTCTGCGCCGTGGCGAAGGTGCGCGGCATGTCCGCGTCGGAGAGCGTCACATGGGCCACCAGATGCGTGGGCTTGCCCTCCTTGTAGGCGGGAAGCACCACGGCCTGGGCCACGTAGGGCACGCTGGCGATGTTCTGCTCCACGTCCCCCAGCTCGATGCGAAACCCGTTGAGCTTCACCTGGAAGTCAAGCCGCCCCAGGCAGAACAGCAGCCCATCCTCGGTCAGATAGCCCTTGTCGCCGGTCTTGTAGCAGTAGGCAGTCCGGCCCGGCTCCACCTCGCGCTCTGCGAAGGCGGCCTGGGTAAGGTCGGGCCGCCCCCAGTAGCCCAGCGACACCGTCTTGCCGGCCAGGTAGATCTCGCCCTCCTGCCCACGCGGCACGGGCACGCCCGTCTCGGGATCCAGGATGTAGGCCTGGCTGCCCAAGCCCATGTAGCCCACGGGCAGCACCTCGTGGGCGGCCAGCACCTCCGGCGTGACCACGATGTCGCTCACCGCCTGGGTCTCGGTGGGACCGTAAGTGTTGTACACCTTCGTCTGGGGGAGGCGCTCCACCAAGGCGGCGGCCGTGGTGGGCCGCAGCACCTCGCCACACAAGATCATAATGCGCAGGTTAGGCAACATCTGCTGGTCGAAGGACTTGTCGGCCAGGCATATCTCGGCGAAGGAGGGCGTGGACACCCATACGGTCATGTCGCTTGCAGCCAAGGCCTCGAACATGTCCGCAGTGCTCTGCTCGGCCTCGCGCTCCAGCCCGAACAGCGTGTCGCCGCCCGAGAGACCGGGGATGATGTCGAACAGGCTCACGTCGAAGGTGTAGGGCACGCGGTTGAAGCAGACCTGGCGCCCGTCCTGGGGGATGAGGGTAGCGTAGTAGTCCATGAACGCGTCCACGCAGCGGGCCGGCATCTGCACGCCCTTGGGACGGCCGGTGCTGCCCGACGTGAACAGCAGGTAGAACACGTCGTCGCCGGACACCCACGCCGATGCGTCCGCGGGCTGCGCCCCCGCGGCCACGGTGCGGCGCACCGCGTCCTCGTTCACGACCGCATGCGCCAAGGACGCATCTCCCGTGAAGCCCTCGTCGGACAGGTCCACCACCAGGGGATGCCCTATCTGGTCGAGGATGTCGTTCACGCGGTCGCGCGGGTAGGCCACGTCGATGGGCGCGTAGGCCCGGCCGCTCTTGAGCGCGCCCAGGAAGGCAGCCAGCATGAGCGGCGACTTGTGGCCGTACACGACCACGGGCAGCTTGTCGGGGCCGTTCTCCCGAAAGTACGCGGCGAGCGCGTCAGAGTACGACCAGAGCTGGCCGTAAGTCAGACCCCCCCCCTCGCGGGTATTGAAGAAGGCCATCTTGTCGGGCGTCGATGCAGAGACGGCCTCCACAAGGTGGAGGAAGCGGCTCTGCAGCGCAGGATCGGTGGTTGCCATGAAACTGGAACTCCTTGCATCTCTCTTGGGCGGACCCCGCAAAGCGCGCGCCTGAGCCCAGGCACGCGAAAAGCCGCCCCGACGGGACGGCGTGCGCGGGGAGGGAAACGGTTAGGCGAGCGCCCGCACGACGATCTGGTGGATGATCTTGTTCACGGAGTTCATCTCCTCGCGCTCCACCTCCGTCGGCGCTATCTCCACCCCGAAGGCCTCCTCGATGCCCACCAGGACTTCAATAGCCGCCATGGAATCCAGAAGGCCGGCCTCGAACAGGTCGATATCGCGCTCCTCGTAAACCACCTCGTCGTCGCAGACTTCGGCCAAAAGCTCGAGGGTCCGTTTCTCGATCTCCTCTTCGGTCATGGAAGCGCACCTCCCTTGTCCGGAAACGTCGCTCTCGTCGGCGAATCCTGAAAATACCTTCAGCTTTAGCCCGTGCATAGTAGCACTGCCCTCAGGCGGCGGCCAGGTGAGCGGGGCCAACCTCATAAACCTTGCACGCTTCCCCAAGGAACCGGGCACCCGCGAAGGCTCGTCGGAGGGCACGAACCGAACGCCCAATGAGAAAACGACGAGTTTTCGATGACGAAAAAGTACTATAATCACCCGCGTCGCACGGGATACCGAAGGAGGGGGCCGACGACGCCATGGATCCCACCGCAGCTCAAAGCCAGCAGAGGACAGCTTCCGCCCAAGCGTTACATGCCTGCGCGGAAGACCGTCCGCGCGCAATCGCCGCCAGAAGCCGCGAGGGCGCGCAGGACCCCGTTCGCCTGCAGGTTCTGAATCGTATTCTCGCTGCCCACGAAGGTTACTTCGATGTACAGCGCGACTACGAGTATGCGGGAAGGCTCTTCCAAGGCTACGGCGAGTTCCACTCCCACGGACAGAAGTACGTTCTCGTGAAGCGAGCGACGCTGTGGGAGGTCGACACCCACGAGCATGTGTTCCTGAGCGCCGTCGAGCATCTGGACCTGCCTTGGCTTTCCGATGCGGTGGCGTTCATGAAGGACCGCGGGCTCGCCAAGGTGGACCCGCAGCCGAATCACATGTGCACGAACCTCACCCTCGTCATGGTGGCCGACCGGGCCGACGACGACGCGTGGGGGCTCCTACGCAAAACGCGCTTCCGCAAGAACTTCGCCTGGGGGCTCAAGGGCTGGTCGGACCTGCGTCTGGCCGCCGTCGACCTGTCCGGGAACCGCGTTGCGACAAACGCCGCCGGAAAACCGCTCGCCGACACGCTGCGCTCCTGCATGTGCTAGGCAGGGCCCGCGCGCCGGGCTGGACATCCCGGCGGCAACGTATGCCATCCATCGAAAGGTGAACCATGAACGCAATGCTCATCCTGCTCGTGGCCATCGCGGTGCTGGTCGTCGGATACATCTTCTACGGCGGCTGGCTCGCGAAGCAATGGGGGGTCGACCCGAACCGTCCCACCCCCTCCCACGAACTGGAGGACGGCAAGGACTACGTGCCCGCCGCCCCCTACGTGGTGCTCGGCCATCACTTCTCGTCTATCGCCGGCGCCGGCCCCATCAACGGCCCCATCCAGGCGGCCATCTTCGGCTGGGTGCCGGTGCTTCTGTGGGTGCTCATCGGCGGCATCTTCTTCGGCGCCATGCACGACTTCGGCGCCCTGTTCGCGTCGATCCGCCACAAGGGGCAGACCCTTGCCACCGTCATCGCCCATAACGTCGACGACACCGCCAAGAAGCTCTTCTGCGTCTTCGCCTACCTGACGCTCATCCTGGTGGTGGCCGCCTTCGCCTCCATCGTCGCCGGCACCTTCGCCGTGGTGCCCGTGACTGCCGAGAACGCCGCCACAGCCGAGGTCACCAACCTGGCCAACATGCGCACGGCCATGATCTCGCTGCTGTTCATCCTGGTGGCCGTGGTCTACGGCCTCGCCACCCGCGGGCGCAAGATACCCACCGCCGCCAACATCGCCTCGGCAATCGCGATCATCGTGGCCGTGGTGGCCGTCGGCTTCAACTTCCCCGTCATCGCCATGGACAACAGCTCCTGGATGCTGGTGGTGGGCATCTACATCCTCATCGCCTCCGTGGCGCCGGTATGGATCCTGCTGCAGCCCCGCGACTACCTGTCCAGCTACCTGCTCTACGGCATGATCGCGCTGGCCCTTGTGGGCATCATCGGCTCGGGCATCATGGGCGCCTCCACCAACCTCGAGATCCCCGCCTTCACCGGCTTTATCGCAGGATCCGAGACCTCGAAGGTTGCGGCGAGCGGCTTCCTCTTCCCCGCCCTGTTCATCACCATCGCCTGCGGCGCCATCTCCGGTTTCCACAGCCTGGTGGCCTCCGGCACCACCTCCAAGCAGCTCGACAAAGAAAGTCAGGCCAAGCCCATCGCCTACGGCGGCATGCTGCTGGAGTGCCTGGTAGCGGTCATCGCGCTGTGCGCCGTGGGCTTCGTGTTCGCCGGCTACATGGACGGCACCTACGCCTCCCCCACCCAGGTGTTCGCCGCGGGCCTGTCCCAGATGATCGGCGTCATCCCCGGCATCGGCGGCGCCCAGGACATCGCCTACGCCCTGCTGGTACTGGCCGTGTCCGTCTTCTGCCTGACCTCGCTCGACACCGCCACCCGCCTGGGCCGCTACATGTTCCAGGAGCTCTTCACCCCCAAGGGCACCGACATGGCCGACCTCACCGGATGGCGTGCCGTGCTCACCAACCCCTGGGTGGCCACCATCATCACCGTGGCCCTGGGCGTTGGCCTGGGCATGACCGGCTACCAGCTGGTGTGGCCGCTCTTCGGCGCCGCGAACCAGCTGCTGGCGGCCCTGGGCCTTCTGGCCGTATGCGCATGGCTTGGCAACGCCGGCCGCAACAACAAGATGTTCTACTTCCCCATGGCCTTCATGCTGGTGGTCACGCTTTGCTCGCTGGTCATCACCGCCCAGACGAAGATCACCGCCATCGCCGGAGGCGCCCTCACGCTTGCTAACGGCATCCAGCTGGTCATCGCCGTGCTGCTCATAGTGCTGGCCGTGATCTTGGCCGTGAAGGGCTGCAAGGTTATCTTCGGCAAGAAGGGTGCTGTGAAGTAAATGTGATTCTTGGCCCTTTGGGCAAATCCTTCGAAATTCGTCCTTGACGCAAGCGCAACCTTTCAATAACATACTAACTCGCGCTTGCATCTGACGAACGTTGGAGGATGCGCATCGGCAATCCGATGGGGTGTCGTCTAATGGCAGGACAGCGGTTTCTGGTGCCGTATGTGAGGGTTCGACTCCTTCCACCCCAGCCATTTGCCGCAGCAGCGCAAACCATGTGGCTCCGTCGTCTAGCGGTTTAGGACGCCGCCCTCTCAAGGCGGAGGTCGCCGGTTCGAATCCGGTCGGAGCTACCAGGAAATAGCAGGCCGCCCCTATCGGGCGGCCTTTTTGCTGCTTTGGCGTCCGCTGCCTCCTATCGCCGGCTCGCAGCCGACAGCCCCATCCTCCCCCAACAAGAAAGGGGCCGCCCGACAAGGCGGCCCCTTCGGGCCCGCGCACACGCTACCGCAGGCCCTCTTGGAGGGAGGAAGGGTATGCGCTTAGATCTCGGCCTTCACCGTCTCGGCCATCAGGTAGCCGTAGTTCATGGCTGCGTCGAAGCCCATTGCGTAGGGGCGGCCGTCCTTCTCCTCGATCGAGCCGCAGACGTCGCCCGCCGCGTACAGGCCGGGGATGTTCTGGCCCGACGCGTCCTGCACATGACCCGCGGTGTCAATCACCAGGCCGCCCGTGGTCAGGTAGAACGTGGGGATGCAGGAGACGACCCAGATGCCGTTGTAGGTGTCGATGTAGGGCAGGCGCTTGCGGCCGAACTCGTCCTCCTCGCCCGCCAGCGCATGGGCGTTGTGGGTCTCGATCGTGGCCGCCAGATCGGTCAGGCCCAGCGCCTCTGCCGCCGCCTCCACCGAATCGTAGTGCACCATGTCGCCGCGATGCTCGAGGCACTTGTAGGTATCCATGGCGTACAGCTCGTTCTTGTTGGTGGTGATGCGGCCGGACTCGTCGGTGATGTAGAAGAACTTGCCGCCGTTGGCCTCGTCGCGAAGGCCGCGCCCCAGCATGCCGTGGTTGTCGGACATCATGTTGCCGAACTGCTTGCCCGAAGCGTTCACGATGATGCCCGGGGTGGTCTGGTAGAGGAACGCGATCTCGAAGTTCGAACCCGCCTGGTTCGTCGTGGACAGAAACGCCCCCAGCTCGCGGCCCATGCACTCGATGGCGCCTCCCGCCTTCTGGCCCAGCAGGATGCCGTCGCCGGTAGAGCCCGGGGCGCAGTTGAACTTGTAGGCAGCGTACTCGGGGTAGTGCTCGGCAATCATGTCCTGGTTCGCCGCGAAGCCGCCGGAGGTCAGGCACACGGCCTTGGCGCTCACGGTCCAGGTGGAGCCGTCCTTGCCCTCGGCCGTAAGCCCGGTCACGCGGCCGTCGGCGTCCTGGACGAGGTCGGTCACCTTGGTGGCGTAGACGATCTGTCCGCCCAGGGCGCCGATGCGGTCTACCAGGAAGTCCTTCGCGTAGCCGCAGCCGCCCATGTAGCAGCCGGGGGCCAGGTAGGGGGTCACGCCGTAGGCGGCGTTCACGCCCAGGCTGTAGAAGCCCACGCCGATGCCGTGCAGCCAGTCCACCAGCTTGCCGGAGTTGTCGTACATGGCGGTCTCGTAGGGCATCGCGCCGTCGAAGCGGTCGTTCTCGGCGATCAGGTAGCGGCGCATGACGCCGATCATGCCCTCCTTGTTGAACATGGGGTTCTCGTCGTGACGGCCCAGGGCGTAGTTCGTCTGCAGCTGCGATTCGGCAGCGGCCACGCCGGAATAGGTCATGGGCATGGAGCCGCCGGCGATATCCTGCTTCTCGAAGAGGATGACGCTCTTGCCGTCCTCCAAAAGCCGCGTCGCCGCGATGAGGCCAGCCGTGCCGGCTCCCATAAACACCACGTCCACATCGGCGGTCTGAGCCTGGCCGCCGCCCGCCACGGTGCCCCCGCGGCGGAAGTCCTTCTCGGCGCCGCCGGCGTTGGAGATGGCGTCGGAGGTGGCCATGCGCACAGCCATCGAGGTGGTGGTGGCACCACTTACGGTATCCACGTCCAGGTCCTTGGCCTCCAGAATGCGGGCGGCCATCATGGGAGCGGCGGTGGAGCCGATGCCGATGGTGTCGTCGCAGCGCAGCACGCGCAGGCCCGCCATATCGCCGCCGGCCACGGTGAGCTCCACGATCAGCTCGTCGTCGTGGCCCATGGCGGTTCCGATCCACTTGCCGTCGGTGAAGGTATCGGGCGCGGGCCGAGTGGTACCACCCTGCGCCTCGGCGGCAACGGCCGCGGTCTGATCGTCGGCCTTGGGCGCGTCGGCCTCGGGGGCCTTCGGCGAGGCACAGCCGGCCAGCGTGCCGATAGCGGCGACGCCGCCGATCGCAAGCGAGCCCCTCAGAAAATCGCGTCGGTCCATAGATTTGGTCATTCCTCATTCCTTTCGATACGATGACCCTCCCTGTTGCCCACGTCCCGTCGGTACGCGAACACAGGGCAGTATGGGCGTCGCAGGCAAACCCCGTCGACGCCGAAAATGGGTAAAAAATGGAGTAGCCGAACACTTTCCAGCTCGCCGATTTTCGGTTATTTTTCCCCTATAACGCCTGTTCAGAAATGATTAACGATACTGCATCCCTCAGTTTTGCATCGCGGGCGCGCGCGAGGTGCACCCGAGCGGTAAAATAGCAGCGTACTTCGAAGGAGGATCGATGCCGAGCAAGCGCGCATGCACCATCGCCGGGACCGTGGGGTTCGGGCTCTGCAAGACGGCGGTCTCCGTCGCCTACATGACGGCGATGGGGTCGGTGTTCTCCACGGTGGGCTTTGTTTCCGAACTCGATTTCATGATTCCCATGCTCGTCTCGTCCATCCTCACCTCCGCCGCCATCGTCACCCTGGTGGCCTTCCGCAAGCTCAGCACCGGCTCGCTGTCCCAGGCCCCGGCCGTCCTCGCCCTGCTGCTCGGGTTTCTGCTAAGCGCCACGGGCGTCCTCTCCTCGCTGCCCGGAACGGTTCTGGGGGCGCTCCACGGCGTGCTCTGCGGCTTTGCGCTCACCGTCCTCAACGCCGTGTGGCTCGAGCTGTTCATCGCCGAAGCTGACAGCCGCTGCGCCGTCGGCCAGATCGTCGGCGGCTTGGCGATCCAGTGCGTCCTCTCCTCGCTGCTCCCCTTACTGGGGCCTCTGGGTTCGTCGCTGCTCTCCATCGCCGCCATCTCCCTGTCCGCTCTGTTGCTCGGCTGGCTGAAAAGGCGCGTGTCCTTCCCCGCCAACGATGATCTGCTGCCCCGCTCGCGTACCGACAAGCTCATGCTCGCCCAGTCGTACCTGTGCCTCTTCGTCCTGGTCGGCGTCGTGGGCATACTCCATACCGCCGTGCTGGGGTCGCAATCCGAGCATCTGGTGGGCGACGTGAGCATGTGGATGCCCCTCGTCGCCGCCACCATCATCACCGCCCTCGTCGCAGGCCTCACCATCCGTCGTCCCGACCCCACGGCCGTCTACAAGGGCAGCCTTCCCGCCATGCTCGTCATCCTGTCCCTGCTTCCCTTTCTGGGCCATGCCCTCGGCGGACTTGCGGGCTTGGTCATGATCACGTGCTACGACGTCTGCGGCATGGTGTTCCTGCTGTTCATAGTGGACCGCGCCCGAGCGCTCGACGTGTCCGGCTACGCCCTGTCCAGCGTCTACTTCGGCGGCTCAAGCCTGTTCCTCATCATCGGGCTGGGCTTGGGAGGACTGCTGCGCACCCTAAGCGCCGACTACGGCCTTTCGCTCCTGACGCTGCTCGCCTTCGCGGCGATCTACCCCTTGGCCGCAGCCCTCATCATGGTCCTCAAGAAGCCCCGCGCCTCCTCCGCCGTCCAGCAGGCCGAGTCCGCTCAGCAGCAGCCTGCCGACGGCGACGAGAAGGAGGCCCCCTCCGCGCAGACCGTCGACGACATGCTCGCAACGGGGGTCGACGACATCGCCGAGCGCTACGGCCTCACGAAGCGCGAGAGGGAGATACTGGGCTACCTTGCCCGCGGGCGATCGGCCAAGTACATCTCCGACACGCTCGTCATTTCGGACAACACCACCTGGGCCCACATCAAGCGCATCTACGCCAAAACAGGGGTCCATTCGAAGCAAGAGCTGATGAGCCTCGTCGAACATCAGTCGTAGGGCTAGCAAGACTGCTTACCCTTCCCCTCTTAATCCCTACAAGTTTCATAGGTTTATTTATAAACCTAGTGCTATACTAGGTTTATAACCGTTATGCGTACTTGGCCGGGGAAACGCGCCGAGACACCGCAGAAACTTGAAAGGACCCGCGATGAGCAGAACCGTCTACCTGGACAACGCCTCAACCACCCCCGTTCGTCCCGAGGTGCTCAAAGCCATGCTGCCCTACTTCTCGGAGCAGTTCGGCAATCCCAGCTCCATCTACCCGCTCGGCCAGCGCGCAAGCGACGCCGTGGCCGAGGCCCGCGCCACGCTGGCCGATATCCTAGGCGCCAAACCTCGGGAGGTGTTCTTCACCAGCGGCGGCTCCGAAGCGGACAACTGGGCCATCAAGGGCGTTGCCCATGCCAACCGCGACAAAGGACACCACATCATCACCAGCGCCATCGAGCACCACGCCGTGCTCCATGCCTGCCAGGCGCTGGAGAAGGACGGCTTCGAGGTCACCTACCTGCCCGTCGACAAGGACGGCATGGTGAGTCCCGAGGACTTCCGAGCAGCCATCCGTCCTGACACCGTGCTGGCCTCCATCATGGCGGCGAACAACGAAATCGGCACCATCCAGCCTATAGCGCAGCTGGCCTCTATCGCCCGCGAGCACGGCGTTATCTTTCACACCGACGCCGTGCAGGCCTTCTGCCACGAGCCCTTGGACGTGAACGGCCTGGGCGTGGACCTGCTGAGCGCCTCGGCCCACAAGATCGGCGGCCCCAAGGGCGCAGGCTTGCTCTACATCCGCAAGGGCGTCAAGGTCGACAACCTCATAGACGGCGGCCAGCAGGAACGCGGCAAGCGCGCTACCACGGAAAACGTGCCCGGCATCGTCGGATTCGCCAAGGCCGCTCAGCTCGCCGCATCTGAGCTTGACCAAGAGCGCAGCCGCATGGTCGAGCTGCGCGACCATGCCATCGAGCGCATCCTGGCCGAGATCCCCCATGCGCGGCTCAACGGCAGCCCGCGTAGTCGCCTTGCAAACAACGTGAACGTCTCCTTCGAGTTCATCGAAGGAGAGGGCATGCTCCTGCAGCTGGCCGCCCGCGGCATCTGCATCTCGTCGGGCAGCGCCTGCACGTCGGGCTCCCTCGACCCCAGCCACGTGCTGCTCGCCATCGGGCTGCCCCACGAGGTGGCCCACGGATCGCTTCGCATGACCCTCGGCCGCGACACCACGGCATCCGATGTGGACTTCGCCGTAGACGAGCTCGTGGGGGTCATTGCGAACCTGCGCATGATGAGCCCCTTGTACGAGGATTTCCGCCACGGCAAGGTCCCGTCGCTTCTGAGCTAGCCCCCCCCCGAAAAACCGCCCCTCAACCCCTTTGGAAAGGAACGCCAATGGCTATGAACTACTCCGAGAAAGTGCTGGACCACTTCTCGAACCCGCGCAACGTGGGAGAGCTTGACGACCCCAGCGGCTGCGGCACCGTGGGAAACGCGGTGTGCGGCGACATCATGCGCGTGTACCTGGACATCAGCGACGACGGCGTCATCCGCGACGCCAAGTTCAAGACCTTCGGCTGCGGAGCGGCCATCGCCACCAGCTCCATGGCCACAGAACTCGTGAAGGGCAAGACCGTCCAAGAGGCCCTGCAGGTCACCAACAAGGCGGTCATGGAGGCCCTCGGCGGGCTGCCGCCGGTCAAGGTGCACTGCTCGCTTCTGGCCGAGGAAGCCATCCATGCAGCCCTATGGGATTACGCGCAGAAGAACGACCTCGTCATCGAAGGCCTCGAACCGCCCGTAAGCGACATCGGTGAGCACGATCACGGCAACGACCACGGCGAGGACGAAGACGAAGAGTAGCCCCTTCGCCCCGCGCTTCAGCCGAACCCACACGAAAGCGGCCGCCCGACCATCTGGGCGGCCGCTCTTTCCTATCCGCGCCTTCCGCAGGCGCGCCAAAGGGTTGCCGGCTAGCGCTTGCCGAAGGCCTTGCGTCCCACAACCACCAAGGCGACCGCAAGCAGCGCCGTAACAAGGCTAAGGGCGGCCATGGGCAGCATGTCGCCCGCCTGCACCAGGGCATCCGACAGCTTGCCCGTAGGCGACTTCTGGTCCGGGTCGGGCAGCGGCTTGGGACCCGTGGGGTCGTCGAAGTCGCCGGGGTCTTCGGGGACGAACGGGTCGTCCGGGTCGTCCGGGTCGTCCGGGTCGTCCGGATTGTCCGGGTCGTCGGTTCCGTCGGTCCTGATGGTCACCTTGTTCGACTCCAGAGGATCGGTTCGCTCCCCATCGTTGTCGAAGTAGGACACCGAAGCACCGTTGGTCCACGACCGCTCGCCTTCCACCACGGGGACCGTGGCTTTGAAGGTGACGGACTTGGATGCCCCCGCCGCCAGGTCGCCCAGCTCCCAGGTGATGGTGCCGTCCTCGTAGACGCCCCCATCGCTTGCAGAGCCCTCCACGTAGAGCAGCCCCTCGGGAACCGGATCGGCCACCACCACGTCGTCGGCCAGGCCTTCCCCGGTGTTCGTCACGGTCAGCCGGTAGGTCACCGTGTCTTCGCCCGCAACGTCCAGCGTGTCCTTGGTGAAGGCGCCCTCACCAACCGCCTGCTCCTTCACGATGGCGATTTGCGGGTCGGGGGGCCGCACACCCTTAACGTTCTTGAACGACAGACGGTGGACGGTATTTCCGGAGACCACGCCTTCGAATTTGCCGGCCTGTGGCTTGGTGTACCACCCCTCCTCATTGGCCTCCTGCTCGACGACAGAGTACAACGTGCCCTCGGGAACGCCCAGAATGCGCAGCTCGTCCTCGTGGGCAAGGGGCAAAATATCGCCGCTCTTCACGTAGCCGGTGCGGTTGCGCCCGTAGTAGTAGAACGAATCGGCGAGCTCGTTGCCGTCTGCGTCATGCAGCCGCAGCTCGAAGTGATAGTTGCGACGGTAGTCCTCATCGGTAAGGCCATCGCCCTCCACCAGCTTCGATAGGGCCAAGGTACCGGCAGGCGGCAGAGAGTCGTCCTGGTTGGTCACCACCACGGTGTTGATGAGCGAGAACAGGCCCGTGATGTCCATATCGCCCAGATCGTCGCGCTCGGCGGTAGAGTAATGCGGATCGCCCGGATCGTCGTGGGCATGCAGGTTCTGCTGCACCCGGGCGCGAATGAAGCCCGTATCGGACACGAAGAAGGGCTGGTAGTTCCTGCCGCCGTCCTCGTCGGAAAGCCCGTAGTCAACCACCGCGTTCATGCCGTAATGCAGGTCCATGGTACGCTTGACCACGTTCTGGTCCGTATAGGGCAGCTCCGTGTCCTCCCAGCCGGCGACCTCGAACGTTCCAGAATCCTGATGCTGGGCGTATGCCGTGATGTCGCGCAAGGTGACGTTCACGTCGCCGTCAGAGGCGTACTTGATCATGGTCTGGGCGAGCTTTCCCACGCCCGCCATCACCTTCACGCCGTCGTCCTCCTCGCCCGCGTCAGCATAGATGGAGTAGGCGCCCACCTTCACCTGGATGATGGCCGGGTTCGCCTGGCATCCCTCGGGAGCGCTCACCTCGCGCAGCCAGTACGTGGCGGCCTGCTCGCCGTCCACCTTGTCGGGCCAGGCCATGTCAGCGTAACCGGCTACGTGTCCGCCCGCTGCACCGCCATACTCCACATGCCCCTCGTGAGGCTCGAACAGCAGCAGGCCCTTGCTGCCCGATGTCGAGGCGGTCTCGCCCACGGACATTGCCTTGGACGGGTCGTTCTCCTGGGCCGCCTCATAGGAGTCGTACAGCGCGAACACGGCGCCGTCGCGGTAGTTGCCGTTCTGATCAACCTTCATCACGCGCAACTGGCGCTGTTCGTTGGGAATATAGATGCGGGAGCGGAAATCGCGGACGAACGCCTGGATGTCCAGCGGACAGTAGCCCCGGTCCTTGTAATTGTCGGGCTGGGGGTTGATGGCGTCCACAATGGCCATGCAGTTGTCGCCCCATTCGCCGCCGTCGGCCTCGAGCGCTTCGCTTACTTTGGTGCCCAGGGCCTCGTAGCGCTCGGCCGAACTCATGGCGTTCAGCTGGGCTCGGGTGATGCCCAAAGCCTTCGCCAGCTCGTCGGGCTTGATCACAGCGTAGAAGTTGCGCATGTCGCCGGTCTCGGGGTTCTGAAGGATGTAGCGGTCGGCACGACCGGGAAGATTCTCCAGATAGCCCGTCAACCGCTGGTCGTCCTTATCCCATTCCAGGTACCAGCCATTAGCATGAGAGCCTGTCACGGATGCCCGGTCCGCCGCCGAGGCCTGCATGAGTGCGCCGCGCAGCGATGCCATGCGGGCCTGCAGCCGCAGGTTCTCGTAATCGGTATCCCGCGCCTCATCGAAGCGGATGGCGCTGAAGCCGTAGAGGTTGCTGCCGTAGAGCGGCATCCATTCGGTCTTGCCGTCCGACACCTCCTTGAGCATAGGTACGGCAACAACCAGCCCGTAGCGCTGCACATCAACGGGCACCGAGTCCGTACCCGGTATCCTGGTCACCAGTCCCCCGTCTTCGCCAATCTGACCGTAGTAAACCGATCCGGGGTTTCCGGTAATATGGCTGACGAAACTGGAGTACGCGCCGGTCTGGTAACGGTTGTTCACCACCAGCATGGTGTACTGCGGCTCGAAGCGCAGCAATAGGTCCTGGGGCAGCGACTTGTAGCCCTCAGGTGCCTGGGTCTCGCGCAGGATGTAGAGCAAACCCTCGCCGGTATCCGGGTTGTAGCGGTCGGAAAAGTTGAACGGCTCCAAGGCCGCACTGTCGCGAATGTTCGCCAAGGGATCCTCGAAGCGGGCCACGCCGTCCTCGCCGGTCACAAGCCGAGTCAACGGACGTCCCGCATCAACCACCTCCACGTCGTCGAGGGTATAGGAACCGCTGTTGTCGATCGTAGGCACCGATCCGTCAATGGGGCGGGCGGCATACAGCTCGAACTGGGCGCCCGGCGCTGGATCGCCGTACTGGTCCACCTTGTAGATCTGTTGGTACATGGTCGGCTGCAGGTTGAAGCGCAGAGCGATGGACGAGTCGTAGTTGCCCCGCTCCAAGTAGAACATCTTCAGCGTATGACTGGTGTTCGAAGCGAAGGTGTCGCCGTTCCAGCGGTCGTCACCCGCGTGGCCCGCCGCCTCGAACTGGTCACGCAGGGTGGTCTTGATGGCTGCATTGGCCTTGGGGTCGTCGGGGATGCCGCCGGTTACGTAGGAGGGGCCCACGTACACCTCGCCCGTGGAGAAGTCGATGGTGCCGTACACCTCGGAATGGATGCCGCCCATGTCCAGCACCAGCACGTCGTCCACGAACACCCACACGTCGTCGTCTCCGGCGAACTGGAACACCATGGGGTCGCCGCCCACCATACCGTCCACCGGCTGGCGGAAGGAGGTCTCCACGGTCATGCCCAAGTGGTGGTTGACCGGCTCGTCGTTCTCTACGCCATGCTTCTTCTGTTCGCCCTTGCTGTTGTTCGCGTCGAGGTTGTTCACCAGCTTCCCATCGACGAGCTTGAACGCCTTACTTGCGGAGTTGAAGGGGAAGAAGCCGCCGATTTTCTGCTCCGGCGGCGCATCGTCGGATGCATCGGTCCGATAGCCAGCCGCGGCGTCGTAGAGTACGAAGTGGCCGTCGCTTACCAGATTGCCCTCTTCGTCGTATTCCTTGTCCAGAACGAACTCGGCAAAGTTGTCGCGCATGTTATAGCAGTAATAACCTTCGTCGTCCATTCGGAACAACCCGGTGACGTTCTTGTAGGAACTGACCTTGCCAGGGGCGTCCATTTCTAGGTCGAACAGGTACCGAAGCGAGCGGATGCTTTCGTCCAAACTATAACCGTTCGCCCAGTCGACCCCCAGAAAGTCAGATTGGTTTTCAAACTGCGCTTTGGTGTAGGACGCAGCACCACCTTCACTCGTCGGGAATTTCGAGAAGTCGTAGGAACCCCCTGGGTTGGCGGCAAGATAAACAGCCTGCGCCTGCACCGCGCGACCAACATTCCACGCAAGCACGGGATCGACCTTGCTATTCCCTATGGTGTTAGCCAGGCTTTTCTCGTAAAGAGGTCCCGCGTTGCCGTAAATCATTTGATTCTTGCTCCACTTAGAGCTGCCCTTAGCGTTGCTGTAGACTTCTGGGTTTGCATTGTATCCGCTGTCCACATCAGCGCTAATGACAGGAAATCCGTCTAGGAGAACCTCCTCGACTATACCCTGCATCCCCGGATGCGCGTTCGCGAAAGCGTCCTTGTCGGTATTCACCACGCCATCAGCAATATAATCGTTATAGCTAGCCACGAGCCCCTGGTTCCAGTAGCCCATGTGACGCATGCCGTCGCCGAAGGTGAGCAACCGGCCCTTGTTGATGTTATCGTCGCCCGTGAGCCAGGTTTCGAAATTCTTGTACGGGGTTGCGCTGCCGGTATCCCCCACCGTGTCGGTGCCCGCAAAATCGGCGGTGGCCCCGGTCTTCCCCGTGGTGTAGTCGAACAGGTTCACAACTGTGTTGTCCGGGTTCGTGCCCTGCACCACATGGGGTGCCAGCTGCTCTTGCGTCAATCCGTCCACCGCATGGGCCTGTTCCCGGATCGGCGGCACCAGCAGCATGCACAAAGCGACCGAAAGCACGATCGCGCAACATTGCCGAAGCCGGGTGTAGAAGTGTTCCCTAGCCATTCTATCCCCCAAACAACAACGTCCTCTTTGCCGAACCGTCATCGAAACGTTGTTCGGCTGTAAACTCTCATCTTGCCCCCATCACGACAAGAACCCTTTCTCGTATCCCAATTATAGTACAGCTCACAAAGGCACTGATACGATATGTCGCCCCCCCCCCCCACGAAAAATGACAGTATTTCCACTTTTAACCTAGGGTTTAGTAGGATTTAGCAGCAATGATTCCGACTGGCACATTCCCTGCGATTCTCCCCTCGACAGCATGTTCGGCGCTACTGCGGCGACGGTCATGGTCTATACTCTCGTATGTACGACTTACGCCAGCCGACGCGGCAATCGTGCCGCGCAGACAGGAGGGATTGCCATGGTCTCGTTCGACTTGTCGGGGAAAACCGCCATCGTCACCGGAGGGTCACGCGGGCTAGGACTCGACATGGCCCTAGGCCTTGCCCAAGCTGGGGCCGACATCGCCATCCTTGCCCGCAACAAGGCCGTCATCGACGAGGCCTGCGCCCACATCGCCGCCGAAACCGGCCGCACGGTGCGCGGCTACGCGGTCGACATGGCCGACATCTCCGCCCTCGATGCGGCCGCCAAGCAGGTGCTCGCGGACTTCGGCTCCATTGATATCCTGGTCAACAACGCCGCGCAGCTCATCGGCGAGTCGGTAGACGACCTGACGCCCGAATCCTTCGATACCTGCATGGACGCCAACGTGAAGGGGCCCTACTTCCTGTCCCAGTACGTGGTGCGCGACTGGATGCGCGAGCATGGCGGCCATATCGTCAACATCTGCTCGGTCATGTCGTTCCGCGCTACGGACACCAGCCCCATCTACTCCATCACGAAGGCCGCCGAGGCCATGATGACGCAATGCCAGGCCTTGGCCTGGTCGCAGCACGGCATCTATGTGAACGGAATCGCCCCGGGCCAGATGTATCTGGGCATGGGCGCCAACATGCCCCAGGACTACGTGGACAACATCGCCGCGAAGATTCCGCAGCGGCGCATGGGGCAGGCAGAAGATCTCACCGGTGCGGTGGTATACCTGTCAAGCGACGCCTGCCGCTACACCCAGGGCCAGATCATCGTCGTGGACGGCGGCGTGCTACTGGGCCTGAAGTAGCACCTAGGCCGGCGCGCACTCCCGAGGACGCAGGGGGCTGCCCAGTCGGGCCAGCTCCCCGGCCACGGTTTCCACCAGCAAATCCAATGACGCCGCAACCGGCGGCGTGAGACCGATGCACAGCTCGGAAGGCGAAGCGTTGGCCACCTGCATGCCCAAGCACAAGCCCTCGCACTCGTAGCCCAGCAGCGCCGCTGTGTCGAAGAGGTCCACCAGCTTCAAATCATGCAGCGACGCCGTGGCGCCACTGTGGCGGGCCATGGCGTCGGGCTCGAAGCGAAACACCGTACCGGGCGCGGTGTCGGTGCCGTCCACGGCATCCACGGTGATGATGACGTCGAAATCGCGTACGGCGTCGATATGCCCCAAGGTCAGGCACCCCAAATCGAACAGGCTCACGTTCTTTGGCACCTCGTAGCGCTCCACCAACGCATCGTAGACCGCCGGTCCCACACCGTCGTCAAGCATCAGCTTGTTTCCCACGCACATAACGGCTATGGACTTCGCAGAGCCTCCCATTACAGCTCCGGAAGGGTCGGGCGAATCTCCAGATTATAGTAGGTGGCAGCCGCAACCATCGCAACCCCCACGATAATGCTGACCACAGCCCAAACCCGTTGTCGCCTCAAATACTGCTCCTTGGTCACGCCCCGCGCCGCCGACCAATGAGCCGCAAAAGGCTGTCCCAAAACAGCGAACACAACCGTCGCAGCCACCAGCGATACGAGCACGATCAGCGCAAGGCCTATGGAAAGCGGCGAGGGATTGGCGAAAGCGCCGTAGAAGCAATTATCGGCCACAAGCCATAAGGGATAGAACAGGATGGCCACCCAAAGCCCATGGGCGGCGCCCCACACCGGGGGCAGGAAAAGCGCGCCGAGATTCACGCGAGGCATGCCCGAAAGAAACTCATCCTCCCGGGCAATCTGTTCGTCAGTCAATTCCGCCATAGCTCATCTCCTTCGTTTCAGCTCATTATAGGGGTGAGCCATGGGGAGGACGTGTAGGAAAAAGCAAGCGGCCCCCGGTTTTCCAGGGACCGCTCGTAGAAGACTAGAGAGCCAGCCGCTTACTTGTGGGAAGCGCCGTGACCCAGGTCGTCCTCGCCCACGATGTTATGCTTCTCAGGGCTGTAGACCAGGCCGCCATGCTCCTTATGGAAGAACATGAGCAACGTCGGGGAGATTCCCTCGATGTTGGCAAGGTACATGTGGATGAGCATGAAGCAAATGAACACGTACATCATGAAGTAGTGGATGATGCGCATGCTCATGAGGCCGCCCACCAGGTTCGTGCCAGCCTCGAAGAAGCCCACGTTCATCGTAGGAGCCCACAGGCACAGGCCAGTGTAGAACATGACGACGATGAGCACCGGGATAGCCAGGTAGCTGATCTTCTGGGGCACGCCCAGCTTCGCTCCCAGCGGGTGGTCCTTCTTCAGGAACAGGTAGTACTTGATCCAGGCGCCGGCCTGATGGCGGTTGTCGGCCTGCGGCAGCCAGGTCTTGTAGTCCAGCACCTGCTCGCGGGTGCCGCCCGTAGGTGCCGACTTCACGAAGAAGGCCATGACCACGCGCACGACGCAGTTGATGAACAGCACGAAGCCGAAGAACACGTGCACGCCGCGGGCGATGCCCATGAAATAGGGCCAGAACGGGAAGTGGATGCAGAAACCGGTGACGATCAGCAAGATCATGGCCACAAGGTTGATCCAGTGCGTGATGACGAAGGCCAGAGGATGCGCCTCGCGGTAGTGTGCCAAGTGGGCCATCTTACTTCACCCCCCAAGGGCTCGTGACGGTTTCGAAGTGCTTGCCCGTGGCAGGCTCGGTGATATGGACCGCGCAAGCCGTGCAGGGGTCGAAGCTGTGGACGGTGCGCAGCGCGTTGATGGGCTTGTCGATGGTGCCCACGGGGCAGCCGATCAGACCCTGCTCCATGGGGCCGTGTTCGCCGTTCTCGTTGATGGGAGCCAGGTTCCAGGTGGAGGGGATGATGATCTGGTAGCCCGTGATCTTGCCGTCCTTCACCTCTTCGCTGTGGTAGAGCGCGCCGCGCGGAGCCTCCCACAGACCCGTGCCTGCACCGGTAATGGTGCTGGGGGTGCGGAAGTACTCGGAATCGCCGCCCTTGATGGCCTCGGTCAGCTCCACCACCCATTCCTTCATGAGGCCCGCAATGTAGAGGGTCTCGATCTGGCGGACGGCGGTACGGCCCAGGGTGGACTGCAGCGGGGCGATCTGGCCGGGGATGCCCAGGGCCTTCTGCATGTCGTTCACGGCGTCAACGATGAAGGGCACCTGGCGCTGGTAAGCGGCCAGCACGCGAGCCAGTCCGCCGGCCTCGTAGGGCTTGCCCTCGTAGGCCGGGCACTTCACCCAGGTGTAGCGGTCCTCCACGTCGTAGCTGGTGAACTCCGGCTCGGTGACGAAGTACGGCGAGCTGTAGGTCTCGGAGCCCTTGTACCAGGAACGGCCCATGTACTCGGTGATCTTGTGCTCGTCCACGTCGGAGACGTTGAGTTGCTCGTCGAGCACGGCCATGGGCAGGTAGCGGTCGGCGTACTCCATGCTCGGGCGCTCGAAGACGCCCCAGGCGATGTAGCGGCCGCAGCCCTTGCCGAACTCCAAAGCCTCCGGGTAGTACTCGGCCAGCACCAGCGTGTCCGGCACCACCGTGGTGGCAATCCAGTCGTAGAGCTCGTTGACGAGGGCGTTCAGGTCGTCGAGCTTCTGCTCGGTGGGGACGAAGGCGGTGCCGCCAGGGATCAGCGTGACCATGTGGGGCATCTTGCCGCCCAGAATGCCCGAGATCTGCGAGGCCCTGGCCTGCATCTTCAGGGCCTCCAGGTAGTGGGCCGTGCAGATGAGGTCGGCCTCGGGAGGCAGCTTGAAGGCGGTACCGTCATCGGCGTCGAACCAGTTGCCGGAGAAGATGGACAGCTGCCCGTTGGCGGCGAAGGCCGCCAGCTTCTCCTTGAGGGCGCCGAAGTCGGTGTTGGCCGACGTGCCCGCGGCCTCGGCCAGGGCGTAGGTGTCGGCAACGTCGGCCTTCAGGGCGTTGAGCGGGTTCACGTAGTCGAGGGCCGCCAGGTTGTACAGCCACAGAATATGGCTGTGCAGGAACTGCGCGCCCTCCATGAGGTTGCGGATGATGCGCGCGTTGTTCGAGATGGTGATGCCGTAGGCCTTCTCGGTGGCGATGGAGGACGCATGGGCGTGGGACGTCGGGCACACGCCGCAGATGCGCTGCACGATCTGGGCAGCGTCCTCGGGCGTGCGGTCGGTCACGCACAGCTCCATGCCGCGGAAGCAGCCGCCGGAGACCCAAGCGTCGGAGACGACGCCGTTGGTTACCTCCATCTCAACGCGGAGATGGCCCTCGATACGAGTGATCGGATCGATGATAGAACGAGTCATGTAAGCTTGCCTCCCTTCCTACTTGCCGGATTTGCCGTTGTCGTACTGGCCGATGGACTTGTCAGGATGCTTCTTATCCCAGGCGCGGACCTTCTCGAAGTCGGCGCCGCCGTCCATGCGTCCCGAGGCCTTCATGCCGAAGCCGTGCACCACCAGGGCGGCGGCCAGAAGGCCGGTGATGCCCAGGGCGATGGTGCCGGGTTGGATCATCCAGTCGCCGATGCGCAGGTCGCGATGGCGCTTGTAGAAGGGCGTGTTCACCTCGACCCAGTTCTGGCCCGGGTTCATGGGGTTGGCCTCGCAGCAGCCCAAGCAGGGGGAACCGGCCTGGACGCACCAGCTGCGGCGATCGTTGTACATGGTGATGCCGCAGTTGGCCTTCGTCTGAGGACCGCGGCAGCCCATGGGATACAGGCAGTAGCCCTTGGCCTCTTCCTCGGTGCCGAACTGATAGACGAACTCGCCGTTCTCGAAATGGCCGCGGCGCTCGCAGTTGTCGTGGATGGTCTGTCCGAAGATGTCCTCGGGCATGTTCATGCCGTTCAGGCGCGCCAAAAGCAGCGTGGGGTCCTTCATGAGCACGACGTCCACCAGCACCGACATGAGCCACTCGGGGTTGGCGGGGCAGCCCGGGATGTTGACGACGGGCACGTCCACGCCGTTGTCCTTCAGGTACTGCTGCACGCCCATAGCGTTGGCAGCGTTCGGATGGGCCGCGCACCACCCGCCGTTGACGGCGCAGGAGCCCAGGGCGACCACGGCCGTAGCATTCTCGGCGGCCTCGACCAGATGGTCGGTGCCGGGCTTGTCGGCTACGCGCAGCGCCTCGCCGTTCCAGCCCAGGAGCACGGCTCCCTCATAGACCAGGATGTAGTTTCCTGCGGCAATGGTCTGCTCCTTGGCTTCCTCCATGGAGTAGCCGGCGGCGGCAGAGAGGGTCTCCGAGTAGTTCAGGGAGATCATGTCCAGCACCACGGTGCCCGCGTCGGGCGTCTCCATCTGGGCGAACGCCTCGGTGCAGCCGGTGCACGAAGCGCCCTCGATCCAAATGACAGGGTACAAGTTACCCGACGTCGCTCCGATCACCGACGCTTCGATGGCCTGGGCGACACGCGGCGCAGCCAGCTCGGACAGCCCGGCAGCGGCGGCGATGGCTCCGCACAGCTTCATGAAATCGCGGCGCGACACACCACGCGCTGAAAGCATTCCCTGAAACTCAGATACGGTGGCCTCTGTTCCCATGTGCACACCTCCTTAAGGTGCATCTCGTCTTTTACACAACTTTGGCTATTTTCCATACCAGCGCGCGCTTCTTCGAGGGCGAAAGCGCGAACGACTGATAATTCGGACAAGCGGTTGAATAATGTTACCTTCGCAGACCAGCGTAACAATTCCACTCTCCCGAGCGAACGGCGGGGAGCGTCAGCCGGCGTTCCGCTCGCCATCGAGTACAGGATAGGACCCGATAACCTTCACTTCCCGAAGCTTCAGGCGCAGGCAGTTGAGCGCCTGCTGAATGGGAAGGTCGAGCACGGTGCCCTGGAACTCCACGAAGAACATGTAGTCCCCCAACGATTGCTTGGTGGGCCGGGATTGGATGAGCGTGAGGTTGAGACCGGCGTAGGCGAACTCCGACAAGATCATGTTCAAGGTGCCCGGCCGGTCCTGGTGCATGAACAGCGCCACGCTGGTCTTCATGGTGTCGCCGGAGAAGACGGGCGCATGCCCCTGGCGGGCTATCAGGTTGAAGACCGTCTGGTTTCCCAGGTGATCCTCAATCTCGGTGGCCCGCACCTCGGCTCCGTAGAGCTTTGCGGCGAAGGCGTTGGCAATGGCCGCGACCGTAGGGTCGCCTGCGGCCATGCGCGCGCTGTCGGCCGTGGAGGCCGTGGTGACGAAGCTGCGCCCGGGCAGGCGCTCGGCCAGGAAGCGCCGGCACTGGGCGATGCCCTGGCTGTGGGAGGCCACGCTGCTCACCTGGTCCAGCGGAGCGCCCGCAGCCGTAAGCAGGCAGTGGTGGATGTCGAGCACCGCCTCGCCCAAAATGGTGGCGTTGCTCTTTAGCGAGAAGTTGTCGAGCGTGGCCGTCACGGGCCCTTCCAGTGCGTTCTCCTTGGCAACCACCCCGTACTCGCACTTGCCGCGATCGATGCAGTCGAACACCTCGTCGAAGGACGCGCACGGCAGCGTCACCGGGTCGCTTATGCCCATGCGGGATGCGAACATGCGCACCGCCTCGTCCGAGTACGTGCCGTACGGGCCTAGGAACGCGAACATCGGCCCCTCTTCCTCGATTGCCGCCATAGCCTTGCCGCCTCGCTCTCTCTTCGTCGCCACCTTGCTACAGAACGCCCAGATGCTCGAGCAGTATCTTGAACCCTATAAGTATCAGCGCCGTTCCCCCGGCCACCGTGGCCGCACGCTCGAAGCGGCGGCCGAAGGCGTGCCCTATCCCCACACCGGCAAGCGATAGGAAAAACGTGACGACGCCTATAAGCGCCGCGGCCGGCGCAACGTCCACACCCAGGAACGCGAAGGTGATGCCCACGGCCAGCGCGTCGATGCTGGTGGCCACGGCCAACAGCGTAAGCTCCCCCAAATCAAGGCGCTGATCAACCGGGCAGGCCCGGCCCTCGTCAGAACCATGCAGCCCGTCCCAGACCATTTTCGCGCCGATGAGCCCCAAAAGCACGAAGGCTATCCAGTGGTCCACCGGCTCCACGAACTGGCTGAACTGCGTCCCCAGCAACCACCCCGCAACGGGCATCAGCGCCTGGAACAGCCCAAAGAAGGCGGCTATGACCACAGCCTGCCCCCACCGAAGCGTCCGCATGCACAGCCCCTTGCACACCGACACGGCAAACGCATCCATGGAAAGACCTGCGGCCACCAGGAACAGCTCGACGATCCCCATGGCTACCCGCGCTTCCACAGCTCGGCGCTGCTGCCGGCGAAGAACCCCTCGGCCGCAAGCTCGCCCACGATGGACCAGAACTCGTCGTCGGTCACCGCATCGCGCCCGCGGGCGCGCTCGAAATCGTCCAGGAGCCCCTTCGCGGCGCTCGCCTCCGCCGTCGGGTCGGCCAGCACTTCGCGCACCAGAAACGCCCGCTTCTGCCGCCGGGACCCCTCGAAGGACGACTGCCGCACATAGTGGGCGCTGCGGCGCGAAGCGTTGCCCACCTGGGATTTCAGCTGCGCCCCGTAATCAAGGAGCGCGTAGTACCACTCCCGCACGCCCGCACTCGGGCAGCTAGCTGCCACAAGCGGCCTGATCCGGTCGTCGCGTACTCCCTCTTCGTCGGGGAACAGCTCGTGGAGAAACACCGTCCTCACGTTCGTCTCCAGGTAGACCGCCGGCTTGTCGTAGGCGAAGGCGACCACCCCAGCGGCCGTCGCAGGACCCACGCCCGGAAGCGCGAGCAGTTCCTCGTAGGACTCGGGCACCCGGCCGCCCAGGTCGCGCGCGCACGCCTCGGCGGCGCGCTTCAGGTTGAGGGCGCGGCGGTTGTAGCCCAGACCCTGCCACTCGTCCAACACGTCGGCCACGGATGCGGAGGCAAGCGCGTCTGCCGTCGGGAAGCGGGCCATGAAGCGCTGCCATCGCCCGTCCACGCGGGCCACCTGCGTTTGCTGCAGCATCACCTCCGACACCAGCACCCCGTAGGCGTCGTCGATCCAGCGCCAAGGAAGCACACGGCGGGCAGCGCCGCCAAGAAGGAGCACCTTCTCGACGAAGGCGTCTTTCGCAACCGCGGCATCCCAGGTCTCATCGGCCGAGCCGACGGCCGCCGCTTTCTGCTTCAGCGTTGATCGGCGCGTATCCACCCTAGCCCTGCTTTCCCAGGGCCTCCAGGATAACCTGGTTGTCCGACCCCTCTTCCAGGACCTCGGCAAGCGTGATGCGGGAGAAATAGTCCCTGATTAGGGAATCGGCCCCCTTCCACAGCCCATGGAACGCGCAGCGGTCGTGCTTACCGCAATGGGAGGGCACGCCGCCGCAAGGGGCCATGGACAGCGACCCGCCTACGGCTTCGATAACGGAAAGCATGCTGACCTGGGAGGGCTCTACGGCCAAGGCCGTGCCCCCCTTCGCCCCACGCGCGGTCTCGAGCAGCCCAGAGGCCACCAGGTCGTGCTGGATCGACCGGGCGAATGCGTAGGGCACACCCTCCTCCTCGGCAATCTGGGCAACAGAGCGATATTCGCCGCGGGCGCGGTATGCGGCGCGCAGGATCCGCAGCGCGTAATCGCTTCGACGCGTTATATCCATTAAGGCAGCTCTCCTTCTGGGACGTGAGCCTGTGGCGAAACCGCAGCGGCGCTACTGCGCCGGCGACGAGTCGCCCGCGCCGTCAGCCGATACCGCAGGAGACGCATTGGCGGGCGAAGGCCCTTCCGCGCAACCCTCCTCTTCGGCCATGAGCGCCTCGATGGCGTCGATATCGGCCCGGAAGCCCTCCAGCACCGCCTGCTCGAGCTCGCCGTATTCCTTTGACTCCAAAGGCTGGTAGGCGGCTATCTTGTCGAACAGGTTGCCAGCATCCACCGGCCGGTAGCTTCTGGACACCAGCCCTTCGCGATAGGACTGCTCGACGGCCTCCCGGGTGGCCATGTAGATGTCGTAGCGGGGAAGCGAGGCCGTTAGGCGCACCACCTCTTTCGCATCGATGGCGCCCAGCGAGGGATGGTCCCGCACCAGCTCATCCCAGATCTCGGCGCGCTCCTGCTCGGTGGGCACGCCGATGTCCACCACCGTCAGCGGCTCCAGCATGTCGTAGAAGAACGGCTCGATCTCGCAGGCGTCGGAGGCGCTGGCGAGCACGTACACGTCGGGGTTGTCCACGGCCATTTGGATCAGATTCAGCGCCTCGCGCGCCCCATGGGACAGCGTGGCCATGAGAAAGCCGCCGAAATCCTCCACCGGGGCATCGGATGCGGGAGACACCCACTCGTCCAAATCCTCCAGCATGAGCACGCAGGGGCCCTCCAGCATGCGGGCGGGATTGAACTTGCCCGGACGCCGGGTCATGGCCGACACGCACAGCATCGGCACGCCCTGCACGTTCTCTTCCATGTTCATGCGCACGCAGGGAAGGCCCAGCTCCCCCAGCGTCGCCATCATGAAGCGCTGGGCGTCCTCCCTGGCCGGCGAGCGGAACAGAAACGAATCGATGGCAGGGGCGCTGCCCAAGCCGTGGCTGGCGTTGAGCTGCTTGACGAACCGGCGAAACTCCACATCGTTGCCAAGCCCCACGCCGAAATCGCGCATCAGACGGACGGCCTGGTCATACCCCACCAAATTCTTGTAGGAAAGCGGCGGCTCCCCTTCCGCATCGTCTTCCTCGGCACTCCTGGGAGCGCTCTGACGCATCTCGCCTATCATCGAGCCCACCAGGTCGTGCAGGGACAAGGCGCCGTCCTCACTCACCGACGCCACCGCTATGCCCGTCACACCGGGGATGCCCGGGGTGGGAACGGGCGCGGAGGAAGCCTCGGACGGAGCCGGCCCGCTCACGAGCTCGCCCATCTCCTGCAAATCCTCGCGATGGATCCCGAACTCCTCCAGTTTGGAAAGGGCCAGGTCCTGCAGCTGAGCCGCGCACTCCTCGGCCTCCTCGGCCGACAGGTACGGCTCCAGGCGCTCGAAGGCGTATTCGGCTAAGGACCGCTCCCCCGAAGCGCATGCCAGGCGCCACGCCTCCCGAAGGCCGGTGATGGCGTTGGCGTCGGGAACGCCGTCCTTCCCCGCGCAAGCCCGCTCGAAGGCGGTCAGGTACAGCAGCAGGCCCAGGCTCTCGTTGCCCGCCGCGCGGGCGGCAACGGCGCGGGCAAGGTAATCGTTTGCGGGCTTTCCGCACTCGTCGCTTTGGCTGGGCGGCGTATTCGGCCCTATATCGTGCATGGTCCCAACCTCCTTGCAGTCGGCAAGCGCCCGCAAAGGGCGCAGTTTCGATAATCCTCTTAGTATACGGCAGCCTCGCCTGAATTGCTACTCGCTGCCTATCAATGGATCGATTCTCCCGAAGGACGGCTACCAGTCGAGCACGGTCCAGCCGAAGCGGGCGGCGGTGCGCCGCAGCGGACGGTCCGGATCGACCGCAAAAGCATGGCGGGCGGCCGAAAGCAGGGTGCGGTCGGAATGGTGGTCCCCGTAGGCGGCCTCCAGAACCCATCTCCCCGCACCGTAGCGCGCGTCGGCGAAACGGTGGATCGCCGCAAGCTTCTCGGCTCCCTCGATGCAGGCGCCGTCCACCTGCGTGGTGTACGTCCCGTCGGGCGCCACCCGCATGCGCGTCGAGATCTGGCAGTCGAAAGGATGGTGCTCCATAGCTCGCAGCACGATGGGCTCGAACGTGGCGCTCACCACCATGACCACGCAGCCCTCGCTCCCGTAACGCCGCATGGTCTCGTCGGCCTGGGCGTGAAAGCGCTCGCGAATCACCTCGTCGTAGAAGCGGAAGAGAAACTCGTCCACCTGCGCCTTGGGCTTCCCCTCGAACGCCGTGAAGACCAAGCCGCGCACCCAGGCCTCGTTCTGGGGAAGCCGCAGGCTGTAGGCAAGACCCCACAGCAGGATGCGCAAAACCACGCTCTTGCGCAGCATTTTGCGCTTTACCAGGTAACGGCACAGAAGCACCGGCGAGTTGCCGCGGATGCTGGTGCCGTCGAAATCGAACACGGCAAGCTTCACCGGGCAACCGGCGCCGCTGGCAACCTCGTCCTTGGCCGCCGTATCCAGCAGCTCGCGCTGGGCGCCATCGCTATTGCCCCTCGAGATTGCCACCATAACCGTCCGTTTCTCATCGCAGGAGGCCGCGCGGCGCCCGAAGGCGCCATCCGGCCTCGAAGGCCCGCGGCGGACTGTGCATTATACCGTTGGGCGCGCCGTCCGCCAAGCGCAGACGGCGCACCCTCATATCCTAGTCGGCGCCGAACGCACCGGGCGCACGCGCAAGCGCCCTGCGCCGTTACCAGTATCGCAAAAAACCGCGCCGCCCATCACCCCCTGCGAGACAACGGTGATGCAAATTTATCCAATTCTCCAAAAATTCCCCCTTGACCGATGATTCGTTTCCGCTATACTAGCTGACGCACGATTTTTTCGGGGCATTAGCTCAGCTGGGAGAGCGCATGGCTGGCAGCCATGAGGTCAGGGGTTCGATCCCCCTATGCTCCACCAAAACTATCGGGTGGCAATTCAATTGCCACCCGTTTTCTTTTAGATGACAGTTTTACTACGAATTAAATCCTGCCAGCGCCCCAGCGTTATCATAGCCCCCGGGTAAGGTGCTTTTATCCCGTCGAATACTATGAGCCATTTAGTCAACTTCTGACTTTCGCGCTCGGGTTTTGCGCTACACTACCCACCAGGAAAGCCGTTGACGGAGCCGGGGCACCGAAGCGAGGGCTGCGAAGATGCAGGCCGTCCACGAGGGGAAGGCTGCGAGCGCATTCTCCGAAAGCCAATGTTCGGACGTATGACTCGATGAAAAGAGGCGTTTGTCATGAGTGAAATGGTCGACGCAAAAGAGGCTGCGAAAATCGCAGGGGTTACGAGCGCGCGCATGAGACAGCTCGCTATCAGCGGAGAACTGGGGGCGCGAAAATTCGGGAACGCATGGGCTTTCGACCTGGACGACGTGATTGCCTACCGCGACTCCCCCCGTCTCGTCGGTCGCCCCAAGAAGAAGACCGACGAAGAGCAGCAATCCTAAAGCTGCCTGCGGCCCCTCGCGGCCGCAGAGACGCAACGCACGGAACAGCCCGCCCCCGAAGCCGTCTCGCACCGGCTTCGGGGGCGGGCTGTTCCGTCCTCAAGACATCGCAGGCTCTCGAGAGCAGCGGCCGACTCCGTGCAAGGACCGCGCGCAGGCCCAGGTGCCGGGATTACGCGCGGTTCACCGTATGGTGGTACGTCGGCACGGCTTGCTCCAGGATGGCGATGGCCTCCGCATCGGTCATGGCTATGGAGCGCTCCAGCTCGTCAAGCTTGGCAGCCACCTCGTCGTAGCTGATCTCCTGGCCGGTGGAGACCATGATGGAGCTGTTGTCCGTGGGAATGGTGCTCTCCTCGTCCATCAGCAGCTCCTCGTACATCTTCTCCCCGTCGCGAAGGCCGGTGAACTCGATGTTGACGTTGGCGCCGGAAAGGCGGATGAGGTTCTTCGCCAGATCCAAGATCTTCACCGGCTCTCCCATATCCAGAATGAAGATCTCTCCGCCACGGGCCATACCCCCGGCTTGTACGACGAGCCTGGCCGCCTCGGGGATGGTCATGAAGAACCGCTCAATATCCGGATGGGTGACGGTTACCGGTCCCCCTGCGGCAATCTGACGCTTGAACAGGGGAATAACGCTACCGTTGCTACCAAGCACGTTGCCGAAGCGCACCGCCGAGAAGACGGTCTTCGAAGTGCGCGCGTAGTACTGCATGACCATCTCGCCCATTCGCTTGGTCGCCCCCATGACGCTGGTGGGATTGACCGCCTTGTCCGTAGAGATGAAGATGAAGCGGTTCACCCCGAACCTATCCGACGCCCGCACCACGTTCAGTGTGCCGAACACGTTGTTCTGCACCGCCTCCCGGGGGCAGACCTCCATGAGCGGCACGTGCTTGTGGGCGGCCGCATGGAACACCACGGACGGATGGTACTTCTCAAACACCTCGTTAATGCGCTCTTTGTCGCAGATGTTGCCGATCTCTATGTCAACCTCGATATCGCTGTAGGTGCTGATGAGCTCCTGGCGAAGCATATAGACGTCGTTCTCGTACATGTCGAAGAGCACGATGCGCTTCGGAGCCACCTTGGCCAGCTGGCGGCTCAGCTCGCTTCCGATAGAGCCGCCGCCGCCGGTGACAAGAATCGTCTCGCCGGAAATGTAGCCCGAGGCGATGCGCGTATCCAGCACGATCTCGTCGCGCCCCAGAAGATCGGTCACATCGACGTCGCGCAAGGCCACGTCACCCAGCTCGTCCACGCGAAGCTCGCGGATGTTGGGCAGCGTCTTCAAACTGCAGTTCGTCTCGGTGCAGATGGCGTAGATGCGACGGCGCTCGTCGGTAGTGGCGGAAGGAATGGCAACCACAATCTGCTCGATGGCGCAGCGGTCGACCAGCGACAGGATATCGTCGCTGGTACCTGCAACCTTCACACCGTGTATGCGCATGCCCTGCTTGGACGGGTCGTCGTCGGTGGCGACCACGGGCAAGCCCGGCATGTTGGGGTCCTTCGACTGCATGCGGTCGATGGTAAGCGAGCCTGTCTCCCCCGCCCCCACGATAAGCGTGCGCGGCCTATCGCCCGGCGAGCCGCTGTAGGCGCGGCGCTTCCGTCGCAGCACGCGCCATGCCATACGGGCGCCGCCCATGACGAAAACACTGATGATGGCGGCGGCAACGAACACCCGGATGGGCAGCCTGACGTCAATCACCCACAGGAACACGGCGCCGGCCAAGGTGGAGAGCAGCACCGCCAGGACGATCTGCAGGGCCTCGTCGATGCTCGCGTACTCCCATAAGTTGTTGTACAGGCGAAACGCCGTGAAGCTCGCGATGTTGAAAAGCGCGAGTATGCCCAGCATGAAGTAAATCTCGTTGCTGGAGAACACCGCGGACACCTGATCGGTCAAAAGCGATGCCAGCCAATAGGCAGCGTAGGTCGCAACGACGTCGAACAGCAGCAGAAGTGCGCTGCGTTTCGAGATGTGCACGTTCATGGGCCTCCCCGTTGTCTCAAGTGTCCGCGCGAGCAGCCGCAAACACAGCCAGCCTCCCGCTCCGTCCAGACATCCGAAGGAACGGGAGGCTTCTCGTAGCCTTACATTATAAGCCGTCGGGCCTGTGCAGATTCGAAGAAGCAGCAGCTGGCCACTCAAACGAAGGCATTTCTCCACAGACGAGCAAGCATCCGCGCCACGCAACCCGCTTCGCGCTAGTAGATGTATACCTTAGATCCGGTGGGCACGTTGTCGTAGACCCACTTGGCATTGCCTATCTCCAAGCGGACGCAACCTTGGGACAGCCCCCTGCCGAGCGCATCCTCTACAGTACCGTTCTTGTAATAGATGACGGAGTGGATAAGGTAGTCGCCCCAGAACTGGGTGTAGTAGTAGCAAGTGTAGCTGCTGCTCCCAAACGAGTAGCCGTGACCGGTCACCGTGTAGGTACCCTTGGGAGTAGGCGTCCAGGCGGTACCGCACGAACAACGCCAAAGGTATTCGCACGTCCAGTTGCCATAGGACCCGTAGAAAACGCCCAGCTGATTCTCCTCGGTGTCAACGAGAATCAGCCAGTTCGTTGCGCTGGAGAAGCCCTGGGCGTAAGCCGTCATCTCGGGGTCTTCCAGATTCCAGGCGCCGCTGCTGTCAAGGAAGTACCACTCGCCGCCGTCGAAAAGCCAGCCGGTACGCATGGACCCGTCGCCATTCAGGTAATACCATTTGCCGTTGACCTCGACCCATCCGGTAGCCATCCGCCCCGACTCGCGCAGATAGTACCAGCTGCCGCCGACCTTCTGCCAACCGGTAAGCATGGCTCCACGTCCGTCGAACAGGTACCAATCCCCGTCCACCTTTTCCCAGCCGCCCGACGCGTAGCCGCCGGTAGCCCAGCGCAGCCACCAAGTACCGCCGTCGTACTCCCAGCTGTTCGGCACCCACTGGCACCGATCGTCAAGGTAGAACCACTCCCCGTCGATGGCGACCCAGCCGCGCATCGCGCTTCCGAAAGCCGGGCTGAGGTAAAGCCACTTGCCCTGAGCTCCATCGTAGTACCAGCCGGTCCTCATCCAGCCGTTGTCATCGAAGGCGTAGTAATTCCCGTCGATCTTCTGCACGCCATTGCGGCTCGTCGGATAATCGCCGTCGGCCCAGCGGTACCACCAGCGCCCGTTCTGACGCACCCACTCGTTGGGACGCCACTTCCCGCTCGGGCTGGACCAGTTCCACTCGCCGTCGACAAGGTACCAGCCCGTGGCCATAGCGCCGCTGCCGGGCTTGAGGTAGTACCACGAGCCTCCGTCGAGCAGCCATCCCTCGCCCATGGCACCGCTCGGCTTGAGCCAGTACCAGGTAGACCCAGACGGGCGCACCCAGCCCGTCTGCATCTTCCCGGACCCGTCCAGGAAGTACCATTTCCCGCTTACCTGCTGCCAGCCCGTAGCGGGATTGCCCTGGGCGTTCATCCAGTACCACGCCCCATCGGCAAGCACCCACTGATCGAATGCGGGCTTGCCGGACGCGTTGATGTAGAAGCGCATTCCCGCCACGTCCATGAAGCCCGGCTCAGCCGTGGCGATGACCTTGCCGTCAGCGTCGAAGTATCGCCAAACGCCGTCCTGCTCGGCCCACGTGCTCTTATGGAGAGGGGCGGCGGGCTCCTCGGGCTTCGCGGGCTCCTGCGAACCCTCGTCCTGAACGTCGAGCGCCTCAACCGAGGCGTCTGCATCGTCCTCTTCGGAAAGGGCGGCCGTCGTCGAATCGACCGATGCCTCCGGCGCGAAGTCGTCGAGGCTATCCTCCTGCGCGTGGGCCACAGACGGCAGCGCGCACGTCAAGGCAGCTGCGATCGCCAGAGCTGCGAGCCTTTTCCTCTTCCTCATAATACCCCCTTGGTACCTCGTTTCAGAAATGGGAGCATTGTAACCTAAAGGGCGTCCGTAGAAAAGGACATCTGCATCTAGATCCGAAAGCGGCAAAGGCAGTCGACTTCAGACGAAACGGCCCGAACGGCCATCTGGATCAGCCGCTGAAAGCAGTGAAGGTGGGCGGTGCGGAAAGAGATGAGATATCGGCGAGACGGCACGACGCGCCGACGAGACCGCAAGCCTCGCTAGGTCGGCGGGCGCGGGCCTGCCGGCGGGAGGGCCCGCCCGCCCCCGGAAACGCCGAAGGGGCCCCGAGGGGCCCCTG